>NZ_JCAMOT010000006.1:0-323081 GCF_059512425.1 Bradyrhizobium sp. Leo78
TGCCAGCATTCACCTCTGAAGAATGCGCGAACTATCTCGAAAATTCAGGTTATCGAACCTAATGCCATCACGCTTTAGACCCTGGAGCGGCCACGCACCAGGCCGACCACTGCCGAGATCAGGAACAGGATGATGGCGATGAAGAAGATCGCTTTGGCGATCTCGATGGAGACGCCGGCGATGCCGCCGAAGCCCAGGACACCCGCGATCAACGCGATGATCAAGAACGTTACAACCCAGCCTAACATGGCCAAACCCTCTGCTTTCCGTTTCCACCGGCGCGATCGATCATCGCACCAAACTTGAGGAAACAATCCGCCCCCAAAACGAAGGTTCCGGGCCGGAAAACAGCGAAATTTGCCGCTGCTCACGGAACAAAACCGCGCATTGGATGCAGCCGGGTCAGGCCTTCGCTGCTGCTGTCACACCTCCTGATAGTCGGCGGGAGCGACCCTGACGTATCCGCCGGCGCGCAGCGACTCGGGCTCGACGATCTCGTCCGCGGGAGCTGTCGGCGCGTTGCGCGCAGTCTTCCAATCGCTCTCGAATATCTGCGTGAAGTAATCGCAGATGCCCGGATGAGAGAGCCACACGCCGGCCTCGCGATTCTTGGAGACGGCGGAATCTGACCAGTTCTGCGAACTGACCAGGACATCCTGGCCATCGACCAGGATCATCTTGTTATGGCAATGCACGAAGCGGGTCGTATCGATGTATCGTACGTTCTTGCCGGCCACGAGGCCGAACTGCTGCTTTAGCAGCGCCAGGTTTTTCTTCTCGGCGTCGAGATCCTTCTTGCCGAAAACCTTGCCGAGGATGATGCGGATATCGAGCTTCTTGTTCTGCTTTCGCGCGTCCGCAATTGCCGTCAGCAATTTCTGGATGTCGGGCTGCTTGCCACGGACATATTGCTGCTCGATCAGTATCGACTTCTTTGCCGCCCGAAGCTTCCCCGGGATCACCTGCATGTAGTTGTCCGGACTGAGGACCGGCTGAACGGCAAGCGGTTTGGTGAGCTTGAAAGTCTTGCTCGGAAACAGCTTGGCGGGGATCTTCGTCGGCGCCCGCTCGATCATGAAAGCGTTGGCCGCAGCAATGGCCTGAGCCAGCGCTTCCGGTCCCGTCAGCTCGAGATTCATGTCGCTTTCGAGAATGCCGGTGAAGAACTTCGACAGTTTCCTGGAGCGGATCGCCAGGCCGGTATCACGATTGCCGGGCCGGAAGTGCGCCGGATCGCCGCCGTCCTTCACATTGAGGGGTATGCTGTTCTCGCTGTAGTTGCCGCTCTGCACGATGCACCATTCGCCATCGATGACGATCACCTTCTCGTGCGACGAGCTGAAGAAGTGCACCCGATGACTGGCGCACGATGGCGCCGGCACGCCGTCGACCCCCGCATCGTTCAGGTCGTCGAACAGCTCCTGCTCGTCCTTGCTGTCGATATCGAGCATGAGCTTGACCTTGACGCCGCGCGCGAGCGCATCCAGCACGAGCTGCTTGATATACTCGGCGGAAAAGTCATAGATGCCGATCAGGATCGACTTCTTCGCATTGTCAAAGAGCTTCTTGGTCACCGCGAAAGTCGAATCCGGCGAGCAATAGGCGATGATTTCCTGATCGACGTCGACCGCGGGAACCTTGATCTTCTCGTATGCTTCGAGATCGCAGTTGCGCGGAACCATTTCCGGCATGAAGACGTCGGTCCGCACCGGCACCACGCGATCGCCTTCGGCCCGAACGCTCTGCGGTTCGGCAAGAAACGGCCCACGATGCTTGAGCATCGATTGGCGCAATACGAAGCTCGGCATTTTATGCCCCCATGTTTGCGAGAATCATTCCGGTTTGAAAGGCTCGCTCCTGACGCAGACCAGCGGCACCTGGACGTCGCCCTTTTCCGTCGCGACGGTCAGCGCGGGAGGCAGCGTCACGTTGGCTTCCGGAGCGACATGCGCGACGACGACCCAGCCGCGCTTGCCGTGATCCTTCCCCGCCTCCACGCCGATGGCGTGGGCGCCGCATTTCAGCAGCTCGCGACTGTTGAGTTCGCGCGCCTTGTTGGCCTGTTGCTCGTTCGCCATCACCAATCCGCATGGCCGGTCCGCTTCTCATGCTTTCACGAAGCGGAACTTCAGCGCCTTCATGACCTCGGCAATCGGATTAAAGATACTCGCGCTACCCGACCCGGCAAAGTGCAGACCGACGATCTTCTTGCTTGCCTTGTCGACGATGATTGCGCCGGAATCGCCAGGCCTCGAATAATGCGTGCACTTCACCTGGTCCAGGAAGCCGATCTTGCCGACGCCCGGATAGGGCATGACGATCCTGAAGTGGACGTCCTGGACTTCGCCATCGGCATCTTCCGACGTCCGTCCGCGCGTGACGATCTTCATCCCGCGCACCGGATTGGTGGTCGCAAAGGGAGAAGCCGCTCCGCGTATGGAAAAATCGATCTTGTCGAGAAAGTCCTGATCGATCTCGGCGAGAGCCGCATCCACGCGGTTGAGAAAATCGTCACCGGTCTTGAACTTCAGGATAGCGGATAATGTCGCGACGACCTGATCCCTGCCGCCATTGTCTGACTCGCCGGGAAAGACGATCTTGTCGCCGACCTTGCCCAATCCGCTCTTGGCAAGCACGTGGGAATTGCTGAGCACGAACAGCTTCTTCCCCTTCTTGACGATAGCCCCAAGGGTTCCCGTATCCGTCAGATTTCCGATGCTATAGCCGCTGAGCAGCGGCGACCTCTGCTTGTTGACCTGGGGCCGAACCCTTCCGATCGCCTGGACATCGGTGAATACCGCCTTGCGACCCGGCACACTCAGAACGGGAGGGATCATCTTCTGGCTCTTCATCCGGCTCTTGGCGACCTTCTTTTCGACGTAGAAGCAGACGCTCAGTTCGCCGGTGTCTTTCTTCTCGGTGATCTTGTCCGCAATTCCGATGCCGATGATGTTGGGATCTTCGAAGATGGTCCGCACGCGCTCAACATGCCTTGCCTCGAGCAGCCCCAGGGATTCCGGCCGGGCGCCCTTCTCGCCGCTGACCAGGTTGAGCGCGTCAAGCAGTTCCTTCGGAGTATCGTTCCTTGCCATGACGTCTCCCCCAGAGATGCAAGCCAACGAACTCAACAATCTTGAGTTGAGATTCGCATTTTGGCAAGCCCACGCGCCCGCCAGTCAATCGAATCTTGATGAAACTATTGCGATCCCGGCTGGCGTTTTGGCGACGCCCGTGGCACGCCGAAAGGCGCCTTTTATTGGCCATGCTGCCCTCGCAAATCGGCGGCGCGAATGCCATGTTATCGACTTGAGAATCAAGGACTTCGTTATTGACTGATCTGCGCAAGCCCCTGCCACATGCCCCTGCTCCGGCGGCCTCACCCGTGCCCGGCGGCATCGCTGCGCGCGCCCGTGCGGCAGCAGGCCCGCAATATCTCGCAGGGCTCAATCCGGAGCAGCGCGAGGCAGTGGAGACGCTGGACGGTCCTGTGCTGGTTCTAGCCGGCGCCGGCACTGGCAAGACGCGGGTCTTGACCACCCGCATCGCCCATATCCTGAGCCAGGGCCGCGCGCGGCCGCACGAGATCCTGTCGGTGACCTTCACCAACAAGGCGGCGCGCGAGATGAAGCTGCGGCTCGGCCAGATGCTGGGCCAGGCGGTCGAAGGCATGCCGTGGCTCGGCACCTTCCACTCGATCGCCGGCCGCATCCTGCGCATCCATGCCGAGCTGGTGCAGCTCAAATCCAACTTCACCGTGCTCGATGTCGACGACCAGGTGCGGCTGTTGAAGCAACTGCTGCAGGCGGAGAACATCGACGACAAGCGCTGGCCGGCGCGCATGCTGGCCGGACTGATCGACACCTGGAAGAACCGCGGCCTGACGCCGTCGCAGGTGCCAGCCGGCGAAGCCGCGAGCTTCGCCAACGGCAAGGGCGGCAAGCTCTATGCGAGCTATCAGGAACGGCTGAAGATCCTCAACGCCGCCGATTTCGGCGATCTCTTGCTCGAGAACATCCGCCTGTTCCGCGAGAACCCGGATGTGCTGAGGCAATACCAGAGCCGCTTCAAGTTCATCCTGGTCGACGAATATCAGGACACCAACGTCGCGCAGTATCTTTGGCTGCGGCTGCTCTCGCAGGCGCCGTCGCCCCAGTCGTCATTGCCGGGCTTGACCCGGCAATCCATCGCGTCTTCACAAGATGGATCACCGGGTCACGACGCTGCGCGTCGGCCCGGTGATGACGAAGATGCGGCTGCGGCACCCACTTCCCCACCCAAGAACATCTGTTGCGTCGGCGACGACGATCAGTCGATCTACGGCTGGCGCGGCGCCGAGGTCGACAACATCCTGCGCTTCGAGCACGATTTTCCCGGCGCCAAAGTCATTCGGCTCGAGCGCAACTACCGCTCGACCGGCCATATCCTCGCCGCCGCCTCGCATCTGATCGCGCACAATGAAGGCCGGCTCGGCAAGACCCTGCGCACCGAGGACCAGGATGGCGAAAAGGTCACCGTCACCGGTTCCTGGGATTCGGAAGAGGAAGCGCGCGGGATCGGCGAGGAGATCGAGGATCTGCAGCGCGCCGGCGAGAATTTGAACGAGATCGCGATCCTGGTGCGCGCCTCGTTCCAGATGCGCGAGTTCGAAGACCGCTTCGTCACGCTCGGCCTGCAATATCGCGTGATCGGCGGCCCGCGCTTCTATGAGCGTGCCGAAATCCGCGACGCGCTGGCTTACCTGCGCACGATCAACTCGCCGGCCGACGATCTCGCCTTCGAGCGCATCATCAATGTGCCGAAGCGCGGACTTGGCGATGCCACCGTGCAGCTCCTGCACGATCACGCCCGCAAGCGCCGCATTCCGCTGTTCGAGGCAGCGCGCGCCGTCGCGGAGACCGACGAATTGAAACCGAAAGCGCGCGGGAGCTTGCGCGGTGTCGTGCAGCAATTCGACCGCTGGCGGGCGCAGAGCGAGGTGACCTCGCACACGGAATTGGCCGAGATCGTGCTCGACGAGAGCGGCTACACCGAGATGTGGCAGAAGGACCGCTCGGCGGACGCCGCCGGCAGGCTCGACAATCTCAAGGAGCTCATCCGCTCGATGGAGGAGTTCGAGAACCTGCAAGGCTTCCTCGAGCACATCTCGCTGGTGATGGACCGCGACGGCGAAGCCGGCGACGAAGCGGTGTCGCTGATGACGCTGCACTCAGCGAAGGGCCTGGAGTTCGACAACGTCTTCCTGCCCGGCTGGGAGGAGGGCCTGTTTCCAAGCCAGCGCACGCTCGACGAGCAGGGCCGCGCGGGCCTCGAGGAAGAGCGCCGCCTCGCCCATGTCGGGCTGACGCGCGCCCGGCGCCGCGCGAAAATCTATTTCGCCACCAACCGCCGCATCCACGGCACCTGGTCGACCACGATCCCGTCGCGCTTCCTCGACGAACTGCCGGCGCATAATGTCGAGATCACGGAATCCAAGGGCGGCTCCGGCTGGGGCGGCGCCGGCGGCTACGGCCCCTCGCGCTTCGACAATGTCGAAGCCTTCGGCTCGAGCTATACAACACCGGGCTGGCAACGCGCCCAGGCCAACCGCGCCCGCAACCAGAACCGCGGCGGCGGCTCGCGCGGCGGATTCGACGAGGAGCAATCGCCCTTCGGCGGCTTCGGCCGCAACAAGCGCGCCCCCGTGGTGATCGAAGGCGAACTGGTCGCGAAATCCACCGGGACCGTTTCGGAATTCTCGCTCGATGACCGCGTATTCCACCAGAAATTCGGTTACGGCCATGTGGTGAAGATCGACGGCAACAAGCTCACGATCGCTTTCGAGAAAGCCGGTGAGAAAAAGGTGGTCGATAGTTTCGTGGAGCGGGTGTAGGAGAGTGTCCTGCGGGTTGCGCACTTAATGCCGGCTGACAGGCCGTAGGGTCTACATGATCCACAGAGGGTTTTCATGTTGACCAACAGCCGCGAGATCATACGCCGCCTGGAGCGGGAAGGATGGGTACTTGTTCGCGTTACCGGTTCGCACCACGTGTTCAAGAATCCCATATCCGGCGAAACGCTGGTCATTCCGCACCCGAAGAAGGACTTTGGGGAAAGGATTGGTGCGCGCCATCTATAAAGGTGCAGGGTGGAAGCCCGATTGAGGTTAGCCATGGCTCACTACGTCGCGATTGTTGAGGACGCCGGACCTGAGCACAGTGTTGGTGTCTGGTTTCCGGATCTGCCCGGCTGCACTTCCGGCGGGGATGATATCGATGAAGCCTTGCGCAATGCGCCGGAGGCTTTGCAGCTCTATGCGGAAAGCCTTGAAAATGACGGCAAGTCGCTGCCGCATCCGCGAACACTGACCGAACTGAGGGCCGATCCGGAGATCGCGAACGACATAAAGACCTACATGGTCGCCCTGATTGAACTACCCGCGCGCGCTCACGCGGCGGAGTGAACTGATCGTCGTTTCGACGGATTGCAGAACCCGCCAAGTGTACCTATGTATTCGCCGCCCCTCCTCTCGCGCGGCGCAACGTCGCGTTCCCTGTCACATTTCCTGCCAGCTCGTCACCACCAGCCATGTCGCCGATCATTTCCGTTTCCAATCTTTCGAAGGTCTACGGCTCCGGCTTCAAGGCGCTGAACAACATCAATCTCGATATCCGGCGCGGCGAGATTTTTGCCCTGCTCGGGCCGAACGGCGCCGGCAAGACGACGCTGATCAGCATCATCTGCGGCATCGCCAATCCGAGTGAAGGCAATGTCTCGGTCGACGGCCACGACATCATCAAGTCCTACCGCGCCGCACGCTCGATGATCGGCCTCGTGCCGCAGGAACTGCACACCGATTCCTTCGAATCGGTATGGGCGACCGTGAGCTTCAGCCGCGGCCTGTTCGGCAAACCGAAGAATCCCGCTCATATCGAGAAGGTGCTGAAGGATCTCTCGCTGTGGGAGAAGAAGGATTCCAAGATCATCACGCTGTCGGGCGGCATGAAGCGCCGCGTGATGATCGCAAAGGCGCTGTCGCACGAGCCGCAGATACTGTTCCTGGACGAGCCGACCGCCGGCGTCGACGTCGAGCTGCGCAAGGGCATGTGGGAGGTCGTGCGGACGCTGCGGGATGCCGGCGTCACCATCATCCTGACCACGCATTACATCGAGGAAGCCGAGGAGATGGCCGACCGCATCGGCGTCATCAACAAGGGCGAGATCATCCTGGTCGAGGACAAGGCCAAGCTGATGGAGAAGCTCGGCAGGAAGCAGCTCAAGCTGCATCTGGCGCACAGGATCGACGCCGTTCCGCCGGCGCTAGCGCCCTATCATCTCGTGCTGTCGGAAGGCGGCACCGAGCTGGTCTACGATTACGACACCGCGGGCGAGCGCACCGGCATCACCAGCCTGCTCGGCGATCTTCGCAATGCCGGGATCCGTTTCTCCGACCTCGAGACCAGCCAGTCTTCGCTCGAAGACATCTTCGTCAGCCTGGTGAGAGCGCCATGAACTATCGAGCGATCCGCGCAATCTATTTGTTCGAAATGGCGCGCACCTGGCGCACGCTGTTGCAGAGCATCGTCTCGCCTGTGGTGTCGACCTCGCTTTATTTCGTGGTGTTCGGCGCCGCGATCGGCTCGCGCATCACGGAGGTCGAAGGCGTCAGCTACGGCACCTTCATCGTGCCTGGGCTCGTGATGCTGTCGGTGCTGACGCAGAGCATCGCCAATGCATCCTTCGGCATCTATTTCCCGAAATTCGTCGGCACGATCTATGAAATCCTCTCGGCGCCGATCTCCTATTTCGAGATCATCATCGGCTATGTCGGGGCGGCCGCGACCAAATCGATCGTCCTCGGGCTCATCATCATGGCGACGGCCGGATTGTTCGTGCCGCTGCACATCAATCACCCGATCTGGATGCTGACTTTCCTGGTGCTGACCGCCGTCACCTTCAGCCTGTTCGGCTTCATTATCGGCATCTGGGCCGATGGATTCGAGAAGCTGCAGATGATCCCGATGCTGGTGGTGACGCCGCTGACGTTCCTGGGCGGCAGCTTCTATTCCGTGAACATGCTGCCCTCGGGCTGGCGCACCATCACCCTGCTCAACCCTGTGGTCTACCTGATCTCCGGCTTCCGCTGGAGCTTCTATGGGATCGCCGATGTCGGCGTAGGCCTGAGCCTCGGCATGACCCTGGGCTTCCTCGCCACCTGCCTGGCAATCGTCTGGTGGATCTTCAGGACGGGCTACCGGCTCAAACGTTGATCGCCTCGCGGTCATTTCGGGGCATGCGAAGCATGAACCCGGAATCCAGAGATTGCGGTGCGAGATTCTCCGATGTGCAAGTGCACATCGTAGTTCGCGCTCACGCGCGCCCCGGAATGACGATGTCCCTCACGACGATCAGCGATAGCAGCGGAAATGGCCGGAGCGGGTGTAGTAGCCGCGGCAGCGATGGCCACGGTGCCAACCGCGATTGGGCAGGCCGAGCACGCCGTTGACCGCACCCACGGCACCGCCGACGCCGGCTCCAACCGCCCCCCCAACCACGCCGCCGACCGGACCGGCGATCCGATTGCCCTCGTAGGCTCCCTCGTGCGCGCCGCGCACGATACCCTGGGCATGTCCCAGATGAGGCATCGCAAGCAATGCAAGGATGATGGCGGCGGCCGCAAGCACGAGCCGCGCCGGCGTGACATCAGGCAGCGCCAGCGTCTTGACCTTGGTCTTCTTCATCACAATTCCCAAAAATGCACGGCAAATTGTACCGTCAGGCGGGAGTGTGAAACGCCCTTGCGGCCAAATGGTTGCGCGTCTGTGACGAATTCGAGTCGTGTGCTCACACTCGCGAAAAAGTCAGCAGGCCAGCGTTGGATTTCTCCGACGACGCCTTGCTTGCGCCGCTCATTATATTAACGATGCATGGCCGGGCTACTGGAACCCGAGCCGGATTCCGGGCATAGTGCTTGCCGGGGACGGAGAACCGCGGCGCTGCAATGTTAGGCCTGGAGGGCCAAAGTAAGATGCGTACGTTCCTCGTTGCTTTCACCGCCCTGACGCTGGCTTTTGCCGGCGCCGCACAGGCCAAAGTCGCCATCACCGTCGACAAGGACAACCAGCAGATGACCGTCGCGGTCGACGGCGTTGAGCGGTATCGCTGGCCGGTCTCGACCGGCATCCCCTCCTACGAGACGCCGAACGGCAGCTTCCGCACTTTCCGCATGGAGGAAGACCACTACTCCAAGGAATTCGACGACGCGCCGATGCCGCACTCGATCTTCTTCACCAAGATCGGGCACGCGATCCACGGCACCGATTCCGTCAACCGCCTCGGCAGCCCTGCCTCGCATGGCTGCGTGCGATTGTCGCGCGAACATGCAGCCACGCTCTACGCCCTGGTACAGGAGCAAGGCGTGCTCAACGCCACGGTGACGCTGACCGGCTCCTCGCAGGTGGCGCTCGCGCGGAATCCGAAACGCGGCAACACCGCGGTCGCCCGCCGCGCGCCGCAGTACGAGCAGCAATTTGGCGATGCCGCTGGCGATCCTGTGATGATCACACCGCAACAGCAGCAGCAAATGCCGCAGGTCCGTGCCGACGATGGCTACATCTATCCGGCCGACGGCAGCTCCAATGCGCAGGTGTATCCGGCGCCGCGCAGCCGCCGCGTCTACGATACGCAGACCTATTATCGCCAACCGCAACAACCGCAGCAATATTCCGACCGCTACGCGCCGGCGCCGCAAGGCTATTACTATCCGCCGCGGCCGCGCGGGTTCTTCACCTACCAGGACTGACCAGCGCCGAGTTGGTCGACACGACAGAGCGGGATGGCTGCGTCATCTCGCTCTTTTTTCTTCTGCGCCCAATTTCCATGCCTAATCTTTGCCTGTGCGCGAACGCCTCGCATTCCCCTGAAACTCCGCTTTACGCCAATGCGATCCTGCACGTCTGGATCGTGCATGATCCTCATCAACACGCCTGCGTGAGCCCAAATTGACAACGCCCGCCGTGTCCGTATTGTGTCTAGTTGTTTCGCTGGATTTCCCATGACACAAGAAGAAATATCCGGTTTTTGCGTGGATTCGCTTGCGAAAGTGCTGCGGATCGCCAAGGACCGGATCAAGACCGATACCAAGTTCAACCGGCTCGGGCTCGACTCGGCGATGGTCGTCTATGTCATGATGGAACTCGAGGAGAAGCTCGACCTCGAGCTTTCGACCGACGACTTCTACGACTATCCGACCGTCGACGCGCTGTCGCGTTACCTCGCTGAAAAGCTCGCAGCCCGCTCCGCTGCCTGACCCCTAATCGTCGCCGGATATCACCAAGATGGAGACGTTTTCCTCGCTGGTGGCGCTGCTGGCAAAGCGGGCGGAAACGCAGCCCGATGCGCGCGCCTACATCTTCCTCTCCGACCGCGGGGCGGAGGAAGCCATCCTCACCTTTCGCGAGCTGCATGACGCTGCCCGCGCGCTGGCGGCGCGGCTTGGCGAAGTCACCCGGCCGGGCGATCGCGCGATGCTGGTGTTTCCGCCCGGTCTCGAATTCGTCGTCGCCTTCTTCGGCTGCCTGATCGCGCGTGTGATCGCAGTGCCGATGATGATGCCGCGGCGGCAGAGTGCGCGCGACTCCAGCGGCGCGATCATGGCCAATTGCGAACCTGCAATCGCGCTCACCAGTTCGGCCTTCGCCATCCGCGGCGATCTGCAGGAGCGGTTTTCGCGCGAAGGCCTGCAGTGGCTGGCCGTCGATCTCGACACGACGCCGGCGCCGCCTGCGGCCGATCTGCCGCTTCCAGCGCGAGAGGATATCGCCTTCCTGCAATACACCTCGGGCTCGACGTCCGAGCCCAAGGGCGTCGCCGTCAGCCACGGCAATCTGCTCGCCAACCTCGAGATGATCCGCATCTCGCTCGGCAACACCGAGCAGTCGACCTATGTCAATTGGGTGCCGCTCTACCACGACATGGGGCTGATCCTGAACACGCTGGAGGCGCTCTATGTCGGAGCGCTCTGCGTGCTGATGGCGCCGAACGCCTTCACCCAGCGCCCACTCAACTGGCTGCGCGCGATCAGCGACTATCGCGCCGAGGTCGCCTGCTGCCCGAATTTCGGCTACGACCTCTGCGTCAGCCGCTATCGCGCCGACCAGATGCAGGGCGTCGATCTCTCCTCCTGGAAGATCGCGCTCAACGGCGCCGAGCCGGTGCACGCCGAGACGATCAAGCAATTCATCGAGACCTTCGCCGCTCACGGCTTCGATCCCCGCGCCGCGTTCCCGGCCTATGGCATGGCGGAAGCGACGCTCTTGATCTCCGGCGGCAGCCGCGGCGCCGGCCATGTGACGCGCGACGTTAGCCGCGCCGCGCTGCAGGCGCATCGGGCCGAAGCGCCGGCTGATGCGGCGGATAGCCAGACGCTGGTCGGCTGCGGCCGCGCGCTCGAAGGCGAGCGGATCGCGATCGTCGATCCCGACACCTGCGCGCGCCTGCCCGTGGACCAGGTCGGCGAGGTCTGGGTCAACGGTGCCAACGTCGCGGGCGCCTATTGGAAGAATCCGGAAGCGACCCGGACCGGCCTGCACGCGCGCATCGCGGGCGATGACGACGGCGCGAGCTGGCTGCGCACCGGCGACCTCGGCTTCCTGGATCGGACGGGTGAAGTCTTCATCACCGGACGGATCAAGGACTTGATCATCGTCCGCGGCATCAACCACTATCCGCAGGATCTCGAGCGGACGGTGCAGGCGGCACATGCCGCGCTGCGGGCCAATTGCGGCGCGGCGTTCTCCGTCAGCGACGAGCACGGCGACGAAACGCTTGTCGTCGTGCAGGAGGTCGAGCGCACCGAACGCAACCGGATCGACGGCGCCGAGATGAAGGGCCTGATCCGCGAGCACGTCACCGACCAGCACGAATTGTTCGCGCGCCATATCGTGTTGATCCGGCCGGGCACGCTGCCGAAGACCACCAGCGGCAAGATCCAGCGCAGCCTGGCGCGCCGGCTGTGGTCCGAAGGCCGGTTCGAGGATCTCGCCGCCGACGCGGATTGACTCGCTCTTGCCGTCATCGTCCGGCTTGACCGGACGATCCAGTATTCCAGAGGCAGTAGTGCTTGAGCCGAGAGGCCGCTGGTTACTGGATGCCCCCGCCGGAGCTTGTCGTCGGCCTCGCCGAAGGCGAGACCCGGTGGCGGGGCATGACAAGAAGAACGATCATCAGAAGTCGATCTTCGCCGCTTCGCCATCGCGGATGCTGGCGACGATGCCCTCCTGTATCTTGCTGGCGATGCTCGGGCGGTAGTGGATGAAATCGGCAAAATTCGCGCGGTCGCGGGTCAGCGCGTTGTCGATGCGGTAGTTGATGAAATTGCTGTTCGGCCGGCCGGCCACGACGCGCTTCAGAGCCGCGTTGCACGCCTCACGGTCGGCCGCAGCGGGCGTGCCGGGCTGCGGCATCTTGCTTTGCAGGGTCGGCGGCACGACGATGACGACGCTGGTCTCGGCTGGAAGCTTCTTGACCGCCGCATCGAGCCGCGCGACGTCGGGCAACATCTCGCGCTCGGCGACCGTTGCGGCCGGCGGCGGA
Organism: Bradyrhizobium sp. Leo78; assembly: GCF_059512425.1. Lineage (NCBI taxonomy): Bacteria > Pseudomonadati > Pseudomonadota > Alphaproteobacteria > Hyphomicrobiales > Nitrobacteraceae > Bradyrhizobium > Bradyrhizobium sp. Leo78. The sequence goes on from NZ_JCAMOT010000006.1 coordinate 12,571, forward strand.
TCGCGCGGCGGACTGATTTCGCGGAAGGTGCCGGGCAGCCAGATGTCCTCGTAGCTGAAAAAGCCGGTGGGGTCCCTGCGCTGATGCCAGCCGAGGCCGATTGAGAGCCGTTGGAACGTGCGCTCGATCGTCGTCCATGACAGCAGGTGTGTCGCATAAGGGAGAGAGCTTTCTCCATAGAGCCAATCGGGGAAAGTGCCCGGCGGCGACTGGATGGGGACGTGATGGCACCACCAGGGATCAACGACGAACACCAGTGCGCGCACCCGCTTGTGATGTCGCAGGAAGAAATCGAGCAGCATGAGCTGCTCGTGCGGATTGCCGCCAGTCATGTAGAGCTGCACGAAGTTCAGGCCGGTCGCCTTCGACAGCTCCGTCGGTTCAAGCATCTGCGCGGTCGAATTGCCGATGATGGCGGAATCGAAATTCGGATCGCGCGCGCGGCTTGCCGCAGACGTGAGCGTGTTCCGATCGTCGACGCCGTCGATGCCGAGAAAGCCGAATTTTCCGGTGTCATAGGGATCGACCAGGATCATTAGCGCGTAGAGCAGCAGCAAACCGCCAACCAGCGTACCGACACAGTTGGCCAGACAACGGCTCCATTCGGGCGACGTGTCAGAACTGGTAGTAAGCGAAGCCACGAACGTTCCCTTCTCCGAGCAAGATCAGGATGACCAACAGACCGAGGCCGGCGACTACGCCGAGCCAGGGTCGCGGCCGCTGCATCACGCGTTCGACGATGTCCTGGGTCGCCGGCAGCAGGAAGGCCATCAGCGGAACGACGACGAGCGGCCACAGATGCTTCCCCTCCGACAGATTGGGCGGAACGGCGAGGCCGTGGAAGATGTTCAACGCCGCATCGAGCGTGCCGGCGCGGAAGAACACGCCGGTCAGAAGCACGAAGATCACCGTCAGCGCCCATCCGGCGAGCGCGGGCAGCCGCGGCCCGTAGCGGCGCCACAGCGAGCAGACCACCAGCGCCAAGCCATGCAGCGTGCCCCACAGCACGAAGGTCCAATTCGCGCCGTGCCAGAGGCCGCACAGCGCCATGGTCAGCACCATCACCGCGAAATATTGCAGTTGGTAGAAGCGCCGCGGCACCATGCGCTTGTTGGCGAGCGGAAAGAACAGATATTCGCGCAGGAATGTCATCAAGGTGATGTGCCAGCGCTGCCAGAAATCCTGGATGCTGGTGGAGCGGAACGGCGCATCGAAATTGTACGGCAGCTTGACGCCGAACAACAGGCCGAGCCCGACCGCGATGTCGGAATAGCCGGCGAAGTCGTAGAGGATCTGGATGCCGAAGGCGAGCGCCAGCCATGCGTCGCCATTGCTCACCGGCCCTTCGAGCGCCCGCGCATAGATCGGATCGATCAGCCGCGCAATACGGTCGCCAAGCAGGATCTTTTCGACGAGCCCGATCAGGATGAAGGCGATGCCGACGCAGAACTGGCGCTGCCAGCCCGGCACATAGACCTTCTTGCCGAACTGCTCCATCACCTGCGACCAGCGCACCAACGGTCCGGCCAGCGCCTGCGGGAAGAAAGAGATGTAAAGCGCGTAGCGGTTCAGCGAATAGGTCGGCGCCTTTCCCTTGCGCAGATCGACCAGATACATGATGTGGTGGAAGGTGAAGAAGGAGATGCCGAGCGGCAGCACGATGTCGAGCACGGGCATCGGCCGCCCCAGCGCAAGGCCGATATTGTAGGCGAGGAAGTTGGCGTATTTGAACCAGCCGAGGACGCCAAGATTGGCAACGATCGCAGCGGTGATGATCCACGGCATCTTGGTCCTGGCATAGGTCATCGCTGCAATCCAGTTGATCAGGATCGACAGGATCAGGAGCAGGACGAAGGGCGGATTGCCGTAGGCGTAGAACACCAGCGACATCGCAACGAGCGTCCAGATCCGCCACTGCGGATGCGGATCGACAAATCGATAGATCAGGATTGCCGCCGGCAGGAAGCCCAGCAGGAAGGGGTAGTCGTTGAACAGCATCAGCCGGCAATCTCAGGCATGACCCGGGTTACTCACCTTATCCGCCGGAAGCCGACGACTATCCGTGCTCGAGCTCGGCCACGTCGGGCGCCGGCTCGTGCAGCCGCCGCAGCGCGATCTTCTCCGCACTCGGCACCTTGACGTTCCAGGCCAGTCCCAGCGCGGCAAGCACTCGGATGAAGAGATAGCCGGGATCGAATTCGAACCATCGCAACCCGAACGCCGCCGAATAAGGAAAGGCATGGTGATTGTTGTGCCACCCCTCGCCCCACGCCAACCATGCCATTACGCCGAGATTGCGGCTGTTGTCACCCCGGGTGCGGTAGGGACGTGCACCGAATGTGTGCATGACGGAGTTGATCGCCGACATCGCCTGTTCGACCGCGAACATGCGCACCACGCCGCCCCAGAGGAACCCGGCCACCGCGCCCCACAGGCTGCCGGCGACCAACCCGCCAATGGCGGTCGGGATCAACAGCCCCACCAGCACCCAGGCGTAATAGTAGCTGTTGACCCGGACCAGCACCGGCTGCGCCATCAGGTCCGGAACGTAATGGGCGACATTCGGATAATCATGCTCGATCATCCAGGTCAAATGCGCATGCAGGAAGCCGCGCAGACGGCCGAGGAGGCTCCCGCCATGCAGATTGGGCGAATGCAGGTCGCCCTCGTGATCGCTGAGTTCGTGGTGGCGACGATGCATGGCGGCCCAGGATACCATCGACCCCCGCCCGGCCATCGAGCCCATGATGATCAGCATCGCGCTCACGGCTGTCCCGGTTGTGAAGGCGCGGTGCGTGAACAACCGGTGATAGCCGACGGTGAGGCCGAGGCCTGTGACCAGCCACATCGCGAAGAACAGGCTGATTTCGAGCGCCCCGATTGGGCGATAGAACAGGGCGCCAAGCGCGATCAATGTCCCGATGGATGGCAATACATCGAACAGGATAAAATGCTGCCGCTGCAATCGATGAAAATGCCGGCTCCGGATAATCCGATGGTCGCGCATGAATAATGGAACAATTGGGAAACAAGTTCCATCAGTATAGAGTCGGCCCCCCGCCCGCAACCATTGCGACGGATTTGCCCTGCAGATCACGAACGTGGGCGGCGGATGTTGCAAAAATATCGAGCTCACTACTCGCCGTCGCGCAATCGCCGGTAAACCGCGCCCAGGATGTTGGAATAGTCGTCGGTCCAGACCCGCTGCTTTTCATCGGCCTCGGTTTCGGTCCACGAGTCGGACGAGGCGAGCTTGCCGACATCGGCCTCCTCGCGGGCGGAGATCACGACCGAGGTCGAGAAAATGTACTCGCTGTCACGGCCGGAATCCTCGCTGTAGACCCAGCTCTTGAGGTCGTTGGCCTCGGCGATGCCGACCACGACGCTGGAAAGCTCGAGGTGGCGGTTGGAGACGTGCATCACCACCGCGCCCTGCGGCGCCAGCTTGGCCTTGTAGATCGCCATCGCCTCCTCCGTCGCCAGATGGATCGGGATCGCGTCGGACGAATAGGCATCGACGATGATGAGGTCGTAGATGCCATCAGGCTCGCGAGCGAAGGTGAGCCTGGCATCGCCGATCACCGGCTTCAGGTCAGGGGCGCAATTCTGGATGTAGGTGAAATATTTCGGATCGCGCGCGGTATCGACCATGGTCTGGTCGATCTCGAAGAACTTCCATTGTTCACCCGGCTCTGCGGCGCAGGTGAGCGTGCCTGAGCCGAGTCCGATCACGGCCACCTTAAGCGGAGCGCCCTTGCGCTCGCGCATCGCCGCGATCGTCTGCCCGATGCCGCCGTCCTTGTGATAGTACGTAATGGGTTCGGGCCGGCCGGTTGCCGGCGTGCCGTTGTCGTTCTTGAAGCGCTCGGCGCCGTGAATGGTGGTGCCGTGCATCAGCACGTGATATTGGCCGTTCGGCGTCACCACGATCTTGTGCACGCCGAAGAAGCTGCGCACGGTCTCGACCCGGCCGTTATCGGAGGGGTAAGCGCGCAACAGCAGCAGCGCCACCACGACGGTCGCGAAGATCTTCCAGCGGCTCGCGTTGAGCGTAAGCGCCAGCAGCGCCGAGAGCACGCCGACCGCGCCGATCACCCACGACCGCCGCTCGTCCAACCAGTTGAACAGCGTCCCGGTTGAATAGGACGGCACGATCAGCGCGACCGCGAGCACGGCAAGGAACGGCCAGTACCAGGCACTCCAGCGCGACAGCCGCTCTCCCCCGCCGGACGGCCGGCACAGCGCGGCGAGCGCCAGCAGGATCGGGTATTCCGCCACCCAGGAGAAGGCAAACGGCGCGATCAGGCCTGCGAACAGTCCGCCGACCATGCCGCCGAACGACAGCGCCACGTAGAAGCCGGTGAGGTATTTTGCTGCCGGCCGGGTCCGCGCCAATTCGCCATGGCAAGCCATCGCGATGATGAAAAAGGCGAGCTGGTGACCGCCCAGCGTCAGCAGCAGACTCTGTTCGCCACCAACCGCAAGCAGGATGACGACGCACGCAATTGCGATTGGCTGCGCGCGCAGCATGAACTCATGCGAAAACAGCGGGCGCGACTGGAACACCAGCACCCAGGTCAAGAGGTAAAGCGACAGCGGCAAGACCCAGAGCAGCGGCGCTGCCGCAACGTCGGTCGAGATGTGCGCGGTCACGGCGATCAGAAGGCCCGAAGGCACCGCGGCAAGGAAGATCCAGCGCAAACGCAACAGCCAGGAGGGTGCCGGCGCATCGGCATCATCGACCGGCAAATTCAGCGCCGCCGCGCTCGCGGACGAACGCATCAACAGCACGCCGCAACCCGCGATCAAGAGGATCAGCAAGCCATAACCGCCGGTCCAGATCAGGTTCTGCGTGCGCAGCGTGAACATCGGCTCCAGCAGCACCGGATAGGACAGCAGCGCGAGAAAGCTGCCGATGTTCGAAGACGCATAAAGGAAGTACGGATCCGGACCGTTGGGATGGCCGGTGCGTACAAACCAGGCCTGCAGCAGCGGGTTGTTGGCGGCGAGCGCGAAGAACGGCAGGCCGATCGAGACCGCGAACAGGCCGAGCAACCAGAACGCGTAACCTGAGGTCGGTGGATCGCCCCAGCCGCTCTGGATCGCGAGCGGCAGCGTCAGCATGGCCGCGACCAAAAGCAAGAGATGCACCGCGACCGGAGCCGCGCGGCTCTTCAGCTTCATCAAATAGTGCGCGTAGGCGTAGCCCGCGAGCAGCAGCGACTGGAAGAACACCATCGCCACCGACCACACCGCCGGTGAGCCGCCAAGCCGCGGCAGCACCATCTTGGTGAACAGCGGCTGCACCGAGAACAACAGGAGCGCGCTGACGAAGATCGCGGTGGTGTAGATGATCAACACCAGCCGGTTTCGCGCGGCGGACGGCTTGGAAATCATGAAAGCTCCGGCTTGGGCCCGGCGGACGCCGCGGCGAGATTTCCGGCGCATGCACGCCAGAGGTTTCAATTGAGCATATGACGGTATGGCAGGCAATGTAACCCGGTAACATGGACTTGACGATGTGCCAGTGCGGAGCGACATGCCGGAGTATGAGAGGATATGAGTCCGCATTCTCGCGACGCGTTGCGTCCGAGCTTTGCTTCACTTTCCACCCTCCTCGAAAGACAGAGGGCGCAGGGAAAGCCGGGCGCTGGTTGCACCCATGGGTCCCGTGCAACAAAAAGCACGGGGGTAGGACCACAGGTTCAACCGAAGCATTCCGGCTTTCCCTGCGCGATGGTTTACGGTTTCCTTCGCGCTCTCCCCGGTGACCGGGCTTTCTTGCCACCGTCGCTCTGTTCAACGAACAGACCTTAGCGCCAGCGTCGGGCGCCAGGACCACACGACTTCGCCGTCCGTGATACGCGTGCTCGTCAGTCACACGCATCGCGTCCACCGCATCTCACCGCAACGTTCGTGACGATCGCGACCCGCCCCTCATTTGGATGAGACGTGCGGAGTCATAGTGGTGATTTGCCCGACGGCGAAAGCGGAATGTTTTTTGCGTGAGGACTGGACCGCGCAAATCACATTGATTGGATTAAGGAAAATCGTGCGAATGACACGACGCCGTCATGCCCGCCTTGTCCCGGGCATCCACCTCCTTTGCCTCCGTGCGCGGAGAGAACGTGGATGGCCGGGTCAAGCCCGGCCATGACAGAGGAGAGGATTGCGCGATGCGTCCCACTGTCATTCCGGGGCGTCCGAAGGACCAGCCCGGAATGACGGAGCGGACGGAGGGCGCCCCGGAATGACGACGGGGGCGAGTGACGAAATAACTCGTGGCTTGTGCGCAACGATGAGTTACTGGCAAGCTCCTTAAGAAAATGAAGCTGACATGAACGAAACGGACGTCGTCATCATCGGTGCCGGGCATAATGGCCTCACCTGCGCGGCCTATCTCGCGATGGCGGGCTTGCGCGTGAAAGTGGTCGAGCGCCGCAAGGTGGTGGGCGGTGCGGCGGTGACGGAAGAATTCCATCCCGGATTCCGCAACTCGGTCGCCGCCTATACGGTGAGCCTGCTCAATCCGAAGGTCATTGCCGATCTCAGGCTCGCCGAGCACGGCCTGCGGATCGTCGAACGACGCGCGCAAAACTTTCTTCCGTCCTCCGACGGCAGCCATCTCCTCACCGGCGAAGGCCGCACCAAGGAAGCCGTCGCCAGGCTCAGCGCGCATGATGCGGAGGAGATCGGCATCTTCTCGCGCCAGCTCGAGGCAATCGCCGACGTGCTGCGCCAGTTCGTGTTGCGCGCACCGCCGAACCTCGTCGAGGGGTTTGGCGCGGACGCGCTCCGCGAGGCCTTCAACGCGCTCGGCTCCGCCAACCTCTTGCGCAAGCTTTCGCTGGAACAGCAGCGCGACCTGCTCGACCTCTTCACCCGCTCGGCCGGCGAGATGCTGGACGAGCGGTTCGAGAACGACCTGGTAAAAGCGCTGTTCGGCTTCGATGCCATCGTCGGCAATTATGCGAGCCCCTATGCCGCCGGCTCGGCTTACGTGATGCTGCATCACGCCTTCGGCGAGGTGAACGGCAAGAAAGGCGTCTGGGGCCACGCGATCGGCGGCATGGGCGCGATCACGCAGGCGATGGCGGCCGCGGCACGCGCGCATGGCGCCGAGATCGAAGTGGATAGCGGCGTGCGCGAAGTGATGGTTGAGAACGGCCGCGCCGCCGGTGTCGTGCTCGACAACGGCACCACCATTCGCGCCAAGTACGTTGCCGCCAACGTCAATCCGAAACTGCTCTACACGCAGCTGCTGCCGGCGGGCGCGCTGGCGCCGGAATTCCTGCAGCGCATGTCGCGCTGGCGCAACGCCTCCGGCACCTTTCGCATGAATGTCGCGCTAGCCGCCCTGCCCTCCTTCACCGCATTGCCGGGCGCAGGCGATCACCTCACCGCTGGCATCATCATCGCGCCGAGCCTTGGCTACATGGACCGCGCATGGCTTGATGCGCGCAGCTTTGGCTGGAGCCGCGAGCCCATCGTCGAAATGCTGATCCCCTCGACGCTGGACGACAAGCTGGCGCCGGCGGGACAGCATGTCGCGAGCCTGTTCTGCCAGCACGTCGCGCCGGAACTGCCGGGCCACAAATCCTGGGACGATCATCGCGATGAGGTTGCCGACCTCATGATCGCGACGGTCGACAGATACGCGCCCGGCTTTGCCGCAAGCGTCATCGGCCGGCAGGTGCTCTCTCCGCTCGACCTGGAGCGGCAATTCGGCCTATTGGGCGGCGATATCTTCCACGGCGCGCTGACGCTGAACCAGCTCTTCTCCGCCCGCCCGATGCTCGGCCATGCCGACTACCGCGGCCCGCTCAAGGGGCTCTATCACTGCGGTTCCGGCGCTCATCCCGGCGGCGGCGTCACCGGCGCGCCCGGTCACAACGCCGCGCAGGTGATCCTGGGCGATCATCGCTCCCTGTTCGCAAGGCGTTGAAAAGCGTGTGGACAGGGTGTGGATATCAAGTGGATGCGGATGTGCATCCATCTCCCGGTCAAGCCGCCGCGGGCCGCGACACGTCGCGATCGTCGGCAAACAGCGTTTCGAGCAGCTTCACAACCTGCTCCCGCCCCTGGCTCGGCTGGCTCAGGAATTCCGCGAGCTCGATCTCGTCGGTCTCGATGGCATACCCGGCACCGCGGAAGTCACCCCGCTTCTTTTCGTGCTCGACGAACAGCCGGCTGGCTTCGGTATCGAACGCCAGGCGCCAGCGGTCCTCGTCGGCACCTTCCGAGCGCTGATAGAGCGGCCGTCTTAACAGGGACATGGGACCCTCCTTGTTTTGGCCGCCAGCCTATCACGACTTCGCTTGCTTCACCTCGCCCGCTTGCGGGAGAGGAGCGCAGCATCCATCGCGGCGGCATTTCAACCTGATCGGATCACACTCTAGTCAGGTGGAGAACCCTGTTGAAAACCCCGGCATTCTCGGCTGGCAACTTCTCCATGACGGCCCGTGCACGCGCCGGAAGACAATCGCGTCGCGAACTACGGTGATCGATCCGGTTTAGCGCCGCTTGCGGCGGCCGGGGCGATCGATGAGAAAATCGTCCAGCTTGGAGCCGGCACCAAGTCGCTTTGCCAGCCATAGAGGCTGTTTGCCGCGACCCGACCACGTCTCGCCAGGGTTTTTCGGGTTCCGATACTTCGGGAGAACCTTTGGATAAGGGCGGCGGCTACGATCTGGTTTCGCGGCTTCGCCGGGCGACTGAAGCTTGCTCAGCCGGTCCTCGAGCGTGGCTTTCTCGGTGATTATGCGTTGCGTCAGCTCGGCCGCTACTCGTTCATGAAGCGCCCACAGTTGGTCTGTGGACATGGATCGGAAGCCGTTATTTTTCATCGAGTCGCGCCCAGGAATAAAAACAGAGCGCACTTACCAACGACGCCGGACACAAACAAGCGTCCAGATACCACTTGGCGCATCCCTCACAGGGAGAAGTTCCGCTTCCTGTCGTCAAGGCATCAGACTCGCGCATTCAGGCGCGGCCGCGATGACGTCCTGTCCTCTCGCTTCGAGGCCGCCTGGAAGATGTTTGCCGTCGCCTCGCAAGCGCCCTCGCTTCCGCCTCCCGCACCTGTCGTCGAAGGTCGTGAAGTTCAGCAACGCGTTGGGCTATCAGCTTCACGCTCCTGCGAAGAATTCTGGCCGAGAACCTTTTACAACCACTCATTATTACTCCTAAATAAAACAACTGTAAATTTAATAAAAGCAACTGGTTACCATCATGCATTGTTCATATGAACTTTCAATTGTAGGAAAACCACGGGCTTTTGGCACGCACGCGTACCCGCTCCCAGAGCCCGATCAAAGAGTTACTCGAAGTTTCGGCTCCCTACTGCCTCGCCGGAATCCAAGATGATAATGCGATCGTGGTTAATGCTGACGTTCCGGATGAAGTCGAAACGGTTACCCTAAATGCTACCGAAACCTACCCATCGTGCCAGCCTCGCGCTTCCCGACGAGCAGACCGCCAGGCGGCTGGTCGACACGCTGACCGAGATATTCTTCGAGGGCGAGACGGCGATTGCCGCGTTCGAGCGGCCGGACGGGCGCTGGGAAGTCACCGCGCATTTTGCCGATGCGCCGGACCAGGCGTTGATGCGCGAGCTCGTCGCCAATGCGGCCGGCGAAGACCTCGCCAAGACCATTGCCTTCGACACCGTCGAGGCCAAGGACTGGGTCAAGGCCAGCCTCGAGGACCTCGTCCCCGTCCCCGCCGGGCGCTTCGTCGTGCACGGCCAGCACGACCGCACCCGCGTGCCGCCGAACAAGCTCGGCATCGAGATCGAGGCCGCGCTGGCCTTCGGCACCGGCCACCACGGCACCACGCGCGGCTGCCTCTTACTGCTCGATCACGTGCTGAAGGCGCATCATCCGCGCCGCGTGCTCGACCTCGGCACCGGCACCGGTGTGCTGGCGATCGCCGCGGCGAAGGCGCTGCACGGCACAGTGCTGGCAAGCGACATCGATCCGCCATCGGTCAACGTGGCGCGTGAGAATGCCGAACTGAACGAGACCGGCCACCTCGTGACGACGATCCGCGCCACCGGCTTCTCGGCGCCGCAATTTTCCCAGCATGGCCCGTTCGACCTCGTGCTCGCAAACATCCTCGCCAATCCGCTGCGGCAATTGGCTGGTACGATGGCGCGCCATCTCGCGCCTTCCGCGCACGTGATCTTGTCGGGGCTCCTGACGCATCAGGCGCCAAGCGTAATCGCCGCGTACCGCGCGCGCGGGCTGGTACCGTTACGGCATCTGAAAATCGAGGGATGGAGCAGCCTGCTGCTGCGCTCGGTTAAGTGAGCCCTCTGGCAAGGGAATGCGGCGATTGCACGCTTTGCTGCAAGGTCATGACGATCGAGACGCTCGCGAAGCCGGCAGGAGCGTGGTGCCCGGAATGCAAGCCTGGGCGCGGATGCCAGAGTTATGAGAACCGACCGGCTGAGTGCCGATCGTTCAATTGCCTGTGGCTGACCGATCAGCGATTTGGACCACACTGGAAGCCGAGCAAGTCGAAACTCGTGCTGACGACGTCTCAGGACGGGATCGAAATCCGGTGCGATCCTGGCTTTCCGGACGCTTGGCGACGGGAGCCGATCCGAAGCGAGATCACAAAGCTCGCTGTTTCCGGCGAGGAGCATGACGTCACCGTGCTCGTCATCATCGGAGCAAAGATGATGCTCGTAACGCCCGATCGCGAGTTCGATCTGGGTGTCGTCGGGCCCTATCAGAGGATCGTTCGGGAGCTGGAAGGAAACCGGGTGATCGGCGCAAGCGTAGTGAAGGTTTCCGATCTGGACGAACGGATGTGAAATGTACCCCGCAGGCGGTCGCAAGAAAGGCCTATTCGGCCGCCTTGTTTTTGCCGAGCGCGGTTTCGCCCTTCTCCGCCTTCAGCCGGCGCCTGACGCGCCGTTCCACAAAGCGATCCAGGATCTGGACGATGACACCGCGCTGCTTCTGTTCGATCGGAGCAATCGGGCCGCGGCGAACTGGCGGCGAAATCTTCTCAAAGCTGAAAGCAGGCATTGTGTATCCCCTCGCCGTTGAGTTGAGACACTCCTGGAAGCCTCCCCGGGCATTCGTTATCGAACGGCTTGCCTTGAAAACCGTTCTGTCTTTTCTAAACCTGCATGACGGTATTGAAGCATAACTTATGCCAAATTGTGGCGATATCCGCTGACATTGCGGACGTGTCCACGCAGCCATAAAGTGACTGGCATGTTCGAGGCCCATTTCCAGACGTTCGAAGAACCCGAAGGCGGCGTGGCGCTGACGGCGCGGTTGGCCGCGTTCCGCGAGGAATTGGCGCGGCGCAAGCTGACCGGCTTCGTCATTCCCCGCGCCGACCAGCAGCAGAATGAATATGTTGCACCGTCCGAGGAGCGGCTGGCGTGGCTGACCGGCTTCACCGGATCGGCGGGGCTTGCGATCGTGCTGATGCAGCAAGCCGCCTTGTTCGTGGACGGGCGCTACACGCTGCAGGCGGGCAAGCAGGTCGACCAAAAGGCCTGGCAAATCCAGCCGCTGGTCGATCCGCCGCCGGAACACTGGCTGACGAAACATCTTTCCGCCGGCGACCGCCTAGGATTTGACCCGTGGCTGCACACTTCTGCGGCAGCCGAGCGTCTCGCGGCGGCGTGCGCCAAAGCCGGAGCCGAGTTGGTTGCGGTCGACAGCAATCCCGTCGACGCGATCTGGACCGAGCGCCCGCGCCCGCCGCTCGGGCCGATCACCATCCACGGCCTGCGATTCGCCGGCGAAGCCGAGGCCATAAAGCTGGAGCGGATCAGGGACGAGATCAACAAGCTCGGCGTCGATGCGCTGGTGCTGTCGGACAGCCACGCGGTGGCCTGGACGTTCAATATCCGCGGCGCCGACGTCTCGCATACGCCGCTGCCGCTCTCTTATGCGCTGGTGCCGAGAGAGGGCCGGCCGACGGTGTTCATTGATCACCGAAAACTTTCGAATCTCACGCGGGACCATCTCGAGCAATCCGCCGATGTCGAGGAGCCGGACCGGCTGACGTTGAAGCTGACGGAACTCGCGCAGCGCGGTGGCTCGATCGCGCTCGACAATGCGACCGCCGCCGACGCACTGAATCGCCTGATCACCAGTGCCGGCGGCACGCCTGTGCGCGGCAACGATCCCGTGAGCCTGTTGAAAGCCGTGAAGAACGCCGCGGAGATCCATGGCACGCGAATTGCGCATCAGCGCGACGCGGTGGCGCTGGCACAATTCCTGGCCTGGATCGACCGCGAGGCGCCCGCCGGCGGGCTTACCGAGATCGACACCGTCGAGGCGCTGGAGACGTTCCGCCGCGATACCGGGGCGCTGAAGGATGTCTCATTCCCGACCATCGCCGGCACCGGGCCGAATGGCGCCATCGTGCACTACCGCGTCACCCGCAAGAGCAACCGCCGGATCGCACCCGGCGATCTGCTCTTGATCGATTCCGGCGCGCAATACGAGGACGGCACCACCGATGTCACCCGCACCATCGCGATCGGCCAGCCGACAGACGAGATGCGCGACCGCTTCACCCGGGTGCTGCGCGGCCATATCGCGATTGCGCGCGCGGTGTTCCCCGACGGCACCACGGGCGCGCAACTCGACACGCTGGCGCGGCAATATCTCTGGCAGGCCGGCATCGATTTCGAGCACGGCACCGGCCATGGCGTCGGCAGCTATCTTTCCGTGCATGAGGGGCCGGCGCGAATCTCAAAGCTCGGCACCACGCCGCTGAAGCGCGGCATGATCCTCTCCAACGAGCCCGGCTACTACAAGACCGATGCTTACGGCATCCGGATCGAGAACCTCGAGCTCGTGATCGGCATCGACATATCAGGCGCCGAAAAGCCGATGAACGGATTCGACACGCTGACGCTGGCACCGATCGATCGCCGGCTGATCGACGTGACGATGCTCAGCGAGGCCGAGCTGAAGTGGCTCAACGACTACCATGCCCGCGTCAGGGCCGAGGTACGCCCGCGGCTCGACGATGACGCCACGAAGCTGTGGCTCGATGAGGCGACGGCGGCGCTGAAGTAGTTGCTGTCATTCCGGGGCGCGTCGAAGACGCGAACCCGGAATCTCGAGATTCCGGGTTCGATGCTTCGCATCGCCCCGGAATGACTCCGTGTTTTCTCGGCCTCCCGGAATCGGCATAGCCGCATGCCGAAACATCCGTATTCGCATCTGCGCATCTCGTTACATTCGCCGCCATGAAAGGATGCGAAGCTGAATGCATGGCGTGATGGGCAAGCCGCCCGACGCGGCAACGAAGGACATCGCGACATCGAAGCTCATGCTGCTGTTGCTCGTCGCCATGACGGGCGTGGCGCCGATCTCGCTCTATATGCTGGTGCCGGCGCTGCCGGTGCTGGCGACGACGTTCGGCCGCGACATCTCGATCGCGCAGATGACGGTGTCGCTGTTCATGGTCGGCATCGCCTGCTCGCAGCTCATCATGGGGCCGCTGTCGGACAAGTTCGGACGGCGGCCGGTGCTGCTGGCCGGCCTCGGCCTGATGGTGGTGGCTGGTATCGGCAGCATTTTTGCGGAAACCCTGCCGCAACTGATCGCGGCGCGCTTCTTCCAGGCGCTCGGCGGCGCCAGCGGCATGGTGGTGAGCCGCGCCATCATCCGCGATCTCTACAGCCGCGACCGCGTCGGCGCCATGATCAGCCTGGTGATCGCCGTGATGATGATCGCGCAGATGCTGAGCCCGCTCACCGGCGGCCTGCTCGAGACCGCGTTCGGCTGGCGCGCGATCTTCTATGCCATCACCGCCGGCGCGCTCGCGGTCGCCGTCGGAATCGCGCTGGCGCTGCCGGAGACGCGCCGCGTCCGCAGCGAAGACAGCAACTTCCGCCGCGATGTCGGCAGCCTGATCAGGAGCCGCGCCTTCATCGGCTATGTGCTGTGCCAGGTGCTGGCCTCGCAGATCATCTTCACCTTCGCCGGCGGCGGACCCTACATCGTGGTCACCCAGATGGGACGCACCAGCGCCGAATATGGCGCGTGGTTCGCGACCACGGGCTTTGCCTATCTGGTCGGCAATCTGCTCTGCGTGCGCTTCGCACCGCGCCATTCGCTGGAACGGCTGATCTGGTTCGGGCTCGCGCTGCAACTCGGCGGCAGCCTGTTGAACCTCGTCTTGAGCCTTACCGGGGTCAACCAGGCCCCGCTCTGGCTGTTCGGCACCCAGATGATCGTGATGGCCGGCAACGCCTTCGTGATGGCGAACTCGGCGGCCGGTGCGATCAGCGTCCGCCCCGAAGCCGCCGGCACCGCCTCCGGCGCGATGGGATTCCTGCAGCAGGGCATCGGCTCGCTGGTGTCGCAGTTCGGCGCCTATCTCGGCGGCCACTCCACCACCACGCTGCCGCTGACGACCGCCATCCTCATCATCTCGATCGCATGTGCCTCGAGCATGATCTTCCTGGTGCCGAAGCGGAACACGGTGGTGAGCGGGGAGATGATCGAGGAAGCGGAAGGGGACGAGGCGGGGATGATGTAGCTGTTGACCTCCAGCGCCGCAACAAACTCGTCATGCCCGGGCTTGTCCCGGGCATCCGCGCAGCACAGATGCCCGAGACGAAAGACGTGGATGGCCGGGACAAGCCCGGCCATGACGGAGGAATGGGCTCACTCCCCGATCAGCTTCAGCCACTCGTCCTCGGTCAGCACGGCCACGCCGTGCTTCTGCGCTTCGGCGAGCTTCGATCCTGCACCGGGACCTGCAACCACATAGTCCGTCTTCTTCGACACCGAGCTGGCCGCCTTCGCGCCCAGTCGCTCGGCGGTCGCCTTGGCCTCGTCGCGCGTCATCTTCTCCAGCGAGCCGGTGAACACGACGGTCTTGCCGGCGATCGCTGAATTGCTCTTGGGCTTTTCGGTATCGATGATCTCGTCGAGCTCCTTGACCAGACGCTCGACGATGCCGCGGTTGTGGCTCTCGCCAAAATAGGCGGCAACGCTCTTGATCACGGTGTCGCCGATCTGGTCGAGCGCATCCATCTCGGCAATCGCCTCCTCGTCACCCTTGGCGACGCGCAGGCAGGCATCATGGAACGCCTCCCACGAGCCATAGCCGCGCGCGAGCGCCAGCGCCGTGGTCTCGCCGACATGGCGCATGCCGAGCGCGTAGATGAAGCGTTCGAGCGCGATCCGGCGCCGGTGCTCGATCGCGGCGAACAGGTTGCGCACCGAGGTCTCGCCGTACCCCTCGATCGCCTCGAGCTTGAGCTTCTGGTTGCGCTTGGGCAGCGTGAAGATGTCGGCGGGCTCCCGCACCCATTCCTTCTCGAAGAAAAATTCGAGCTGCTTCTCGCCGAGGCCGTCGATGTCGAAGGCGCGGCGCGAGACGAACAGCTTCAGGTGCTCGATCTTCTGGAACGGACAGGCGAACTCGCCGGTGCAGCGGGCACGCGCGCCCTCCTCGCCCGTCGCGGTCTCCTCGCGCACGACGTCAGTATGCAGCGGGCACGGGCACTTCTTCGGGAAATGAAACTCTTTGGCGTTCTTCGGCCGCTTGTCGATGACGACATCGACCACCTGCGGGATCACGTCCCCGGCGCGCTGGACCACGACGGTGTCGCCGATCCGGATATCGCGCCCTTCGCGAAGCTGCTCGCCGTGACCGCCGATGCCCTTGATGTAATCCTCGTTGTGCAGCGTGACGTTCTGCACGATGACGCCGCCGACGCCGACCGGCTCGAGCTTGCCGACCGGCGTGAACGAGCCGGTGCGCCCGACCTGGATCTCGATATCGCGCAGCACGGTCATCGCGCGCTCAGCCGGGAATTTATGCGCGATCGCCCAGCGCGGCGTGCGTGACACGAAGCCGAGCCGCTCCTGCCAGTCGATCCGGTCGACCTTGTAGACAACGCCGTCGATATCGTAGTCGAGCTCGGCGCGCTGCTCCTCGATCTTGCGATGGAATGCGAGCAGCTCGTCGACGGAGTGGCAGAGCTTGGTCAGCGGATTGGTCTTGAAGCCGCAGCGCTCGAACCAATGGATCATGCCGCTCTGCGTGTCCTCCGGCATCGCGCTCATCTGGCCCCAGGCATAGGCGAAGAAGCCGAGCGGCCGCGAGGCGGTGATGGTCGGATCCTTCTGACGCAGCGAGCCCGCGGCCGAATTGCGCGGATTGGCGAAGACGGTGTCGCCGGCAGCCTTCTGGCGTTCGTTGAGCGCGAGGAAGGCCCTCTTGGTCATGTAGACCTCGCCGCGCACCTCGCAGATGTCAGGCACGTTGCGACCCTTCAGCTTTTGCGGGACATCCTCCAGCGTTCGGATGTTGGCGGTGACGTCCTCGCCCTCGGCGCCATCGCCGCGAGTCGCGGCGGTGACGAGCTCGCCGCCCTCATAGCGCAGCGACATCGACAATCCGTCGATCTTCGGCTCGGCGGAGAAATCGATCTTGTCGTCACTGAGCCTGAGGAAGCGCACGATGCGGTCGACGAAGTCGCGCACGTCGCCTTCGGCAAAGGCGTTGTCGAGGGAGAGCATCGGCAACGAATGCCGCACCTTCTTGAATCGTCCCGACGGCGCAGCGCCGACCTTCTGCGACGGCGAATCAGGGGTGACGAAGTCGGGAAAGCGCTTCTCGATCGCGTTGTAGCGCTGACGCAGCGCGTCGTATTCGGCGTCGGTGACGGTCGGCGCGTCTTCCTGGTAATAGCGCCGGTCATGCGCCTCCAGTTCGAGCGCGAGCCGCGTATGCTCGACCTTGGCCTGCGCCTTGGTGAGCTTGTCGACGTCGGGGAGCGCGCGCGCTTTTGCTGCCTTGGCCATGGCACACGATCACGCGGTTGCCGCGCGCAACAGGCGCTCCGCCGCCGCCCTCGCCTCGGCGGTGATCTCGGCGCCGGCGAGCATGCGGGCGATTTCCTCGCGGCGGTGGTCGGCGGCAAGCGCGTTGACGCGGGTGGCGACGCGCTTGCCCTTGTCGAGCGCGTCCTTGGAAATCAGCAAGTGCTGGCTGGCGCGGGCTGCGACCTGCGGCGCATGCGTCACCGCCATCACCTGCACCTTGTCGGCGAGCCGCGACAGCCGCGCGCCGATCGCGTCCGCCACAGCGCCGCCAACGCCGGTGTCGATCTCGTCGAACACCAGCGTCGGCGCCGAGCCGCGGTCGGACAGCACGACCTTCAGCGCCAGCAAAAAGCGCGACAGCTCGCCGCCGGAAGCGACCTTCATCAGCGGCCCCGGTTTTGTCCCCGGATTGGTCTGGACCCAGAACTCGACGCGATCGATGCCTTCCGGCCCGGGGGAGGTCGCATCGGTCTCGACCTGCGTCATGAATTTCGCGCGCTCGAGCTTCAGCGGCGCCAGTTCGGCGTTGACGGCCTTATTGAGCTTTTCGGCGGATTTGGTCCGCACCGCCGACAGTCTTGTTGCCGCCGCGCCGTAGCGCTTATCGGCTTCCGCTGCCGCGGCTTCGAGCTTCTTCAACTGGTCGGCTCCGGCATCGATCAGCGCGACGTCGGCGGCATATTTGCTGGCGAGCGCGGCCAGTCCATCGACCGGGGTCGCATATTTGCGCGAAGCGGCGCGCAGCGCGAACAGGCGCTCCTCGATGCGCTCGAGCTCGGCCGGATCGAAATCGGCGGCCGCAAGTGCAGCGTTGAGGTGCTGGTCGGCCTCTTCGAGCGCGTTGATGGCGGTATCGATCGCCTTCACCGCGGGCTCCACCAGCGCCGGCGAGCTGGCGGCGCGGCGCTCCAGGCGGCGCACGGCGGCCGACAGCGCCGCCACCGGCGAATGCGGGCCCGAGATCGCCTCCTGCGCCTCCCGCAGGTCGGTGGCGATCTTCTCGCCCTGCATCATGGTGGTGCGGCGGCCCGCGAGCTCGGTCTCCTCGCCGTCCTTTGGCGCCAGCGTCTTCAGTTCCTGCGAGGCGTGGCGCAGGTAATCGGCCTCTCGCGCGGCGCGTTCCATGCCGGCGCGATGCTCCTCCAGCGCAGCGTTGGCGCTGCGCCGCGCCTCCCACAGCGATTCCAGCGCCGCCACGTCCTTCTCGAGCCCGGCAAAGGCGTCAAGCAGCCGCCGATGGGTCGAGGCATCGACCAGGGCGCGCTCGTCATGCTGGCCGTGGATTTCGACCAGTGCGGCGCCCACTGCCTTCAGGGTCTGCACAGAGATCGCCTGGTCGTTGATGAAGGCGCGGGTGCGGCCGTCAGCGAGCTGCACGCGGCGCAGGATCATCTCGCCGTTATCGTCGAGCCCGTTATCGGCCAGCAGCTTTGCCGCCGGGTGATTTTTGGGCACGTCGAAGGTCGCCGTCACCTGCCCCTGCTCGGCGCCGTGCCGCACCAGCCCGGCATCGCCGCGGCCGCCGAGGGCCAGCGCGAACGCATCGAGCAGGATCGATTTGCCCGCGCCGGTTTCGCCGGTCAGCACCGCAAGGCCACGGGAGAATTCGATATCGAGCCGTTCGATCAGGACGATGTCACGGATCGACAGACGCGCCAGCATGTGAGGACTATTCCAGGCCTATAATATCTTCTTGAAGGTCCTGCTGATCCAGGAACCCTGATTCTCGCTCGGCTCGAGACCGCCGGACCTTACTAGATTATAGGCGTCCTTGTACCAGCGGCTGTCAGGAAAATTGTGCCCAAGCACGGCGGCTGCGGTCTGGGCCTCGCTCGGGATGCCGATCGCCATATAGGCCTCGGTGAGCCGCGCCAAGGCCTCCTCGACATGCCGGGTGGTCTGATACTGCGTAACCACGGTCTTGAAGCGGTTGATTGCGGCGGTGAAGTCGCGCCGCTCCATGTAGTAGCGGCCGACATTCATCTCGCGGCCGGCGAGCTGGTCGCGCGCGCCTTCGAGCTTGGCCTTGGCGGAGGTCGCATATTCCGAGGTCGGATATTTGCGAATCACCTCTTCCAGAGCCGCGATCGCCTTCTCGGTGCGGGTCTGGTCGCGGGTGATGTCCGGGATCTGGTCGTAATGCGAGGCTGCGATCAGGTATTGCGCGTAGGCAGCATCCGGACTGCCGGGATGCAAGGTGACGTAACGCGTCGCCGAGCCGATGCAGGTATCGTAGTCGCCTTGCTGGTAGGAGGAATAGGCCGACATCAGGAGCGATTTGCGCGCCCAATCGGAATAGGGATGCTGCCGGTCCACCTCCTCGAACTTCTTCGAGGCCGCACGAGGATCCTTGCGCTGGTTCATCAGGTACAAGCCCTCATTGTAGAGCTTGTCCGCGGGCTCCTCGACGAAGGTGTCGTCCTTGGCCAGGAACTTGTCCCACAGCGGACCGGTACCGCAGCCACCCAACGGCAGCGCCAGCACGATCAGGCCCGCGGCCAGCCGCAACAATGACGCCCATCCGGCGCGGCCGGCCGATGAGGTGCATGATTCGTGCGTGCTACGCGATAACGGCATGAATGTGAGAACCCGGCGCCTTGGAAGCGATTGATGGCGATCTGTCCACGAACGAGGCCATGGACGGAAATTTTCCCCGCGCCTGTGCTGCCCCGTGCAACCGCAGGCCTGTCTAGCCGAAAAACGACCTTGGACCAACCGAATACGGAGCCAATCCGCCCGGATTAAGGCGGCCCCAAGACGGTCGTGATCGGCTGTGGTTACTGCGGAAATTGCAGAAAAACGCTAATGGAAAGCGTGTTTAGGACACGTCCGGGCCGTAGGCCGGCGCGATCAGGCCGCCGACGGTGGCACTGCCGGCTTCGGCGACGGTGCGCGAACGACGTGCGGTCTCCGATTCGACCACCCGCCAGGCGCTGCGATCGGAAAGCAGCGCGGTCAGCGCCGCGTGGTTCAGCTTGTGACCACCGCGAACCGAGCGATAGGCGCCGAGGATCGGGAGGCCGGCCAGCGCGAGATCGCCGACCACATCCAGCACCTTGTGGCGGACGCATTCATCACGGAACCGCAGACCTTCGGTGTTGAGCAGACGAGTCTCGTCGAACACCACCGAGTTTTCGAAGGAGGCGCCAAGCGCGAAACCTGCGCTCCACAGCCGCGCCACGTCGTTCATGCAGCCGAAGGTGCGCGCACGCGAAATCTCGCGACGGAAGCTCTCGGCGGAAAGATCGAAGCAGTAGCTCTGGCGGCCGATCAAGGGATTGGCGAAGTCGATCTCGACTTCAGCGCGGAAGCCGCCGGCAAAGGGACGGAACTCACCGAAGCAGTCGCCGATCGCGACCTGCACCGGCTTCAGGACCTGGAGAACGCGGCGGGCGGCGGATTGGGTGACGATACCAGCCTGATCGACCGCGGCGACAAAGGCCGCAGCGCTGCCGTCCATGATCGGCACTTCCGGACCGTCGATTTCGATGGTGGCGTTGTCGACCCCCATGCCGCGCAGCGTAGCCAGCACATGTTCGGCGGTCGATACCAGCGGTCCCTCGCGGTCGCCCAGGACGGTCGCGAATTCAGTCGCGATCACGGCGTCGGCGGTGGCGTGAACTTCGCGGTCGGCCCCGTCGAGACCCGTCCGGATAAAAGTGTAGCCGGTGTCAACGGGAGCAGGTCCAATGGTCAGGCTGACCGGTAAACCGGAGTGAACGCCGACGCCCGTCACGGTGGCCTGCGACCGAAGCGTTGTTTGACGGCTCAATTTCATCCGATATGCGCCCACTACCCGACGTAACCTAAGACGAGGCGGCCTTACTTCCCCAACCGACTCGCTTAGGCATCCCCAAAGTTGGACAGACCATAGTCACCGCCCGAAAGCGTACAACTCACGCTTCTTTACCGATTGTTACCCCATCTCCGCCGCAATCGCGCCAAGGCTTAACCAAATTGCGGAGCGGCCGGACACCCTTTCGGTACCATGACCAAGTCATGGAATACCTGATTAATCATTTAATTTCAGTTACTTGTTTGCCGGTCTACGACTGCGGAGACGGTAAAAGAAAAGAGCCCCGGCGGGTTCCGCCGGGGCTCTGTGGATGGTCAGGACTGTAACAAAGCTCAGTTTGCCTGCCGGCGCAGGAAGGCCGGGATATCAAGATGATCGTCTCCCTGTGGCGTCGGCGCAACAGGTGCCGGCCGTCCATGGGCATCCAATCCTTGGGGCGCCGGACGCTTCGCATACTCCGATACCGGATCGTGCGCCGCCATTTGCTGCGCCACGCTGCGTTGCGGCTTGCGCTCCGGCAGCGGCGGCATGGCCGGTCCGGAGGCGCGGGCCGCCACCGGCGGTTCGCTCTCCTCCTCCCGGCGGCCGAGGCCGACATTGGCGAGCCGCTGCAAGAGCGACAGGCGGGTCTTCTGCGGATGTTCCTCCTCGGCCTCACCACGGGCCTGGCGAATCTCCGCCTGGGCCGGCATCGGCAGGTCCTCGAACTTCGGCATCCGCGGCGTGCGCACCGGCGGCCGCTCGGCGGTCGGCGGAATGAAGTTTTCCGGCGTCGCCGGCTCATGGGGCTCGACCCTGGTCGTTTCCGGATCGGGGAACAGGGTCGGCTTCTGCGCGATCGGACGGACGGTGACGTCGCCATAGGATGCCGGCTGCATCGGCGCGGCCTGCTGTTCCGGCGACACGGCGGCGGCGATGGCGGCGAGCGCGGCACGCTCGACGCTGCCCTGCTGGCGCAGCGGCGGCGGGGCGGCAGGCGCCGGCGCGGCGGGCGCAGCCATCGGGGCGCCGCCGGCTTCCAGCTTATGGGCACGCTCGGCCAGGCGCTGGTTGTCGGCGCGCAGCCGCGCGGTCAGGTCGGCGAGCCGGCTCTCGGGCGAACCGTTGCCGGTCGGCGCAGGCGCAGCGGGGGCCGCGGCGGCGTTGCGGGCGATCGCGGCCTGCTCGATGCCGGTCGCAACCACGGAGACGCGGATGATGCCGTCGAGCGTCTCGTCGAAGGTGGCGCCGACGATGATGTTGGCGTCGGGGTCGACCTCCTCGCGGATGCGGGTAGCGGCCTCGTCGACCTCGAACAAGGTGAGATCCTTGCCGCCGGTGATCGAGATCAGGAGGCCCCTGGCACCCTTCATCGAGGAGTCGTCGATCAGCGGATTGGCAATCGCGGCCTCGGCGGCGGTGAGCGCGCGCTTCTCACCGGTCGCCTCGCCCGTGCCCATCATCGCCTTGCCCATCTCGCGCATCACGGCGCGGACGTCGGCGAAGTCAAGGTTGATCAGGCCTTCCTTGACCATCAGGTCGGTGATGCAGGCAACGCCCGAATAGAGCACCTGGTCGGCCATCGCAAAAGCGTCGGCGAAGGTGGTCTTCTCGTTGGCGACCCGGAATAGGTTCTGGTTCGGGATGATCAGCAGCGTGTCGACCACCTTGTGCAGCTCGGAGATGCCGTTCTCGGCGGTGCGCATGCGGCGCTGGCCTTCGAAGTGGAACGGCTTGGTCACCACGCCGACGGTGAGGATGCCCATCTCGCGCGCGGTCTTGGCGATCACGGGAGCAGCGCCGGTGCCGGTGCCGCCGCCCATGCCGGCGGTGACGAACACCATGTTGGCGCCGGTGAGGTGATCACGGAGCTCGTCGATGACCTCCTGCGCGGCGGCCGCGCCGACATCCGGCTGCGAGCCGGCGCCGAGGCCCTGGGTCACCTGCGTGCCCATCTGGATGATGCGCTGCGCCTTCGACATGGTCAGGGCCTGCGCGTCTGTATTGGCGACGACGAAATCAACGCCCTGCAGCCCGGCGGTGATCATGTTGTTGACGGCATTGCCGCCAGCGCCACCGACGCCGAAGACGGTGATCCGCGGTTTCAGCTCGCTGATGTCAGGAGGGGTCAGATTGAGTGCCATGGTTGCCTCTCGATTACGCGCGCGCGTAGGTTCGCCCCGGCCTGCGGCCGCGGGAGCTGGTGAAAATCTTGTGGGCCTTAAGCGTGGTCATCAGAAGCCCTCGCGAAGCCATCGTCCGACCTTTCCGAAATAACCGTCAGTCCCTGTCTTGAGCTGCCGCGTGTGCCGCGGTTCAACATGTTCGAGGTGAGCGTATTGCGGATAGACCAGAAGCCCGGTGGGCACCGCGAACGACGGCCCCTTGGCCTCGTTGGGCAGACGGCCGAAGCCGAGCGGACGGCCGATCCGCACCGGCCGATTGAGAATGCGGGTGGCGAGCTCGATCATGCCGGTGAGCTGCGCGGCGCCGCCACTGAGCACGACCCGCGCCCTCGGCTCTGCCGCAAACGGGGAGGCCTTGAGCCGGTCCCGGACCATCTCAAAAATCTCCTCGGCGCGATGCCGGACGATGTTCGCAATCGTGGCGCGGGAGACGATCTGCGGCGTATCGCGTTCGTCGCCGGCGGTCGGGACCGACATCAGCTCGCGCGCATCCGAGCCGCCAGTTAGCACGGTGCCATATAACGTCTTGATTCGCTCGGCATCCGCAATGCACGCGCCGATGCCACGCGCGAGATCCATCGTGATGTGCTGCCCGCCGAGCGCAAATCCCGACGCATGCACGAAGCGTCCGCCCGAATAGGTCGCGATCGTGGTCGAGCCGGCGCCCATTTCGACCACGGCGGCGCCGAGATCGGCTTCGTCATCGGTGAGCACCGAGAGGCCGGCGACATAGGAGCTTGCCGCCATCGCCTCGACGTTGAGGTGGCAACGCTCGACCACGAGCATCAGGTTCTTGGCAACGGTGGCGTCGGCCGTGACGACGTTCATGTCGACGCCGAACTGGCGCGCCACCATGCCGCGCGGATCGCGGATTCCCTTGACCCCATCGAGCGCGTAGCCGACCGGCAGCGCGTGCAGCACGGTCCGCCCATGGGCGGTCGCGTGGATCATGCCGGCTGTGGTGACGCGGCTGATGTCGGCTTCCGTCACCGAGCCGCCGCGAATGTCGGCAGCAGCCTCGACGAGCTGGCCCGCGGGCCGGCCGCCGGCAACCGGCAGCAGCACGGATTCGACACGGACCTTGGCCATGCGCTCGGCAAGCGCCACCGCATGACGCACCGCCTTCTCGCATTCGGCGAGATCGACCACCGCGCCGGCCTTGACGCCGCGCGACTGGATCTGGCTGTAGCCGATCAATTCCACCGCATGGGTGCGGCCGCGCAGGGCTTCGCTCGGCGGCGACGGCTTCAGCCGCGCGATCATGCAGGCGATCTTGCTGGTGCCGATATCGAGCGAAGCCACAAGCGCGGTGCGCTTGTGGGCCATCGGGCGTGTCTTCGGCGTCAGATTGCGATCTAGGACGGTCATGCGTCACCGCCCTTCTTCTTGGACTTCTTGTCCTTGAACAGCTCCTCGCGCGCCTTTGCCGCGTCCTCGGACAGTTGCACCGTCAACCGGTCGGGCAGGCGCATGTCGACGGCGACGATGTAGCGCGAGAACAGCCGGTCTTCCTTGTCGAGCTTGGAGAGCGCGGCGAGCGCATTGCCGACGTCGTTCTCGGGCAGGCGGATGTCGAGGCCATCCTTGAGCCGCAGGTTCCAGCGCCGTTCGCCGACGAAGATCGCGGCCTTGGTCACCGAGCGCACCTGCGGATAGCGATCGAGCAGCGCCAGGAAATCCTTGGCCCTGGTCTCGGCCCCCTTGCCGACCACGAGCGGCAACGTGAGAAAGCGGCGCGACACGTAGGGCTCGAGGACCGCGCCATCATCCGCGACCACGGACAGGCGCCCATCCTGCTGCCACAGCGCGAACGCATTGCGCTCGACGATGTCGATCTGGAGCTGGCCCGGATAAAGCTTCAGGATCGTCGCGTCGGCGATCCAGGGATTGGCCTTCAGCCGATCACGCACGGTCGCGGCATCCAGGAACAACAGCGAGGAGCGGCCATTGACGCCGCCGATCGCCAGCACCTCGTCCTGGCTCAACTGCTTGCGGCCGTTGATGGCCACGGTGGTGATTCGGAAGCCTGCCGAGTTGGCGAGCGCGTTGCGCGCATCCGAAAGTCCCGTGACGAATTCGTCGACATGGCCGCCCTTGACGATGCCGAGGCCGGCGCTGCCGAGCAGGATGAAGACGGTGGCGGCAAGACCGACGCGGCGCGGCAGATAGCGCTCGATCAGAAGGATGAAGCGGCTGGGCGGATCGCGATCGATCACGGGCGGGGCGCGGCGGACACGACGACTGGCACGACGGCGGGCAAAATACTCGCGCAGCAGCACCGCCGCTCCAATAGCGGCTGCTTTCAGGTCAGCTTCGGGCCTCAGCGATCGCAGTGATCGAGTGAGGCGGCCTGCACCATCCATTGCACGAGCTCGTCAAACTTTGTGCCCGCAACACGTTTGCGGGTCCTGGCGCACACAACGTCTCGGTGATGCCGGCCTGGGTGTCGAAGCCAGTAAGAAAGGCCCCCCGTCCCTCGTTACGCGTGTCGAAGTGAAAGTTCCCGCGACAGCTCACGCCCGGCAGCCAAGCGCTACATGCGCCGCCAGCGTTAACCTTCGGACTTCCTGGTAAACAAAAGGTAAAAGCGGTTAACGCAGAACAGGTTTTGATGAGCAATGTGCGTACTTTGCCACGCAATCCTTAGGATTTTAGCAATCCCGGGGGCCGATTCGGGATGGAACCCGGTTCCCGACGCTTCTACACGCTCCCCCGTCATTCCGGGGCGATGCCACCGGGTCCGCGCGAAGCGCGGCCCGATGACAGGCTCCGCATCGAGCCCGGAATCCATTTCGCCAGTAGCGCTGCGGCCCGATGGATTCCGGGTTCGCGCTTCGCGCGCCCCGGAATGACGGACGGAGGGATGGCGCTAACTAACCCACCCTAACCGCCCGCCGCTTGGCCAATTCGATCTGTTCGTGCAGGAAATCGACGAATTCGATGCCCTGCGCCTTGAGCGCCTTCGGGTAGAGCGAGGCCTTGGTCAGCCCAGGCAGCGTATTGGTCTCCAGATAGATCGGCCCCTTGGCGGAGACGATGAAGTCGGTGCGGGAATAGCCGCTGCAGGACAGCGCCCGGTGGGCGCGGAGCGCGAGGTCCATGATCGCGGCGCTGATATCAGGCGAAAAGCGCCCGGGGCAGATCTCCTGGGTCGATTTGAGCAGGTATTTTGCGGTGTAGTCGAACGCGCCCTCCGCCGGCACGATCTCGATCGGCGGCAGCGAGAAGATTGCGCCGTCGGAGCGCTCCAGCACGCCGCAGGTTGCCTCCACGCCCGCAACGAACGGCTCGATCAGATAGTCCTCCGTCCTGGCGGCGTTGCGGACGGCAACGATGTCCTGCTTCGCATTGACGAAGATCAGGCCGTAGCTCGATCCGTCGCGCGCAGGCTTGGCGATCAGCCTGCCATATTCGGCGAAGGCAGCGTCAATCTCGTCCAGCGCGATGCCGCCCGGCGCCGGCACGCCAGCAATCGCCGCGAATCGCTTCGCCGCGACCTTGTCGAAGGCAAGATGCGAGGAGGCCGAACCCGAACCGGTGAAGGGGATGCCGCGCATCTCGCACATCGCCTGCAATTCGCCGTTCTCGGCGCTCCCGCCGTGCAGGCCAAGCACCAGCACGCGATCCTCGCGGGCAGCCTGGTCAAGCGCTTGCGCGAGCGGGACGCCGCGGGTGCCGGGCCTGAACTCGTCCTGGAAGGGCCTCGCATGTTCGAGAAGCTGCTCGGACCGCACGACATGGACATTGTCGGCCACGTCCCAGAACCAGAGATCGGCTTCCGGCAAAGCCTGGTGCAGTGCCTGCGCGCTTGCCACCGAGACAAGGCGTTCCTTGTTGCTGCCGCCGAAGAGAATGGTCGTTCGCATCAGCTTCGCTCGATCCCGATTCGCTTGATTTCCCAGTGTAGCTCGATTCCCGACGTCTCTTTCACCCGCTGCCGTACGGTTTCGCCGAGCGTCTCGATATCGTGTCCGGTGGCATTGCCGGTGTTGATCAGGAAATTGCAGTGCATCTCCGAGACCTGGGCGCCGCCGACGCGCAGGCCGCGGCAGCCGGCGGCATCGATCAATTTCCAGGCGCTGTTGCCCGGCGGGTTCTTGAATGTCGAGCCGCCGGTCTTCTCGCGAATCGGCTGCGCTGTCTCGCGGTGGGCCTGCACCTCGTTCATGCGCGTGCGGATCGCCTCGGGCGCAGTGATCCTGCCGCGAAAGCGCGCGGAGGTGAAGATGATCGAGGGATCGACGCCGCTGCTCCGGTAGACGAATTTCATGTCGGCATTGGTGAAGACATGCCTAGTGCCGTCGCGGCCAATGCCGGTGGCGTCCAGCAGCACATCCTTGGTCTCGCCGCCGTTGGCACCCGCATTCATGCGCAGCGCACCGCCGACAGTGCCGGGGATGCCGAAGAAGAACTCCATGCCGCCGATATTTGCAGCCGCCGCCGTCTCGGCCACGCGCTTGTCGAGCGCAGCAGTGCCGGCGCTGACGATGTCGCCTTCGGCCCTGGTCTCGCCGAATGCGCGCGGCGCGAGGCGGATCACGACGCCCGGCATCCCGCCGTCGCGCACGATCAGGTTCGAGCCGACGCCGACGACATAAACCGGCAAATCCTGCGGCAGGCGCGCCAGGAAATAAGCGAGGTCGTCCTCGTCCGCCGGCGTGAACAGCACCTGCGCCGGTCCGCCGACGCGAAACCACGTCAGTTCCGCCAGCGACTGGTTCGCCAAGAGGCGCCCGCGCAAGTCCGGCATCGCGGCTTTCAGTTCGAGGGTGATGTCGGGGAAACCGGCCACGCTAGCCCAGCGCCTTCAATTCGCCGGGCAATGCGTAAGCCCATTGCGTGATGTTGCCGGCGCCGAGGCACACGACGAGATCGCCGGGCTTGGCAAGGCCGCGAACGATCTTCGCAAGCTCGGCGGCATTCGGCAGCGGGATCACATCGCGATGGCCGTGCGCGCGCAGGCCGAGCACGAAATGATCGCGGTCGATGCCCGGGATCGGCGCCTCGCCGGCCGGATAGACCTCGGCGACGACAACCGCGTCGGCATCGTTGAAGCAGGTGCAGAATTCCTCGAACAGCGACTGCAGGCGGGTGAAACGATGCGGCTGCACCACGGCGATGATCCTGCCGCTGTAGGACTCGCGCGCAGCTTTCAGCACCGCGGCGATCTCAACGGGATGGTGACCGTAATCGTCGATCACGATGACGCCGTTCCACTCGCCGGTCCGGGTGAAGCGCCGCTTCACGCCGCCGAAGCCTGCGATGGCCTTGCGGATCGCTTCGTCGGAAATGCCGAGCTCATGCGCGACCGCGATCGCCGCGGTGACGTTCGACGCATTGTGGCGACCCGGCATCGGCAGCACGATGTCCGATATCTCGTGCGTCACGTCGGTCTTGCGGTTGCGGAAGGCGACCTTGAACTTGGAGCCGCCGGGTATCGGCTGCAGGTCGACCAGTCGCGCATCGGCCTGCGGATTCTCACCATAGGTGATGATGCGGCGATCCTCGATGCGGCCGACGATCGTCTGCACCACGGGATGGTCGATGCACATCACCGCGAAGCCATAGAACGGCACGTTCTCGACGAAGGCGCGGAATGCGTCCTGCACCGCCTCGAAGGTCCCGAAGTGATCGAGATGCTCGGGGTCGACATTGGTGACGATGGCGACGTCCGTCGGCAGCTTCAGGAACGTGCCGTCGCTTTCGTCGGCTTCCACCACCATCCAGTCGCCGGCGCCGAGCCGCGCATTGGTGCCGTAGGCATTGATGATGCCGCCATTGATCACGGTCGCATCGAAATCGCCGGCATCGAGCAGGGCTGCAACCATCGAGGTGGTCGTGGTCTTGCCATGGGTGCCGGCGATCGCAACGCAGCTCTTCAGCCGCATCAATTCCGCGAGCATCTCGGCACGGCGCACCACCGGAATGCGCTGCGCCCGGGCGGCCATCAATTCCGGATTATCGCGCTTGATCGCGGTCGAGACCACAACGACGTCGGCGCCGTTGACGTTCTCGGCCTTGTGCCCAACCGAAACCTTGACGCCCTTCTCGCGCAACCGCGCGACATTGCCGCTCTCGGAAGCATCAGAGCCCTGCACGGTGTAGCCGAGATTGCAGAGCACCTCGGCAATGCCGCTCATGCCGATGCCGCCGATCCCGATGAAGTGGATAGGTCCGATCTCGCGCGGCAGTCTCATGAGACAATCCTTCGATATTCTGCGCAGCCCGAGAGATTCAATCGGCTCTGCAAATTACTGGATGCCCCGCTTTCGCGGGGCATGACAAGGGCAATTTCTGCAGAATCGCCTAAATTCCAGCCACTTTCACCACCAGATCGGCCAGTCGCTCCGCCGCGTCGAGCCGACCGGCGCCGCGCGCGGCGGACGCCATTGCCGTCAATTTCGCCGGTTCGGCCGCCAAAGCAGAGATTTCAGCAGCCAACCTGTCCTGGGTAAATTCGGCCTGTGGAATCCGCAATGCGCCGCCGGCCTGCGACAGCACGCCGGCATTGGCGAACTGGTCCTGGTCGATCGCGCCGGGCAGCGGCACCAGGATCGAGGGCCGGCCGATCGCGGCGAGTTCGGCGACGGTGCCGGCACCGGAGCGCGAGATCACGAGATGGCTGGCGGCTAACCTTGCCGGCAGGTCGGTGAAGAACGGCGCGAGTTCGACATTGATCTTGAGCCGGTCATAGACCGCGCGCACCCGCGCCATGTCCTCCTCCCGCACCTGCTGCGTGAGGATCAGCCGGCTCCAGAGCGCAGGCTCCAGCTTTTCGATCGCGCCCGGCACGATGTCGCTCATCACCCGCGCGCCCTGGCTGCCGCCGACCACGAGCAGGCGCAGCGGCCCGTTCGGTTCCGGCGAGGCGAACGGCACTGCGGCAGCCGCGAGGACCGCGGGCCGCATCGGCGTGCCGACGGTGGTGGTCTTAGCGGCCAGTGCCGGATCGCGGTCGAGCACGCCGGGCAGCGATGTCGCGATCGCATTGACGCGGCTGGAGAGGAAGCGATTGGCGCGGCCGAGCACCGCATTGGCGTCATGGATAATGCCGGGCACGCCGAGCAGGCGCGCGGCGAGCAGCGGCGGCACCGTGGGATAGCCGCCGAAGCCGACCACCGCGGCCGGCTTCAATCGGCGCACCAGATTGGCGGCAACCACGATGCCATAGCCCAGCGTGAACGCGGTGCGGGCGAGCGAGATCGGATTGCGTCCGCGCACCGTCTCGCTCGGCACCACATCGATATTGTCCTTGGAGAACAGTCCGCTGTAGCGCAGCGCGCGGGCGTCGGTCGCGAGCCGCACGCGCAGGCCACGTCTGTTCAGTTCCACGCCGAGCGCTTCGGCGGGGAACAAATGGCCGCCGGTGCCACCGGCCGCGAGCAGGATGAGGGGCGCGTTGTCCATATCGGAGCTTCTACTGGCATTTAGCCGTCATTGCGAGCCACCCGGTCGGCGCGGAGCGCCGCCGGATGACAGGCTCCGCGAAGCAATCCATTTCGTCACTTGCGACACTATGGATTGCTTCGTCGCTTCGCTCCTCGCAATGACGGCGGAATGAGCTACGCGTAGCCCGGCGCTGCGCTGGCCGCGTTGGTCGATTCGATCTCGGTGCGTGGGCGCTGCCGGGTCAAGGCCAGCATCATGCCGACCCCGTAGGCGAGCGAGACGATCGACGAGCCGCCATAGGAGATGAACGGCAGCGTCATGCCCTTGGCCGGGATCAATTGCAGGTTGACCGCCATGTTGATCGCAGCCTGCACGCCGAACAGAATTGCGAGCCCCGACGCCGCAAAGCGAGCGAACATGTCCTCGGTCGTGTAGGCGCGCGAGAGCGTGCGGATCACGACGAAGGCGAACAGCGCCAGCAGCGCAAGGCAAAGGATGATGCCGAACTCTTCCGCGGCGACCGCAAAGACGAAGTCAGTGTGGCTGTCCGGCAGGCTGCGCTTTGCAATGCCCTCGCCCGGCCCGAGCCCGAACCAGCCGCCATTCCAGAACGCCTCCATCGCCATATCGACCTGGAAGGTGTCGCCGGAGGCCGGATTCATGAAGCGCTTGATGCGGCCGGCAACGTGCGGGACGAACAGATAGGCGCTGAACAGGCCGAGGCCCGCCGCGCCCGCAAGCCCGGCGACCCAGATCATCCGCATGCCTGCGATGAAGAACAGCGCGCCCCACACCATCAGGATCAGCATGGTCTGGCCGAAATCGGGCTCCATCACCAAAAGCGAGACCAGCATCAACAGCAACACCAGCGCCATCGAGGTCGCCGGCATTTCCGGACGCCTGGTCGATTCCGCAAACAGCCAGGCCGCGAGGATGACGAAGGCCGGCTTTGCCGATTCGGAAGCCTGGATATTGACGCCGACCAGCGTGATCCAGCGCCGCGAGCCCTTCACTTCCGGGCCGATCAGGAGGGTCATCACGATCAGCGCGATGCTGACAAAGAACACCACCATCGCGGCGCGCCGGATCTGGCGCGGCGACAGGAAAGAGACCGTGATCAGCACGATGAAGGACGGCAGCAGGAACATCACGTGCCGGCTGAAGAAATGGAACGGGTCGAGCCCGATCCGGGTCGCGACCGGCGGGCTCGCCGCCAGCGACAGGATGACACCGCCGAACATCAGCGCGATGACCGCCGCCAGCAGCGGCTTGTCGATGGTCCACCACCAGTCGGAGAACGGGGTGCGTTGATCACGGGCGAGCATGGGCGTCCCCAGAATGCCGAGGTAACGGTCATTGGTGGACGAGGATGGTTTCCGAAGGGTTAATGGATTGAGCAACTTTGGAGATAGAGCGAACCTCTCTCCCGTCGTCATGCCCGGCCTTGTGCCGGGCATCCACGTCTTTGCCGCCGCAACGAAGGGAAGACGTGGATGGCCGGGACAAGCCCGGCCATGACGGGCTACATCACCACCGGCTTGACGCCGGGCAGTGCCGTGACGAGGTCGCGGAAGGCGGCGCCGCGGATTTCGAAATTGCGGTACTGGTCGAAGGAGGCGCAGGCCGGCGACAGCAGGACGACCGCGTCAGTGAGGCCGGAGGCTTCCGCATCGCGCGCGGCGTTGGCGACTGCGACATCGAGCGTCTGCGAAATCTCGTGCGGCACGGCCTCGCCGAGCGTGCCGGCAAATTCCTGCGCCGCCTCGCCGATCAGATAGGCTTTGCGGATGCGCGGGAAATAACCGGTCAGGCTGGTGATGCCGCCGGCCTTCGGCTTGCCGCCGGCGATCCAGAAAATGTCAGTGAAAGACGACAGCGCATGCGCCGCCGCATCCGCATTGGTGCCCTTGGAGTCGTTGACGAACAGCACATTGCCGCGGCGGCCGACCTGCTCCATGCGGTGGGCGAGGCCGGGAAAGCTGCGCAAGCCGTTCTGCAGCACATCCGTCGAGATACCCATCGCCAGCGTGCAGGCCGCGGCGCAGGCCGCGTTTTGCGCGTTGTGCAGGCCGCGCAGCGAACCGATGCCGCCCAGCCGCGCGACCTCGCTGCGCGCGGCGCCGGAGGCGAGCACGATGGTCTCGTGTTCGACATAGATGCCGTCCGGCAGCGGGTTCTTCACGGACACCCGCACCACACGCTTGCCCGCCCGATCCAGGCGATCGGCGATGTTGCGGCAGAAGATGTCGTCGACGCCGACGATCGAGGTGCCACCCGGCTGCACGCCCGCGACCAGCCGCTCCTTGACCGCGGCGTAATTCTCCAGCGTGCCGTGGCGATCGATGTGGTCCTCGCTGACATTGAGCAGGATACCGACGGACGGATCGAGCGAGGGCGTGAGGTCGATCTGATAGGACGACATTTCGATCACATGGACGCGCCCCATCCGCGGCGGTTCCAGCGACAGGATCGCGGTGCCGATATTGCCGCCCATCTGAGTATCGTACCCGGCGACCTTCGTCAGATGCGCGATCAGCGCTGTCGTGGTCGACTTGCCGTTGGTGCCGGTGATGGCGACGAACGGCGCCTCTGGCGCATGGCGGCGTCGCTCGCGGCAGAACAGTTCGACATCGCCGATCACCTCGACGCCGGCCTGGCGCGCCAGCAGCACGCTCCAATGCGGCGCGGGATGGGTCAGCGGCGCGCCGGGGGTCAGGATCACCGCGGCGAAATTCTCCCAGGAGACCGAGCGCAGGTCCGCGGTGACGAAGCCGGCCTGCGCGGCTTTGGCGACGTTGTCGGAGTTGTCGTCGCCGGCAATCACCTCCGCCCCACCCGCCTTCAGCGCATGGCAGCTCGCAAGCCCCGAACCGCCGAGGCCGAACACGGCGACCGTCTTGCCCGCGAAAGAAGTGACTGGGATCATCGCAGCTTCAGCGTCGAAAGGCCGGCGAGCGCCAGCATCACGGCGATGATCCAGAAGCGGATCACGATCTGCGGCTCGGTCCAGCCCTTCTGCTCGAAATGATGGTGCAGCGGCGCCATCCGGAACACGCGCTTGCCAGTGAGCTTGAAGGAGGCCACCTGCACGATCACCGAAACCGCCTCCAGCACGAACAGGCCGCCGATCACCGCCAGCACGATCTCGTGCTTCACCGCGACCGCCGTTGCCCCGAGCATGCCGCCGAGCGCAAGCGAGCCGGTGTCACCCATGAAGATCGAGGCCGGCGGCGCGTTGAACCACAAGAACCCGAGACCAGCGCCCAGCACGGCGCCGCAGAGCACTGCGAGCTCGCCGGTGCCGGCGACGTAGTTGATCTGCAGGTAATCGGAGAACACCGCATTGCCGGTGAGATAGGAAATCATGCCGAAGCTGGCGGCCGCGATCATCACCGGAACGATGGCGAGACCGTCGAGGCCGTCGGTCAGGTTCACCGCGTTGCCCGCGCCGACCATGACGAAGGCGCCGAAGATCACGAAGAACCAGCCGAAATTGAACACCACATCCTTGAAGAAGGGAATCGCGAGCGAGGTCGAGGACACGTCGCGCCCGAGCCGCACCAGCGCGTAACAGGCGGCGAGCGCGATGATCGCCTCGATCGCAAGACGCAGCTTGCCGGCAAAGCCACTGTGGCTCTGCTTGGTGACTTTCAGATAATCGTCATAGAAGCCGACGAAGCCGAAACCCAGCGTCACCGCCAGCACGATCCAGACATAGGGATTGATCGGGTTGGCCCAGAGCAGCGTCGCCACCACCACGCCGGACAGGATCATCAGCCCGCCCATGGTCGGCGTGCCCTTCTTCGTAATCAGGTGCGATTGCGGGCCGTCGGTGCGGATCGGCTGACCCTTGCCCTGGCGCAACCGCAGATGATCGATGATCCAGGGCCCGAACAGGAACACGAACAGCGCGCCCGTCACCATCGCCCCGCCGGTGCGGAACGTGATGTAGCGGAACACGTTGAGCGCCCCCCGAAACACCCCGAAGCCGGGGACCGTGTTGGAAAGGTCGATCAGCCAATAAAACATTCAATATGCCTATACCGCTTCTTCGCGCGCGGCTTTGCCGGGAAAGCGCTTTTCCAGCGCGTTGACGATCCGCTTCATCTTCGAACCCAGCGATCCCTTGACCATGATGGCGTCGCCGGGGCGGATGGCCGCGACCGCCTGGGTCTCCAGACTCGCCGAGCTATCGGCATAGCCTCCCCGCCTTCCCGTGGAAAGAGCGTCCCAGAGGTTGCGCATCAGCGGACCACAACAATAGACGAGATCAATATTGTTGGCGTTGACAGCCTCGGCCAGGCCGCGATGCAGCGCAGGCCCGGTCGGCCCGAGCTCGAGCATGTCGCCGAGCACCGCGATGCGGCGGCCCTGCGCACCCAGCTGCGCCTGCCCGAGCACGTTCAGCGCAGCCGCCATCGACGCCGGATTGGCATTATAGCTCTCGTCGATCAGCGTCGCCTCGCCAGCGCCGACCTCGAGGGTGCGCCGCGCACCACGACCCGCCGGAGCCTCGAGCTGCGACAGCGACAAGGCCGCACGCGCAAGATCCGCCCCGATCAGCGATGCGCCGGCGAGTACGGCGAGCGAGTTCATCGCCATATGGCGGCCGGGCATGCTGATCTTGTAGGTGACGTCGTGGCCGAGGATGTTGGCATGTACGACGGAACAGGTCGCGTGCAGCGAGACGTCGAGGAGCTGCGCGTCGGATTGCGTGTCCGTGCCGAAGGCGACGATGCGCGAAATGCCGAGTTCCTTCGCCCGCGCTTGCAGCCTCGCGAATTGCGCATTGTCGCGGTTGAGCACGACGGCGCCATCGCGCTCGAGACCCAGGAAAATCTCCGCCTTGGCGTCCGCGATCTCTTCGATGCCGGAGAAGAACTCCAGATGCACCGGCTCCACGGTGGTGACGACGGCAACATGCGGCCGCACCAGCCTCACCAGCGGCGTGATCTCCCCGACATGGTTCATGCCGATCTCGAACACCGCAAACCGCGCCGACGCCGGACAGCGCGCCAGCGACAGCGGCACGCCCCAGTGATTGTTGAAGGAAGCAACGGAGGCATGGGTCTCGCCTTGCGCCGAGAGCACGTGCCGCAGCGCTTCCTTGGTCGAGGTCTTGCCGACCGAGCCGGTGACCGCGATGATCCTCGCGTTGAGCCGCGCGCGAGAGGCATGGGCAAGATCGACGAGACCGGCGAGCACGTCGTCGACGATCAAGAGCGGTGCATCGGCGGGGAACTTGTCGCGTTGTGCGCTTTCGACCACCGCGAGCGCGGCGCCCGCCTTCAATGCGGCCTCGACAAAATCGTGGCCGTCATGCACGTCGCCCTTGATGGCGAAATAGGCCTCGCTTGGCCGCAGGGTGCGGCTGTCGATGGAAAGGCCGGTGACGCCGGACGGCAAGCGCCCCTGTGTCGCGGCGTGCATCGCCTCCGCCATCGCAGCCGATGTCCATAGTGCTGTGCTCATGCGCCCCTCGCTTCAAGCGCCGCGGCCACGGCTTCATGATCGCTGAACGGCAATGTCTTGTCGCCGATAATCTGTCCGATCTCATGCCCCTTGCCGGCGATCAAGAGCACATCGCCCGGCTGCAATGCCGCGATGGTCGCCTTGATCGCTTCCGCGCGATCGCCGATTTCGCTCGCGCCCTTCGCGGCGCCGAGGATGGCCGCACGGATCGCCGCCGGATTCTCGCTGCGCGGGTTGTCGTCGGTGACGATGACGCTGTCGGCATTGTCAGCGGCAATCGCGCCCATCAGTGGACGCTTGCCCGCGTCGCGGTCGCCGCCGGCGCCAAAGACGACGATCAGCTTGCGCTTCGCATAGGGCCGCAGCGCCTGCAGCGCCTTGGCGAGCGCGTCCGGCTTGTGCGCATAGTCGACGAAAATCGGCGCACCGTTGCGCTCACCGACACGTTCGAGCCGTCCCTTGGCGCCCTCGAGATGTTCGAGGTTTGCAAAGACGGCATCGGCGTCGCTGCCGGTGCCGATCGCAAGGCCGGCCGCCACCAGCGCATTCTCGATCTGGAACTCGCCGACCAGCGGCAAATGGATAGCGCGCTTCCGACCACGGTGTTCGATCGTAAGCTTTTGTGCAAAACGTTCGATCGAAGCGTCGAGCTGGCGAATGCCATCTCCGCCGTCGGCGTTGCGGCCAACCGTGATGGTCCTGAGCTTGCGCGTGCGCGCCGCATCGATCACCTCAGGCGAGCAATCATGATCAGCCGAAATCACGGCTGCCCCGTCGGGCATCACCAGATCACGGAACAGCCGCAGTTTCGCGTTGAGATAGTGCGCCACGTCGGGGTGATAATCCATGTGGTCGCGCGACAGATTGGTGAAGCCGCCGGCGGCAATGCGCACGCCGTCAAGCCGATATTGGTCGAGCCCGTGCGAGGACGCTTCGAATGCCAGATGCGTGACGCCATCGCGGGTGATCTCGTCGAGCTGGCGATGCAGCGCGATCGGATCAGGCGTGGTCAGCGAGCCGTAGACCGTGCGTTTCGGCGACACCAGGCCGATGGTGCCGATGCTCGCGGCATCGTGCCCCAGTCGCTGCCAGATCTGCCGCGTGAAAGCCGCCACCGATGTCTTGCCGCTGGTGCCGGTCACAGCCGCGATCGTCTCGGGCTGGCGCGGGAAGAACTTCGCCGCGGCCAGTGCCAATGCGCGGCGCGGATTTGCCGTCACGACAAAAGGCACGCGCGGAGCGCCTTGCGGCCGATGATCGACGGCGACCGCGGCCGCGCCTGCGGCAATCGCGGCATCGATGAAGCGCGCCCCGTCGGTCTTGTAACCCGCGAGCGCGAAGAACAGATCGCCCGGCTTCACCGCGCGGCTATCAGCCGTCACCCCTCCGATCTCGATGGCTTCCGCCTGCGGATCGATCGTGGCATCAGCGCTGAAAAGGTCGCGAAGTCTCATGATCTTCCAGTCCGGCCGGCTGCTCACACGCTCAGATCATGATCCTCGCGGAAACCCCGTATCCGCGCTTCCGGATCATGCCCTGCCCCACGCCTTACTGGGTTGTCCTCGATGCCGCAAGAATAAGGCGGTCGGACGGCGGCAGATCGAACCGCGGCTCGAGCCCCAAAAGCGGCGCAATACGGGCGATCACCTTGCCGCCGGTCGGCACCGCGTTCCAGCCCGAGGTGATGAAACCATGGGTCTCCGGCAGCGCCTTCGGCTCATCCAGCATCACCAGAAGCTGGTACTTCGGATTATCGGCCGGGAGGATGGCGGTGAAGGAGTTCAGCACCTGTTTCTTGGAGTAGCGGCCATTGACCACCTTTTCCGCAGTGCCGGTCTTGCCGCCGATATAATAACCCTTCACGTCGGCCGACTTGGCGGTTCCGATCTCGGCATTGAGCCGCATCAGATACCGGATCTTGTCCGACGTCTCAGGCTTCACCACCCGCTTGGCGATCGCCTTGGCGTCTTCCTCCGAGCGCTTGAGGAAGGTCGGCGGGATCAGATTGCCGCCATTGACCATCGCATTGATGCCCATCACCGCCTGCAGCGGCGCAACCGCGATGCCATGGCCGAAGGAGATGGTGATCGTGTTCAATTCGCCCCAGCGCTTCGGCACGATCGGCGATGCGCTCTCCGGCAATTCGGTGCGGAGACGGTCGAGCTGGCCGACCTTCTTCAGGAACGCCTTGTGCGCCTCGACTCCTTGCGCAAGCGCGATGCGCGCCGCGCCGACATTGGAGGAGAAGGTGAATACTTCCGACAGCGAGATCGCCCGGCCGAGCGGATGGGTGTCGTGGATCGCGAACTTGCCATAGTGCAGCGCGCCGCGCGCGTCATACATGGTGTGGAGCGTGGCCTTGCCGGAATCCAGCGCCATCGCCAGCGTCAGCGTCTTGAAGGTCGAGCCCATCTCGAACACGCCCGTGGTCAGGCGGTTGATGCGATCGGGATCGTGCGCTTCCTTCGGATTGTTGGGATCGAAATCGGGCAGTGAGACCAGCGCGACGATCTCGCCGGTCCGAACATTGGAGACGAGGCCCGATGCCGCCTTGGCCTTGTACTTCTCCTTGGCCTTCAGGAGCTCGTCGCGCAGCGCATGCTCGACGCGCAGATCGATCGACAGTTCCACCGGCTTCTGCAAGCGGTCGGTGGCAAAGCCCGCGCGATGCAGATCGGCCAGACCGTTATTGTCCAGCCACTTCTCCATGCCGGCGATGCCCTGGTTGTCGATGTTCACGAGGCCGATCAAATGGGCAACGGTGGGGCCGGTCGGATAGATGCGCCTGTTCTCGCGCAGGAAGCCGATGCCGGGAACGCCGAGGCGATGGATATCCTGCTGCTGTTGCGGCGTGATCTCCCGCTTCAGCCAGACGAAACCTTTTCGCGACGACAGACGGTCGCGCACTTCGGCGGTGTCGAGATCAGGCAGCGTCGCGGTCAGAAGCTCAATCGCCTCGTCCTTGTCGATGATGCGGCGCGGCTCGCCAAACAGGCTCGGCGCTTTGACGTCGGTCGCGAGGATTGCGCCATTGCGGTCGATGATATCAGGGCGCGCGGTGGCGATCGCATCCTGCGAGGCGGTGCGGCGCGCGCCGTGGCTGTCGGCGCCCATCGCGAACATCACGAGCCGCCCGGCAATGATGGCGTAGACGGCGGCAAACGCGATGATCGCGAGACCGACCCGGGCGCGCGCCTTCGCGCTGCGGTCGACATTCCGCCCGTAGAGCAGGCCGCGGATCAGCCGCTGCCGCCACGGCTCGGCCGGCTTTGTGCTTGGCGCGCGGTCGGTCATTGCTGATCTCCCTGCTGCGCGGGGTCTGGTACCGACCCGGTCACGCTCTCCTGGTCGGCGGCGGCCTCGATGGTGTTGATCATCGCGCCGATCGGGTCAGGCGCGCCCGGCCGCGCGAAGTTCGGCGGACGTTCGGGCAAGTTCTTCAACGAGTCATATTGACTGGCGACAAGCGGCTTCAACGCGAGATGACGCTCGGCCAATCCCTGCAGCCTCATCGGCGAGTCGAGCTTGGCCCATTCGGCGCGAAGGCCCGCGATCGCGTCGCGCTGCTCGCGGATTTCCGCGTTCAGCCGCAGCACGCGCTCGGTCCGGGATGTCGATTCCATCTTGATGCGATAGACATAAGCTGCACACACCACGAGAAAGCCGATTACGAGGAAATGGAGGATGCGCATGCGCTAGCCTCCCCTTATCACACGCTCGAGCGTCGGCCATGACGGCGGCGCACCCTCGGCGTGCGGCGGTGCTTCCGTGCGCTCGGCGGCGCGCAGTTTGGCCGACCGCGCGCGAGGATTGGCCGCGATCTCGTCCTCGGACGGCGTCAGCGGGCGCTTGGTCAAAATCTTCAAGCTCGGCGCCATCTGCGCCACTTCGGGCAGATGCCGCGAACCGCTGGAAACCTTGCCACGCTCGCCGAAGAAATTCTTGACGATGCGGTCTTCCAGCGAATGGAACGAAACAACCACGAGCCGTCCGCCCGGCTTCAGCACACGCTCGGCGGCGGTGAGCGCACGCAGCAACTCATCGAGCTCTTCGTTGACGAAGATGCGCAGCGCCTGGAACGTCCGCGTCGCCGGATGGATCTCGTTCGGCTTGGAGCGGACGACCCTGGCGACGATGTCGGCCAGCGCTTGCGTCGTCTCGATCGGCGCTTCCTTGCGCGCGGCCACGATGGCGCGCGCCACGCCGCGCGAGTGCCGCTCCTCGCCGAAGAGATAGATGATGTCGGCAAGATCGCGCTCGGACGCGGCTGCGATCACATCCGCCGCGGTCGGCCCCGCACGCCCCATCCGCATGTCGAGCGGGCCCGCCAGACGGAACGAGAAGCCGCGCGCAGCCTGGTCGAGCTGCATCGAGGAGACGCCGATGTCCATCACCACGCCGTCGACGGCCTTCACACCTTGAGCGGCACAGATGTCGGCGAGATTGGAGAAGCGGTCCTCGACCAGCGTCAGCCGGCCTTCGGAGCGATCAACCAGATCGAAGCCGCCCGCGATCGCCGACCGGTCGCGATCGAGTCCGATGACGCGGGTTCCAGCCACGTCGAGAATCAGGCGGCTGTAGCCACCGGCACCGAAGGTGGCATCGATATAGATGCCGCCGGTGCGCGGATTCAGCATGTCGACCGCCTCGCGGCCGAGCACGGAAATGTGCGGCGCAGCAGGCGTCATGCGCCGGCTCCGAATGTTGTCCGGCGTAGGGGATCGAAACTGGACACGGACCAGCCCATGGCGCCTCGAATAGTTACGCGTCACGCCGCGGTTCCGTCCGAGCAGCCGCGGCACGGAGCACGCGCCGGTTCCCATATCAGGTCGCAAATCCTGATTCCCGACCGGAGTTTGCTGGGCTGCCATGGGATTTC
This sequence comes from Bradyrhizobium sp. Leo78, assembly GCF_059512425.1. Taxonomy (NCBI): domain Bacteria; kingdom Pseudomonadati; phylum Pseudomonadota; class Alphaproteobacteria; order Hyphomicrobiales; family Nitrobacteraceae; genus Bradyrhizobium; species Bradyrhizobium sp. Leo78. The sequence goes on from NZ_JCAMOT010000006.1 coordinate 53,101, forward strand.
GCGCGCAAGCGGGCCTCGGCCGCCCCTCAAAAACCGGTTCGGCTATTCACCACTTAGTAACGGCACTTAGCGTTAAGAAAGCGTTGCCGAATCCTTCACGGTTTATTTTGCTTTTTAGTCACATGTGGAACTCGCTGATGCGCACCGTCCACAGGCGGACCTAAAATTCGCGGGATGGCGCCGATGTGATTGCACCCGCGACAGGGTAAAGGAATAGTAAATTGAAGGCTGTCCGGAAATTGCAGGACTGCCGTTTTGAATTTGAGATTTGGGATGTCGTCCGGTTCGTTCGCGTCTGCTGATTCGAAGCGTCAACGCGCCCTTCCCGTTCCGAGGGCCATCGCCGACATGAAGATTTTTACTCCGGACTCCTCGATCGTCTCCGACGTCATCCCTTCGGTGAATTTCGGCGAACGCGCCAACGACCGGCAGCCCGACATGATCGTGCTGCATTACACCGGCATGCCCGACGTCGAGGGCGCCATCGCCCAGCTCTGCACCGCCGGCACCGAGGTCTCCGCACATTACATCGTGCTGGAGGATGGCCGCATCGTGCAATGCGTGCCGGAGAGCAAGCGCGCCTGGCATGCCGGCGTCTCCTGCTGGGCCGGCGAAGAGGACATCAATTCCTGCTCGATCGGCATCGAGATCATCAACCGCGGCCATGACTGGGGCTATCCGGATTATCCGCTGCGCCAGATCGCAGCGGTGATCGCGCTGTGCCGCGGCATCATGCTCCGCCGCAACGTGCCGTCGTATCGCGTGCTCGCTCATTCCGACGTGGCGCCGGCGCGCAAGAAGGACCCCGGCGAAAAGTTCCCGTGGCATTCGCTGGCCAATTCCGGCGTCGGGCATTGGGTTCAGCCGGCGCCGATCGTACGCGGGGAGACGCTCCAGCTCGGCGCGATCAACGATAACGTCACCAACATGCAGCAGGCATTCGCCCGCTACGGCTACAACATCCCGACCAACGGCAAGTTCGACGGCCCCACCATGGAAGTCGTCACCGCCTTCCAGCGCCATTTCCGCCAGGAGCGCGTCGACGGCATCGTAGATCGCTCGACCATGACCACGTTGCATGCGCTGCTGGAGAGCCTGCCGCCGGAAGCGACGATGGTTGCGGCCAAATAGGCAAGTCTCTCGTCATTGCGAGCGAAGCGAAGCAATCCATCTCGCCACTTGTTGAAGCATGGATTGCTTCGTCGCTACGCTCCTCGCAATGACGGAGGCCATCACCCCATCTCCGCGATGCGCCGCGCATAGAGCCGGCGCAGCGGCTCCAGTTGCGTCGCGGCGGTTGCCGCCCGATACGCTTGGCGCGCGGCGTCGGTGCGGCCGAGGCGGCGCAGCAGATCGGCGCGGACAGCCGGCAGCAATTCGTAACCCTTGAGGCTGCCGCGCGCTTCCAGCGCGTCGATCAAATCGAGTGCGCGCGCTGGGCCGTCGACCATCGACACCGCCGCGGCATGATTCAGCTCGATCACCGGTGAGGGGCTGATGCGCAGCAGCACTTCATAAAGGCCGGCGATCTGCGGCCAGTCGGTGTCTTTATAACTTGGCGCGCGGGCATGCAGCGCCGCGATTGAGGCCTGCACCGTGTAGGATTGCGGCCGGCCGGGCATGCGCAGCGCTTCCTCCACCAATCGCAAACCTTCGGCGATCTGGCTGATGTCCCACAGCGAGCGATCCTGCTCCTCCAACAGCACGATGTCGCCGCCTGCGGTTTCGCGGCCGGCGCGGCGCGCGTCGTGCAGCAGCATCAATGCTAGCAGTCCCTTGATCTCGCCGCGGGCAGGCATCAGCGCATCGATCAGCCGCGCTAGCCGGATCGCCTCGCGCGCCAGATCCGGGCGCATCAGGTCCTCGCCGGAGGTCGCCACATAGCCTTCGGTGAAGACGAGATAGATCACCGCCAACACGCCGCGCAGCCTCGGCTCCAGCGCCTCCCGCTCCGGCACCTCATAGGGAATGCCGGCGAGGCGAATCTTCTGCTTCGCGCGCAAGAGCCGCTGCGCCATTGCGTCCTCGCTGACGAGGAAGGCGCGCGCGACCTGGGCCGTCGAGAGGCCGCAAACCGTGCGCAGCGTCAGCGCGACCTGCACCTCGTCGGCAAATGACGGATGACAGCAGGTGAAGATCAACCGCAGCATGTCGTCGTCGAGCGTGGCATCGGCAAGCTCGGAAGGCGCGGACGCATTGAGCAGAAGTTCGTGCGTCAGCTCCTGCTGCTTGCCGCGGAAGACGGCGTTGCGGCGGATGCGATCGATCGCCTTGTTGCGGCCGACATTGACCAGCCACGCACGTGGATTCTCCGGCAGCTCGCCCGCATACCAACGCTCCAGCGCCACCGCGAACGCCTCCTGCAGCGCGTCTTCCGCAAGATCGAAATCGCCGACGAGGCGGATCAGCGTCGCCAGCGCCCGGCTCGCCTCGTCGCGGAAGATCTTTTCGATCTGGGTCGGAGTCATACGGTGACGCCATTACCCCGGAGTGGCGGCGCTAGGCCATCACTTATCATACACCCAGATCGGCCTCACCTCGATCGCGCCGAGCCTCGCACTCGGGATGCGCGCGGCGATCGCGAGCGCCGTGTCGAGGTCCTTGGCTTCGATCAGATAGTAGCCGCCGAGTTGCTCGCGCGTCTCCGCGAACGGGCCATCCGTCGTCAGCGTCTTGCCGTCGCGCACGCGCACCGTGGTCGCAGTCGTCGTCGGCCGCAGCCGGTCGCCGGCCTTGAAATTGCCGCTCTGGATGATGGACTGGGTGAACTTGCCGTATTCCTCCATCATCTTCTGACTCGTTGCCGCGTCGAGTTTCGCGTACTCGACCTCATTCTGGTAGATCATCAACAGATACTGCATCGCGAAGTCTCCTTTTCATCGGCTGGATCGCCGACATCCAGTCGAGCGGGGCCGACGCAAAACGACATCTTCAGGATAGTTTATTTTAGTGAGGTTCCGCAGGCCGCTTTCGCCTTGACCTTGCGGCCACAAACCCCCATGCCTACTGGCGTCAGTCGGCCGGACGGCCGCTCCCGCAAGCGCCGAAAGGCCGCGGGGGAGGAAAGTCCGGGCTCCATCGACATACGGTGCCGGATAACGTCCGGCGGGGGCAACCCCAGGGAAAGTGCCACAGAGAACGAACCGCCCGCCTCCGCCCTTCGGGGCTCCGGCGCGGCAAGGGTGAAAAGGTGCGGTAAGAGCGCACCGCGTTTCCGGCAACGGAGACGGCATGGCAAACCCCACCGGGAGCAAAACCGAATAGGGACGGCACCGCAGGCTGTTCGCGCAAGCGATAACGCTGCAGGGCGATGTCAGGCCCGCCGTCCGGGTAGGTTGCTCGAGGCCGTCTGCAAAGGCGGTCCCAGAGGAATGGCCGTCACGTACCATTCGCGAGAATGGTGCCCTACAGAACCCGGCTTACAGGCCGGCTGATGTTCTAAAGCGTTTTCAAGCGAAGTGGGTTTCCGGTTCGCGTGAAGAAAACGCCTCTTGGTGGACCAAATGAGGGGTTCGGCGCAACACGCCGGACCCCTCGCCATTTTTGGGGCGCCGTGAAATGACGTCGCGAGTCACGGCCATGGTACCTACCGGGCACGTCGTGTAAACGTCGGGCCAATGACAATGAGAACAAGACGATGATGGGCGGATTCGCGCTGGCGGTGCTGTTTGTCGGCGCGTTGGCCGGGGGCTTCGTATCCGGCCTTGCCGGCTTCGGCACCGCGCTGATGGCGCTGGGGATCTGGCTCTACGTTGCGCCGCCTGCGGTTGCCGTGCCTTTGGTCCTGATCTGCTCGGTCGTCGGCCAGCTCACGACCCTGCCCTCGATCTGGCGCTCGATCGATTTCAGGCTGGTCTGGCCATTTGTGGTCGGCGGGCTCGCCGGCGTGCCGCTCGGCACGCTGCTGATTGCCCATGCCGATCCCAACACCTTCAAGCTGACCATCGGCGTGTTTCTGCTGGTCTTTCCCATCGCGCTCTCTTTTCAGCGCAGGCCAATGGCGATCAAGTTTGGCAGCAAGCCGTTCGACGGCGCCATCGGATTTGCCGGCGGCATCCTTGGCGGCCTCGCCGGCCTGTCCGGCCCACTTCCGATTCTTTGGGCCAGCGTGCGCGGCTGGACCAAGGAGCAGCGGCGCGGGATTTTCCAGACCTTCAACTTCACGGTGCTGGCGACGGCGCTGGTGCTTCAGGCATTCGCCGGCTTCGTCACAAAGCAAGTTCTCACGCTGGCTGTCGTGACCTTTCCGGCGACGGTGGCCGGCGCCTGGCTCGGCGCGCGAATCTATCATGCGCTGAGCGACCGGAATTTCACAAACATCGTGCTCGGGCTTTTGTTTCTCTCCGGCATCGGGCTGGTGTGGAGCGGAATTGCTCCGAGGTAGCGCGCGCATGGCTGCCATATGCACCGAGTAGATTGCTGTACGCGGGGCAGTGAACCCGCTATCCACGCCTATCATGTCCTCGTCCTCCCCGCGCGAACGTTTCGGCCTGTTGCTGGGCTTCATCGGCATGGCGATCTTCGGCGGCACGCTGCCGGCGACGCGGCTTGCCGTCGCGGAAATTGATCCGATTGCCCTGACCGCGATCCGCACCGCAGTCGCCGGTCTATGCTCGCTCGCGCTCCTGCTCGTGTTGCGGCGGCCGCTGCCGCGGCGGGCGCTATGGCCGCAGCTTGCGCTGGTGATGCTGTGCGTCGCCATCCTGTTTCCACTGCTGATGGCCGAGGGCATGCAGCGGGTTGACGCCTCCCATGGCGGCGTCGTGCTCGGCGTGCTGCCGATCGCGACCGCGCTGGTGGCGGTCGCCATCACCCACGAGCGGCCGCGGCCCTTGTTCTGGGTCGCCGCTGTCGTCGGCGCCGCGCTCGTGATCGCCTTTGCGCTGCGTGACGGCGGCGGCACGCTGTCGACGGGCGACCTCTTCCTGTTCGCCTCCGTTGCGGTTTCCGCCGTTGGCTATGCCTTCTCCGGACGGCTCACCGCGGAGATGCCGGGCTGGGAAGTCATCAGTTGGGTGCTGGTGATTGCGTTGCCGTTCGCGCTGCCGGCGGCGGCGCTGACGATGCCGGCCGATCCGATGCACATCTCGCTTAAACCCTGGCTTGGTCTGCTCTACGTCGCGCTGTTCTCGCAATGGATCGGCTTCTTCGCCTGGAATGCCGGCATGGCGATGGGCGGGATCGCGCGGGTGTCGCAGGTGCAATTGTTGCAGCCCTTCGTCACCTTCGTGCTCGCCTCGCTGTTCAACGGCGAGACGATCACCCCGCAGGTCGTGCTGTTCGCCGCCGCCGTGGTGGCGACGGTCGCGATCAGCGCGCGCACGCGGGGCCGAAAGGTTGTCGTTCCGAAGCAACGCGCAGCGTTCGCCCTGACGCGCGCCCCGGAATGACGGCGACTACTCCGCCGCGGAGACCTCGTCGAACTCCATCGCCTGCCGCTCGAACAGGCTGCGATAGATGCCGCCCGGCCGCGCGGTCAGCGCGGCATGGGTGCCCTGCTCGACGATCTCGCCGCGATCGAACACCAGGATGCGGTCGAGGCCGCGCACCGTCGACAGCCGGTGCGCGATCACGATCGAGGTGCGGCCCTTCATCAGCCGCTCCATCGCCTCCTGGATCAGCGACTCCGATTCCGAATCCAGGCTCGAGGTCGCCTCGTCCAGGATCAGGATCGGCGCATCGGCGAGGAACGCACGCGCCAGCGCGACGCGCTGCCGCTCGCCACCGGACAGTTTGACGCCGCGCTCACCGACCAGCGTGCCGTAGCCCTTCGGCAATCGCATGATGAAATCGTGCGCATTGGCAAGCCGCGCCGCGTGCTCGATCGCCGCCATGCTGGCGCCCGGCCGGCCATAGGCGATGTTCTCCGCCAGCGAACGGTGGAACAGAATCGGCTCCTGCTGCACGATCGCGATCTGGCTGCGCAGCGATTGCTGCGTCGCGTGAGCGATATCCTGGCCGTCGATCAGAATCCGTCCGCCCGAGACGTCATAGAGCCGCTGCACCAATTTCACGAACGTGGTCTTGCCCGAGCCGGACCTGCCGACCAGGCCGACACGCTCGCCGGCGCGGATATCGATCGACAGCGCGTCATAGAGCGGCGTGCGATGGCCGCCGTAGAGGAAGGTGACGTTGTCGAAGGTGATCCTTCCGCCCTGGACGTCGATCGTCTTTGCGTCAGGCGCATCGACGATGCCGAGCGGCTCGCCATGGATGGTGACGAGCTCCTCCATGTCGTTGACCGAACGCTGCAGGTTGTTGATGTGCATGCCGACGTCGCGCAAGTAAGCGTGGATGACGTAGTAGCTCGTCAGCACATAGGTGACGTCGCCCGGCGAGGCGCGCCCGGCAAGCCACAGCAGGATGGCGCCGCCGATCACCGATGCGCGAAAGCACAGGAGCACCGCGAGCTGCGCCATATTGGTTGCGTTGTAGCGCAGCCAGGTGCGCAGCACCCGCCTGCGCCAGCGGGCGATGACGCCGGCGAGCCGCGTATCTTCGCGCGCCTCGGCCCCGAACGATTTCACCACCGCGTTGCAGGTGAGCGCGTCCGCCAGCGTGCCGCCGACCTTGGTGTCCCAGGCGTTGGAGACGCGCGCAGCCGGTGCAATATAGTTCACCGAGAGCACGATGGTCATCGCGACATAGACCACTGCGCCGACACCGATCACGGCGCCGAGCACGGGCCAGTGCAATCCGAGCAGGATCATCGAGCCGACCAGCACCATCAGCGACGGCAACAGCGCCATCAGGACGGTATCGTTGAGCAGGTCGATCGCCCACATGCCGCGGGTGATCTTGCGCACGGTCGAGCCGGCGAACGAATTGGCGTGCCAGTCGGTCGAGAACCGCTGCACCCGCGCGAATGCCTCGCGCGCCACATCCGACATCGTCGTCAGCGTGAACGGCACGATCGCCTGCAACCCCATAAACCGCAGGATGATCGACAACAGGCCGAGCGCGACGATGCCGCCGAATGCAACCATCGCCGCATGCCGCGCCGCCTGGTCCGCGGTGCCGAGCGTAAGCGCGTCGACCAGATGGCCGGAATAGACCGGCATGAAAAGGTCGGCGACAGTGGCGCCGAGAAAGCCGACCAAGACGGTCGTGGCGCGATAGGGCTGCCTCAGCCAGTGGCGGAATACAAACGGGATCACGACGCGGATCGCGGCGGGACGTTTGCTAGTCGAAAGAGTCATGGCGCAATCCGGCCGCGCTCGTCGCGCAGGCGGCTCCATCTGAATTGACGCGCGACGGCGCAAAAGCGCGCGAGACGGACGTCTTTGAATGATCGGTAAGTTGTTGGAAGGCTTGGAGGACCGGGACGTCAGCCCCGATCAGAACCGGCGGTCAGTGGTGCGACCGAATACCCAGCACAAGCATCGAACGGGGGCGCGCGATCTGCGAATAAGCCAAAATCATGCAAATCTCCCCGGTTCGAGCGACGACGCGTTGCTTATAAATGCGTCACGCCTGATTTGCAAGATGACAAAGCCGTGAGCTGCGCCTTCGCGCTAATGCCCGCCGCCGCCAGGTGCCGCCGCCGACGGCTTGTTCAGGAGCAGCACGAGAAGACTGAGGCCGACATAGAACACCGTCAGCATGAAGAAGGCGTCGCCATAACCCATGACCGCGGCCTGGCGGTGTACGATCTGCGACAATTGCTTCAGCGCCATCATCGCGGAATCGCCCATGCCCTGCATGCGCTGGGTGAACATGTTGAGCGTCTCGACCGCCGTCGCATTGCCCCAATGCACCCGATCGTGCAGACGCGAAATGTGCAGGTCGGTGCGCTCGTTCAGCACCTGGTTGATGATGGCCAGTCCCACCGCGCCGCCGAGATTGCGCATCAGGTTGAACAGGCCGGAGGCATTCTTGACCAGATGCGGCGCCAGCGTGCCCAGCGCAATGTTGTTGGTCGGCACCATCGCGCACATCATGCCGATGCCGCGCAGGATCTGCGGCACCAAGAGTTCGTAGAAGTCATAGTCGCGCGTGATCCAGGTCATCTGCCAGGAGCCAAGCGCGAAGGTGACGAGGCCGAAGGCGATGATGTAGCGCAGATCGACCTTCTGCATCAGCTTCCCGACGACCGGCGCCATCAGGAACATCGTGATGCCGGAGACGAACATGGTCTCGCCGATCATCAGCGCGCTGTAGCCGCGAACCTCCGCGAGATAGCGCGGATAGATGTAGGTCAGGCCGTAGAGGCCGATGCCGATGCAGAACTGCAGCACGCAGCCGATCGCGAAATTGCGGTTGCCAAACGTCCTGAGATCGACGATCGGCTCATCGACGCTGAATACCCGCCAGAAGAAAGCAATCGCTGAGACGAAGCAGACCGCGGCGAAGATCGCGACCGACGTGTCCTGCAGCCACTCATATTGCGGTCCTTCCTCCAGCACATATTCGAGCGAGCCGAGGAAGCCCGCCATGAACAAGAGGCCCCACCAGTCGAAGCGCTCGAGCAATGCGAAATTCGGCTGGTCGAAGTCGATCAGCGCGAGCACGCCAAGCGTGATGCCGATGCCGGGCACGATGTTGATGAAGAACAGCCAGTGCCACGACATCAGGTCCGTGATGTAGCCGCCCACCGTGGGTCCCACGGTCGGCGCCAGCGTCGCCACCAGCCCGATGATCGGCGCGACGATGTGGAACTTCGAGCGCGGAAAGATCGTGTAGGCCGAAGCGAACACCGTCGGGATCATGCCGGCGCCGAGAAATCCCTGCAGGGCGCGCCAGAGGATCATTTGCTCGATCGAGGTGGCAAAACCGCACAGGAAGCTCGAGACGGTGAAGCCGAAGGCGGAGATCGCGAACAGCAGCCGCGTGCCGAGCGCGCGCGACAGGAAGCCGGACAACGGAATGGCGATGACCTCGGCGATCAGATAGGCAGTCTGCACCCAGGAGACTTCGGTCGAGCTCGCCGAGAGGCCGGCTTGGATGTCCGAGAGCGATGCGGAGACGATCTGGATGTCCAGGATCGACATGAACATCCCGAACACCATGATGACGAAGGCGACCACCCGCTTCGGCTCGATGCGCTCGCTGGCGGCCGCGGCATTCATCATGTTCGGCGAAGCGGTGGTGGCGTCGGCCATATCTGCTCACCTGCGCCCGGAGCGTTCTCCGGGCTCAAACTATCACTGCGGATGAATCATCATCGGTGCATCGAGATCGGCATCATTGTCGGCGTCGTGTGCGCCCTCGCTTGTATCCACGGTGGTGTAGACCGACATGCCTGCGCGCAGCAGGTTCTGTCGCGCGACACTCTTCGGCACGCGGATGCGGACCGGCAATCGCTGCACGATCTTGGTGAAATTGCCGGTGGCGTTGTCCGGCGGCAGCAGCGTGAACACCGAACCTGCGGCCGGTGAAATGCTGTCGACCACGCCCTTGAACTTGCGGTGGCCGTAGGCGTCGACCGAGATCGTCACCGGCTGGCCCGGGCGGACACGCTTGAGCTGCGTCTCTTTATAATTGGCGTCGATGAAGACATCGTCGAGCGGCACCACATTGCCGAGCCGCTGGCCGACCTGGATGAAGTCGCCGACATTGACGAGACGGTTGGAGAAGGTGCCGTCGACCGGCGCGCGCACCGTGGCGAAATCGAGATCGCGCTCGGCCTTGGCGAGCTGGGTCTGCAGTTCGGCGAGCGTGGCGCGGGCCTCGTTCTGCTGCGCCTTGGTCACCTCGACATTGTCGCGCGCAGCGTCATAGGCGGCCTGCGCCGACTTCACCGCGGCAACGCCCTGGTCACGGTTTGCCTCCGAGACTTCGAAGGTGGCGCGCGAGGCAAAGCCCTTGGTGCTCAGCGCCTGCTGGCGGTCGAAATCGAGGCCGAAGCGCTTCAGGTTCGCTTCGGCGGAGGCGAGTTGTGCCTGCGCCTGCTCGACTGCGCTTTCCAACGCGGTGACCTGGCGGCCGATGCGCTCGATGGTCGCCTGCTGGGTGGCGATCCTGCTGCGCGCCGCGTCGACCGCGATCCGGTAGTCGCCGTCGTCGATCCGGAAGATCACTTCGCCGGCGCGAACGATCGCGTTGTCGGCAGGCAGGATCGCCGCCAGATGACCGGAGACACGCGCGCCGAGCATGGAGTTGTTGGCGCGCACATAGGCGTCGTCGGTCGAGATGTAGAAGCGTCCCGCAACGAACCAGTAGACGCCGTAGCCGACGGCGGCGAGTGCGAGCAGGCCGAGCACACCCATCATGACGAATCTGCGCTTGGCGGGTTTTGGCGCGGCGGCTGGCGCTGCCGGCTGCTCCGGTGCTGGCGCGACCGGCGTTTCGGCAGGCCGGCGCTTGGCTTCTTCGGGAGCGGGGCCACGAAGCTGCTCTGCCGGCTGAGCTGATGTGTTGCGCACGGACTCGCCCTCGACCTCCGGCTCGGAGCGAACGACGCGTGCAGCCTGATCTCTCGCCGCGGCCATAGCCGGACTCCTCATTTACCCCGTCACGACGCAAGCGAGGCCCGGCGGCCGCTGCGGCATCGTGTCTTAACATCTATCATTGACCGAACGGTTCGGTCAAGTTACATTACTTTGGAGGAATCCTAAGGAGAAAATCGCTTCCGGACAGTAGCCCGGACGGAAATGTTCTCCGAGAGACTAAACCAATGGTTGCAGGCCGGACATCCCCGCTTCAGATCGTTGCCGAGGAGGACTCCTCCAAGCGGCGACAGATTCTCGACGGTGCCCGCAAGGTGTTCCTGGAATTGGGTTTCGACGGCGCCAGTATGGGCGAGATCGCCCGCGCCGCCGGGGTCTCCAAGGGCACGCTTTATGTCTACTTCGACGACAAGTGCCGGCTGTTCGAGGCGATCGTCGAGGAAGAGAAGATCGAGCAGAGCAAGGCGGCTTTCAATTTCGATCCGCAGCGCGACGTCGATACCACCCTGCCCGAATTCGGGCGGGCCTACATCGCCCTGCTGTGCCGGCCGGGCGGCGGCTCGGCGATCCGCACGGTGATGGCGATCGCCGAGCGGATGCCGGAGGTCGGCAGCCGATTTTACGAACAGGTGATCGCGAGCAACGTCAAACGCTTTGCGACCTATCTCGAAGCTCGCGCCGGGCACGGCGAGCTTGCGATCGACAATTTCGAGCTCGCTGCCTGGCAATTCATGCAGATGTGCCAGGCGACGCTGTTCCAGGCTTTCATCTTCCAGGCCAAGCCCTCGCCATCGCCCGAGCAGATCGCCACCGTCGTCGACAGCGCAACGCGCGTGTTCCTGGCGGCGTATCGGCCGAAGCCGGCGTAGCGGCGACGCCGGTTTTGCCCCTCATGGTGAGGAGCGCGTAGCGCGTCTCGAGACGATGCTTCGCATCGCTCGGAGAACCATGAGGCCCCGCTAGTGGCCTCGCCCTTTGAGACGGCCGCTGCGCGGCCTCCTCAGGGTGAGGAGATAGACTGGGATCACAACCCTCTCCATCGTCCCTGTTCGCAATCACCGAGAGCCGTCGTTCCGGGGCGATGCAAAGCATCGAGCCCGGAATCCATTTCGTCGCTTGCGCCTGTGGCCTGATGGATTCCGGGCTCGCGCTACGCGCGCCCAGGAATGACATCGGAGGTGCTCACGGCTTGAAGACGTAGCCCGGACCGATCGCCACGGCCTCCGGGATTGGCGGCAGGTCGGAGAACAGTTCGGGGTGATCCTTCATCACCTTCAGGATGTATTTCGGCTCGATATGCTTGTTGACGTCGAACGTCGCCTTGATGATGCCGAGCCGCGACAGACGGTCTTCGGCGCCAAAGAGCGCGCGGTAATTGTTCGCTGACAGACGGCGGTCAGCCTGCTGGATGTTGAACTGCATCGCGGCGTCGGCGATTTCCTGCTTGAGGCCAGGGATCCAGCGGGTTGCGACCTGTGCGGCCTGCTTCGGGTTCTTGCGCATCCACTGGTCGGCCTCGGAGACCGCAGCCAGGAATTTCTCGATGGTGTCGCCGTTGGCCTGCACCCATGGACGCAAGGCGACGTTGAAGCCGAGATAGGAGATGACGTCGCCGCCGCGGATGATCTCGACCGCACCGGGCACATCCTTGCCCGCAACGATCGGCCACGGATCCCAGCCGGAGAAGGCATCGATGCCTTTGGCGAGCAGCGCGACCGTCATGTCCGGCGGCGGCGTGTTCACCAAGGTGACCTCCTCCGGCTTCAGCCCGGCCTTCTCCAGGATGCCGAGGATATAGAGGTGGTTGATGGTGCCGAAGGATGCCGCGATCTTCTTGCCCTTCAGGCTGGCAAGGTCGCCCTTGACGATCCCTGAGCCTTCGCGCGCAACAATCGCCATGGTCGCATCGGAGCCTGCCTTGGTGGCGTTGCCACTGTAGTTGCCGAGCGCGACGAGATCCATGCCGCGCAGCACCGCACCGATCATGGGCACGCCGACCTGCACGATCTCGCTCTCGCCGGCCTGCAGCGCGTTGAGGGCATCGACGCCGGTGGCATAGGGCCGCGCGATGGTGACGTCGAGGCCGTATTTCTCGAAGAAGCCGCGCTCGAGCGCGATCGGCAATCCGATCTGGTCGATGCCGGTGACCATGCCGGCCTTCAGCTTGGTCAGCGTCTGCGCGCCCGACGGCGTGCAGAGCAGCGCGAACGCCATCGCGAGCAGCAATAATCGTTTCATTCTCCTACCCTCCCGGTTTTATCGGCCCCACCGCCGTCACCCAGTACGGCCGGGCGACGGCGTTGAGGTCCGTTCGTTTGACGCCACGCAATTCAATGGAATGCTCATCAGTGCCCGAGACACGTCCATATTGCTGGAATGCGAGCACGTGGAAACGCTCGGGCGTGAATGGCAGCTCGATCTGCACATTGACCTTCTCGGACGTGCCGGCGAGCTCCGGCGAAATCTTGCCGGGCGCGGCCAGGATCAGCCAAAGCTGAAACCCGGCCCAGGCGGCGATGACGCCGAGCACGATGCGGCCCTTGGTCGAGCGGAAGGCTTGCGCGACGAGGCTCATGCGGCACGCACCATCTGCAGCACGCGCGCGCAGAGCTGTTTGAACTTGTCGTCCTTGACCAGATCATCCCACACCCGCGGCCGCGGCAAATCGATCTCGATCTGGTCGAGGATGCGCCCTTTCGAAAGCACGACGACGCGGTTGGCGAGGAACACCGCCTCCGGCACGTCATGGGTGATGAACAGCACGGTCGGCTTGCGCTCCTGCCAGATCCGCGTCAGCTCTTCCTGCAAGGTCATGCGCGTCTGCGCGTCGACGCTGGCGAAGGGCTCATCCATCAGCAGCACATCCGGATTGTTGGCGAGCGCGCGCACCACGCCGACGCGCTGCTGCATGCCGCCGGACAATTCATTGGGGTAGCGATGCGCCGCATGCGAGAGGCCGGCGAGCGCGAGATATTCGCGCGCGATGCGGTCGCGCTCGGCCTTCGGCACGCCGCGCATCTTGGGGCCGAAGCCGACATTGTCGAGCACGGTCTTCCAGGGAAACAGCGCAAACGACTGGAACACGACGCCGCGCTCCGGGCCCGGTCCCTTGACCGGCTTGCCGTCGAGCAGGATCTCGCCGCCGGTATAGGGAATGAAGCCGGCGATCATATTGAGGATGGTGGTCTTGCCGCAACCGGACGGGCCAACGACGGAGACGAACTCGCCCTGCTCGACGTCGATCGAGACGTCGTGGACGGCGTTGACATGCGAGCCGGCATAGGGATCGAAATAGGTCTTTGCGAGGTTCTTGAGCGAAAGCGTCTTCATGATGTCACCAATCCCCAGCGCTGGCCGGTCGCGCGTTCGAGCGGCGCGAGGATCCAGGCGTCCACGATGTACCAGAGCAGTCCGAGGATGATCATGCCAAGCAGGATCTCGACGGTGGAGCCGGAACGGCGCGCATCGAACATCATGAAGCCGATACCGCTGGTGCCGACGATCATCTCGACCGCGATCAGCGCGCGCCAGCCATAGCCGAGGCCGTTGCGGAGGCCCGTGATGATGTTGGGCAGCGCGCCCGGCAGCGTCACCTCCCAGAGCACGCGCGCCGGCGAGGCGCCGAGGCTGCGCGCGGCGCGTGCGAGATCGCGCGGCACCGATTCGACGCCGAGCACGGTGTTGAGCACGACCGGGAACAGCACGGTGTAGACAATGACGAAGGTCATCGTCGTGAGCCCGAAACCGAACCAGATCAGGAGGATCGGCAGCCAAGCGATGTCGCCGATCGCTTGGAAGAACAACAGGATCGGCCAGCAGATGCGATGCGCCCAGCGGCTGGTGCCGATCAATACGCCCAAGGGAATCCCGAGCGCCATGCCGACGGCGGCGCCGGTGAACAGGCGGATCACGCTGTCGCCGAGATAATCCGGCAGGATGCCTTTGTAGGTCAGCGTGACGAAAGAGTTCACGACATCGACCGGGCCGGGGAAGAACGCACGCGGAAAGATGCCGGCTGCGGCAACCGCGCTCCAGAGCGCCACCACCGGAATGAAGGGGATGATGGCCGCGAGCGCGGGCCAGCGCCGCGTCATCCGTGCGTAGCCGCTCCAGAATTGCAAGAGAACATTCATGCGCGCCTCACCATGCCCCAGCGCTCGATGGTCGCCCGCTCCAGCGGGACCAGCAGCAGACGGTCGATCAAGAGCCACAGCACGCCGATCACGATCATGCCGAACACGATGACCTCGGTGCGGTAGAAATCGCGAGCGACGAACAGCATGTAGCCGAGCCCGACATTGGTCGCGATCATCTCGGCCGCGATCAGGCCGCGCCAGGCAAAGCCGAGCCCGGTGCGGACGCCGGTGACGATGTTCGGCAGCGCGCCCGGCAGCAGCACTTCCGTCAGCAAGGCCCAGCGGCCGGCGCCGAGCGAGCTTGCGGCGTTGCGCAGCGTGTGCGGGATGGTCTTGACGCCGAGCAGCGTGTTGTAGGCGACGACGAAGAACACGGCGTTGAAGATCACGAAGACGATGGCGCCGAAGCCATAGCCGAACCAGAGCGTGGCGATCGGAATCCAGGCGATGCCGGCGAGCACGGAGAAGAAGCGGAACAGCGGCGTCAGGAACGCGGCAACCGTCGGGCTCACGCCCATCGCGATCCCGAGCGGTACGGCGGTGACGACGCCGATCAGCGTGCCGAGGCCGACGCGCAGCAGGCTCGCGCCGACATGGGCAAGCAGCGTGCCGTCGCGGATCGAATCCATCGCGGCCGTGCCGACCGCGCCAACAGAGGGGAAGACCCGCGGATTGATATCGAACAGCGGAACGACGATGGCCCAGATCGCAACCAGCGCAAGCAGCGGGGCGACGAATATCGCAGCCCCCGCGAGCGAATTGACGCCGCGCGCAAGCCACGGCGATCGCCGCTTCAGACTGCGCGTCACCTCCATGCCGCCTCCCCTGATATGATGCAGCCTTTGCCGGCCTTTATTGTCGTTTATCGCGTCCGTGCCGCCTTAGACACGCGACGCCATGCCTCATGTTGCGCAAATTGTGATGTCGCGCAATCGCCTATCCTGCGTAGATCACCCAGGCGGGAGCCGGACGCCCGGTAAACAACCAAAGGATGTGCGCAGCATCGGATCTCGGCGATCCCTGCACTGCCTCAGCGCGCTACCCTCACACGAGCGAGCAAAGGCTATTCGTCGGTGAATTCATCTTCTTCGTTGACCTTGGCCTTGCGGCTGAACCAGGAGGACTTCTTGCCGCCGAGCGAGCCCGTGACATTGGGGTCGCGCGAGGCATAGGGGTTGCGCGAATTGGCGCGCGCGGCGATCTGCTCGCCGGAGACGGCGGCGGGCTCGCAGATGACGCGGCGGCTGGCGCGGCGCATCAGGTCAACGTGAATGTGATCGTAGTGGAAGCGGTTGGAGCCCGGCGCCAGCACGGTGTTGAACTGCTGGCAGGCCCCGCCCTGGACGTCGCGCAGGAATCCCTGCTCTTCCGGCAGGCCGCGCCAGCCATCCTTCACCGAGATGCGGCGGCCGTCGGCGAGCGTGAAGCCGGCGATGTCGAGCGCATTGCCGAAGGCGTGCTCGGAAATATGCGCACTCGGATTGCCGTTCATGCCGCGGCAGGAATAGGCGGAAATCTGCTTGATCTCGACCACGCGCGCACCGAACCAGCGCGTCGCCGCGGGCTGCACGGAATCGGCAAGCCAGCGGTCGAGCGCGGAGACGATCGGACAGGCGAGCGTCGCGGTCGGCTTCAGCGTGACCGGGCCGACCGCAGTGACGGGATTGCCGCGCTCCGGCCCGAGCCGCGGCAGCGGCCCGGCGGCGCCTTGCGACGGCGAATAAGGCCCGGGGGAATAAGGTGCGGAAGCGCGATCGCGCGGCGGATAGCCTTGCGGTGTGCCAAAGGCCGGACCGCCCGGCGGCTCCGGGGAGCCCTCCGCCGGCAAATCGATGTCGTCCTGCTGCGGCGCGACGCCGGGAGCGCTCAGCGAGATCGGCCCGTTCGACGGCGAGCCGTAGCTCGGCTGGCTTGGCGTCGAGTTTGAATAATAAGGCGCCTGCTGCGGCCGCGGCGCCGGTTGCGGCGCGATCGGCCAGCGCGGCTGGCTCCGGCTCGAGCCAATATCGGCCGGCGGACGCAGATCGTCGGCAAAGCCAAAGCTCTGGCTGCCCTCACCGAGCGCAGCGACCTTAAGCGGGAATTGCGCACCGCACGCGCCGGGACCCGAGATCGGGTCGATGCGCACGAGGTCCGGCCCTTCCTTCACCGCTCCGGATTTCAGGCAAGCGACTTCGGCCTCGGCCCGCCAGGGTTCGCGCTCGGCCTGGAAGAAACCGCGACCGCAACCTACCAGCGAAACAAGGACGACGGAGCCGACGAGATACAAACGAACTCCACGCGTCATGCGCGGCAGATTCGGCGAATTTATTTAAGGACTCTTCAACGCGTTGTTTTTACGCATCTTTAACCATACGGCCGCCGGCCCGGGACGCCTCAGGCAGGACGGACAGCATCGCTGGCTTTTTCGGCCGGGAACGGTTTGGTAAATTTCTGCGTTCTATGCGGGCAGGCGCAAACGCTGGGAGCGTTCTCGATGGCTATGAGTCTTCTCGTCAGCCGGCTGAGTGTCATCGCCGCCTATGTTGCGCTCGCCTTTGTCGGCGCGATCGTGCTTGGCCTGCTGTAGGCTTTCCCTGGAAACCTGGATTGAACTTGCGCCCGGCGGCTCGCCCGCCGGGCGTCAGCTTGATTGCTACCAGCTATAACGCACGACGCCCTTGCCGGCGTAGGAGCGCGTAACGTCGGAGAACTCGCCCTCGAAGGTCGCGGCTGCCGACCAGCCGTTCATCCAGTTCAATTCGGCAGACGCGGTGGTGAGCGCGGCATCATGCGCCAGCGCCGCGCCGCTTACGACAAAGGACGCGCCGGGCAGCGTCTGGAAGGTCGCTGCGACATTGCGATCGGTGTTGAAATCATGCGCCCAGGCAACGCGGCCGCGCAAGGTGAGCACCGCATCCGGTATCGCGAAGGACTTGTCGGTTCGCACGCCCAATTCGCTGCGCGGCGCGGTGACGGTCTTGGCGCCGTAGGCCAAGGCGAACGCACCGACGCCGGCCACGACCTGTTCCGTATAGGCCGGCAGATCGAACGTCGTGAACTGTGCGGCGGCATAGGGCGTGACCGCTCCGATCCACGGCGTCAGCAGCCGATAGCCGCCCTCGATGCGGCCCGAATAGGCATTGGCGTTGAACTCAGCGTGCAATCGATGGAGGCCGGCGCCGATCACGGTGCGATCGGTCGTGATGTCCTGCCAGCCATAGGCGAGCGCGCCCAGGACATAGGCCGCACCGACATCGTGGCGCGCGAAGACGCCAGCCTGAAACAGGTCGGAGCGACCGCTGCCGAGCGAATTGGCGACCGAGAAATTGGTGCCACCGCCGGCGAGCGTGAAGCCTACAAGCGTGTTCGGCGCGATCCGGTAGTCGGCGCCGACAGCCGCGCCGTAGATGCGGCTGGACGTGTTGTTCGATCCAAGCGCGGCGTTGCCGTCGGTCGTCTGCGAGCCGCCGAAGCCGGACGCCCAGACACTCCAGCGTTGCAGGGCCTGCACCGGCGGCGGCGCCTTCCGATACACGGCGGTATAGGCATCGCGTTCGGCGCGCGATCGCGGCTTCCGCGCCGACGCATAGGCGTTGGCGCTCTCGGAATCATCATCGGCGAACTGCGCAGCGCCGGGCGATGGAGATACCTTGTCGCCACGTCCGGCGATGGTGGGATCTGTCATGATCCCCATGAACATGTTCATCGCGTTGAAGGTGGTCTGCTGCGAGCCGGTCGACGTCTCGCCTGAGGCCTGCGTCAACCCAGCCGGCGTCAGGCCGCCGAAAGCGACGGGGATGCTGCCGCCGGCGTTGAAGAAGCCGGTCAGCACGTTCGCCAGCCTGGCCTGATTGATGTTGAGGCCGGAGTTGGGCGCAAAGTTGAGCGCAAGGTCCAGATAGACGTTGTTGGCGTCATAGTTCAGGCCGCCGCTGACCGAAGGCAGGTTCGTCGCGACTGATGAAGCAAAGGTGCCGCTGACGCCGCCGCTCGCGTTC
This sequence comes from Bradyrhizobium sp. Leo78, assembly GCF_059512425.1. Classification (NCBI taxonomy): domain Bacteria; kingdom Pseudomonadati; phylum Pseudomonadota; class Alphaproteobacteria; order Hyphomicrobiales; family Nitrobacteraceae; genus Bradyrhizobium; species Bradyrhizobium sp. Leo78. The sequence goes on from NZ_JCAMOT010000006.1 coordinate 71,605, forward strand.
AGGATGGTGTAGTGCTTCTGCAGGGACGCACCGAGCAAGGACACGTTCACAGCCGCGCCGCCCGGCGTTGCGGTGCCGGTGACGTTGGTTCGACTGGCGCCTGTGCCGTCGACCTGCACCAGATAGGTCGAGGCCGCCGTGAAGCTGAGATTGCCCTGCACCGTGAGCGTGCCTGACGTCGTGGTCCCCGGCGCGAGGACACCGCCGCTGACCGCGGTGTTTCCGACGCTGCCGATGCCGCCGAGCGTACCACCATTATTGACCGTCACGTCGCTGGCCAGCGCGCCGTTCACGAGCAAGGTGGCGCCGGCGAACACGCCGGTGCCGTTCTGATAGGTCTGTGCGTCAGTGATGGTCCATCTGCCGCCCTGCACGTTCAACGCCTGGAAGTTGACGACGTTCGACAGCGTGCCCGAGCCCGGGCCGAACAGGTTGATGGTGTTGGTGCCAACGCCGCCGTCGATCCGGCCGACGATGCTGGAACCGCCATACAGATTGAGCGTGTCGTTGCCGCCTTCCATGCTGATGGCACGGCCGGAATTGCCGATGATCGCGCCGTAGTTGGAGAGGACGTCATCGCCCTCGCCGGTCTGGATCGCCGCGCCGTCGCCGCGAATGAAACGGGTCGAGCCGGTTCCGGTATAGGTCACGCCATTGAGCGTGCCGACCGAACCGGGATCGGGATTGCCGTTCTGCAGCAGCGTCGTTCCGTTCGGGTCCGGGATCGTGCCATTGCCGATGATGGTGCCGTAGTTGACGATGGTGTCCTTGTCGGCGGCGGTACCGGTCTTGTTCTCGGAACGGATTGCATAGCTGTTGTTGCCTACAATTATGCCGCCGGCATAGTTGATCAGATCAAGTGCGGACGATCCGCTGCGCGAACCATCGGGATTGGAATCATTATTGACGACGATACCCGCAGCGGCCCCCGAAATGGTGCCATAATTGCGGATCGTACCACCGCCGATCGCAAGGCCTTCGCTGTTGTTGAAGCGGAGGCCATCATCCGCGCCTTTCGCGCCCGTGCCCTGGATGGTGCCGTAGTTCGTCAACGTGAGCGCGAAGTCGACATCGATGCCGTCGCCGTCGCCGCGCGCCGACGTGGTATCGATCGCGCCCGTGATGGTACCGTAGTTGGTGACGACAGCATTTCCGCCGGACCCGACGCCCGAGCCGTCGCGGCCGATGATGGTGGCTCCGGCCTCGTTGTAGACTGTGATGTTACTGCCGACGTCGCCAGCGGTGCCACTCTTGGCGCCCGAGATCAGGCCGCCCGCGTAGTTGTAGACGGTGCCGCTATGCCCGAGCTGCAGGTCGATGCCGTCGGCGCCGGGACGGTCCGTCGGCTCTGGCGCCGAATTGGCGACGATCTGGCCGTAATTATAGACCGTGAAGTTCTGGCCCGGCCGCATCGCGTCGGCATTATCGGAAGTGATAAGGCCGCTGGCACGGTTGGTGATGGTGACCGTCGCAGCGCTCGAGGTCAGGTTGTCGAAGTCGAGCGCCTGGCCGGTCGCCGACTTGATGGTGCCGGCGTTGTCGATCGAGAACGATGCCCTCGTGCTCGAATTGGTGCTGCCGGAGCCGTTGATCTGGATGGCATCGTCAACCGACTGGATGGTCGCACCGGCATTGTTGACGATCGCGAGCGAGGCGACGTTGTCGAGGTTGGTATTCGCGCGAATCGCGCGGGCGGAGCCGTCGATCAATCCGGAATTGGTGATGGTGGTGGTGCCCGCACCGATCCGCATCACGTCATTGCCGAGCGCTTTGAGCGTGCCGCCGGCTTCGTTCGTGATCGAGAACACCGCCGTATTCGAGGTGACCGAGTTGAAGTCGAACACGCGACCGTTGTTCGTCGACTGGATGGTCCCGAAATTGTCGACCTTGACCGTTCCGCTGGTCAGACCGCTCTGGATCCGGAACGCATCGTTGGACGATGTGAACAGCGCATCCTTGTTGTTGATCAGCGTGAAGTTGCCACTGATCGCGCTGTTGGAGGTATCGATGCCGCGCGACGTCGCGGAAATCGTGCCGTCGTTGGTGATGACCACGCCGGGCGAAGCAAGCCCGGTGGTCCATGTGATCGCCGTCCCGATGACCGAGAGCGTGCTTCCATCCGCGACAAAACCGGTATCGTTATTCGAGACCGTCTTCGCAGTCACCGGATCGTGGCACACTGAAGCTTGCAGCTAAGGCAGAACCAAACGCGATAGACGACGCAGCAACAACCAATGCGAGCTTGCTCGCATGGCTCAACAATTCAACTTTCACCACCAGTCCCCTGAAACCTGCAGTGCGCGGCAATCTGGAGTCCGCATGTAACAGTTTGATAACAACGCATTTGCGTGTAAGACATGCGTGGGCGCTTGTGATATAATTACAACGAGCGAAGATCTGACTTGTCTTCAAAGCCTGAACGACCCGGCGTCGCCGACCAGACGTTGCAGCGCGCCGCGTTGGCGCTGCAGATGCAGCGGCCCGACGAGGCCGAGCGATTGGCGGCAGCGGTGTTCAAGGCGAACCGCGGCAACGTGGCGGCTGCGGCGCTGCTTGGCCGCGCGCTGATGCTGCAGAACCGCTTTGATGAGGCGATCACTCCGCTGCAGAAGGCCTCGCGTCGCGGCGACGACCCCGCGGCCGAGACCCTGCTTGCCGTCGCGTTCGCGGCCACCGGCCGGCGCGACGACGCGCTCGCGCTCCTGCGCCAGGCGATCGCCCGGCGGCCCGCGTTCCCGCCAGCTTTCCTTGAGTACGCCGGCCAGCTCGCATCGGGCGGAAAGATCGACGAGGCGATCGCCGCGCTCGAACATGGTCTTGCGCTCGCGCCTGGAATCGTCGAGCTGCAACTTCGTTTGGCAACCCTTTACATCGGCCGCAACAAGCGTGCCGAGGCGCGCGCGTTGCTGCAGCAGTCGGCAGCTGCCGCGCCTGCGCGCCCCGACGTGCTGGCTGAACTCGCGCGCGTGATGGTGCTGGACGGTGACTACGCCGCGGCCGTCGATGTCTTCCACCGCGCGCTCGCGCTGCGCCCGGATGATGCGCCAACGCGCGCCAACCTCGGCATCTGCCTGATGGAGATGAATGAACGCGCCGCCGGCGAGGTAAGCCTGCGCGAAGCCGCACGCGGCAGGCCGGACATGATGGGTCGCGCAATCATGTCGCTCGCCGCCGCCTCGCACGGCCGCTTCTTCCTGCGCCCCAGCGCCGCGGCGAAATTCTTGACCGGCTAGCGCCTGTACGGACAAATCTGGTTCTGCGCGTCAGAAACTCACCAATCGCACCATCGCTTGCTTGCGGCGTATGACCGATGAAACGATTGGTCCGAGCAAATGAAATACTTCAGCAACAGCATTTGTGCAAAAAGCAATACAATCGGGAGCTCGGCGACAACTGCGGATATGCCGAGACGCTTTACGATGTGACGGCAGCGTTGGGGCGATATCTCGTCCAGATAGCCGCAATCAGCGATGAGGCAGTTTTTCGGTGAGCAGCTTACGAAACATCATCGACGTTCATTCGCATCCCATTCTGCCCATTGGCAAAAAATTACCCGTCGGCTCGCCAGAAAAGATGCCTCAGTGGTCGGTCGAATACGCGCTATCTTTTATGCAGGAACACGGCATAGCCGCTTGCATTCTCTCAATCCCGGATGCGGCCAACTACGCAACGGGCAAAGATGGGCGTGATATCTCGAGACGAATAAACGAAACCTTGGCAGACATTGTCTCGCGACATCCAAGCAGATTCGGAGCGCTCGCCACCATACCCGGCTTGGATGCTGAAGCAGCGTTGGCCGAGATTGAGTATGCGCTAGATGCACTGAAAATGGACGGTGTCGCGACGTCAACGAGCATCAATGACGTGTATCTCGGCGACCGGCTATTTGATCCTTGGTTCGCAGAGTTGGATCGGCGGGGCGCAACCCTGTTTGCGCACCCCACGTTCACGAAGGCGTCACAGCCGGTGCTGAATGGCTTGAACCCTAGCGTGCTTGAATTTGTGTTTGATACCACGCGCATGGTCACGAACTTGGTCGTTACCGGCACCAAGAAACGCTTCTCAGACGTCAAAATCATTGCGACACACGGCGGCGGCACAATTCCATTTCTCGCATCAAGGATTCAGGTACTTGAACACACGTTTGGAGTAGGACCCGGACTGCTTGAACTTTCCCCACAGGATGTGAACGACGGTCTTGCCTCATTCTACTATGACTTAACGGACGCTACGTCCGAGGCTCAATTATCAGCGATTCTAAAGCTCGTTCCGGTCTCTCAATTGTTAATTGGCCTTGATTTTCCTCTGATGCCGCGGTCCAGCTTTGCGCCGGCGCTCGATGACATAGCCGGATATCCACAGTTCGACGCAGATGATTTGCAGAGTCTTTGTTTCGGCAATGCCGGACGATTGTATCCAGCCTTAAGGGCGCGGGTGGAGCGACAACGTTAGCGCGAAGCGAGCCTGCGAAGCATGCGCGGCAGGCCGGAGATGACAGACCGCGCGATCATGTCGCTCGCCGCCCCCTCGCGCGGCCGCTTGTTCCTGCGCCCCAGCGCCGCGGCGAAGTTTTTGACCGGCTAATCCGGGAAGCCTGCTGAGCCGAACCAGACCTGTTGCGTGCTCAGTGCAGCGGCGCGATCACACGAACGGGGCGCTCAAACCCAGCCCAGTTCCTTCAGCGCCAAGCCTGAATGCCATATCTTCGTCATATGGCTGATCTTGTCGCCAGTAAATTGCATCACGTAGACGTAGTCCGAATTCGTCTTTTTGCCGGTCGGCTCACATGGACCACCGGGACCGGTATGGGTGCCCGAAAAGACGGCATAGGCTGCGACGTTGTTCCGTTCGGTGTCGGTGGCGAAGGATTTCACCTGATAGCTGCCGTCCGGCAAGGTGGTCATTACCCCCTTCATCCAGTCAGTATATTCCGCAAGAGTCTTGATACCGGCAAGCGGTTCGGCCTGAGCGGCGAAAGTCGCATCTGGAGCACAGTAGATCTTGCAGATCTCCCAGCCCTTTCCAGTTTCGCAAGCGGCAAAGAAATCCTTGGCAATTGCCGATATCGACGCCATGGCTGCTTCCCCTGTGCGCGTGGGACGGAATGTCTCTTTTTTAGCACTTCGGCCGTTGCTGGCCACGAACAAATCGAAGTCGATCAGCGTTTCGCGACTTTGTCGTACGTTGCAATGATGCGCTTCAAATCGTCATATTCATTGCATTGTATCAGGCAGATCCGTCCGAGAGCAGCGAGATGCTCATTGGCTTTGGCAGGATCGCCTTGGGTCAAGTAGGCTTCACCCAAATGTTCATGCGCGCTGCGGTGCCGGGGGTTTAACGCTAGAGCCTGCTGATAATGCCGGATTGCCGGATCGAACTGCCGCAGGCGCCGATAGGCGTAACCAAGGTAGTTCTGAATGTCGGCATTGCGGTCATCACGGAGCGCAGCGGATGTAAGCGCCTTGATTGCTTCATCCCATTCGCCCGCGACGATCGCTCGTTTCCCCGCCGCGAAATCCGGATCGAGCACCGCCCAATCCGCGGTCTCCACCATCGATCCCATCGTCGAGCAGATCGGCCAGGCGTCGACTGCAATCGCCGCGTCGGAACGGACCGCGTCTCCGCGGACGGCCGCGACCTGATCGTGGCGACCGGATGCGGTCAGGATGTACGCCGCCGCCACTGCGGTCATCACGCCCATCACGGCGGCGATTAGGATTGATCGCATCATGGTCATCATGCCGGTTAGCCGGTTGCCGCACATCTGTGCGCGGCAACCGTCCCATTCACTGCTGCATCAACGATGCCTTGGCCTCGCTGATCTCCAGCCGATCCGTGTCCGCGTCTTTCGTCATCTCGGCAAGCTTGCGGTAATACCGCGCGGCTTTCTCCGGCTGATTTATGGCCTTCGCCGCGGTGGCTGCACCGTACAAGCCGCGCAGCCGATTGGGCGCCGACACCAGCGACGTCTCGTACTCCGTCAGCGCTGCTCCCGGTTGCTGCTGTTGAAGCAGCAGGTCGCCCAACAATTCCCGCATCGGATACAGTCGGTTCTCCATCGCGATGTGCTTCTCGCTGTCATCCTCCAGGTCCGCCGCCGTTCGCATCAGCTTCACCGACGCCTCCCTCTCCCCCTTGGATTGCGCAATCCAGGCCGACGCCGCCAACATCTGGATTTCGACTTGGTTCGCCCAATAAGACTGGCTTGCGTTGTCCAACGCAGCGTGAAGCTCCTTAAGTTTGGCGACATCGCGCTCGGCTGCGGCGAGGTCGCCACTCCGGGCCGATCCCGTGGCGCGGGCAAAATAGGTGATGGCCTCGGCCTGTGGAAATTGGCTGCCTCTCGGCTCGAGCACTGCCGCTTCCGTCCATGCCTGACGTTCCAACGCAAAGCGCGCCGGCACCGCCGCAAGAGCGGTATAGCTGGCGAGATAGTCAAACCCGAGCTTCTTTATCGCATTACTCTCGTCGCGTAGCTGCTTCGCTGGTCCCTCCTGTCCCATCTGCAGCAGGGCGTACTCCATGAAATCCAGATGGTGCGGCTGACCTGGATGTGCCGCCCCAGGCCAGAGCTTGGCGGCTTGCGCTTCGGCGAGCGCGAGCGATTTCGTGTTCGATGCGACCGATTGCGTCCACATCCCGAGCATGGAATAGGTGTGCGAAGGCATGTGCTGGGCATGCTGAGACGCGGGGGCGACCTCGGCATATCTGTTGGCGGCATCAAGACCGCGCTGCGCAAGCGTCGGATAATCGTAGGTGTGGATCAGGTAGTGCAGCACGCCCGGATGCTCCGGCAGCTTCGCCTCGACCTTTTCGAGGATCGTGCCGGCCTTGAGCTGATTGGCAAAGGTCTTGTCGCTGTGCAGGGCCGTCTCGTTGAGGGCGAGCGCATAAAAAACGGCCGCCTCCGGATCATCCGGATATTTCTGCATCAGCGCTTCCATCGCCTTTTCGTAGGCAAGCCCGCGCTTGGTTTGATCGACTTTGTCAAAGTCCTTGTAGTAAACCTCGATCGCGTTGAGCCAGTCGCGCTCGCGCTCGGTCTTGGCACCGATCGCCTTGCCCTTCTCCACCGCCTCCCATCCATTCTTCAAAGCGGCGGCGGTGAGCGGCAGGATCAATGGGTTGGGACGGCTGCTTATGGCGATGCCCCAGTACGCAATGGCACATTGCGGATCGGCGGTCGCCGCTTCGGTGAAAACCTGGATGCTGTCCGGATAAAAGAATGAATGCACCATCGCCAGGCCGCGATCGAATTTCTCTTGCGCCTGCGGCGTACACGAGGTCTCGAAGTGCACGCGGCCAAGTCCTTGCGCCCAGGCCGCGGTGGCGAAGGTGCTTGCCAACAGCGCTGTGACGAACGTTCCCAAGTTCGGTCTCATGGCGCTCTCTCCTTTGGGTCGAAATGGCAGTTTCAGCGCAATCACCGCCGCGCGGTCGTGCGCAGTGCAAATGCTCAGTGAGAGACCGGCATAAAAGGATCGTCGGTTTTAGGAGCGTGCGATGCCTGCCGACAGCATCTTTCGCTGCCCATTCGGCTCTAACGGAGACGTCGGCAAATCCCGTCTCGAAAGGCAGCTCTAGGAAAGGAAGGTACACGATCTCGCGCCCAGCCAAAAGAGGTTGCATGTCGTGCCGGGCGCGGCCTATTCGACCGAACTGATAGCCGAAACGTCCATTGGGGCTCAAAAGGCGAAGCGGGCGGGCGCGTCTAACGAGCACAGTCTCTGATGTCGTGCATTCAGAAAATCGCAGCGTTCACTTTCGGAGTAAGCTTGATGATCCTGGCTGCCGGTCTGAGCGAGCTGGGCCTGTAGCACGACCGTCGCCTGCGAGTGGCTCACGATCGGGCGACGAAGATGAGCTTCAAGACATCCATCGAGTTCAACCGAAGGAGTTAGCATGTCCCCGCTCACCTCGCAGATCCTCTCACGGCGCGGCTTCTGCGTATGCTGTGCCGTCGCCGCCGGCTTCGCCACCAGTCGTGGTTGGTTGAGGCCCGCGGAAGCCTTCGCCGAGGCGCGCAACATCGTCGATACGATCCGTGATGCCGCTGCGACGATGCCCATCGAGGTCCACAAGCTGCGCGGCAATGTGACGGTCATCGAAGGTTCCGGCGGCAATATAGCTGTTCTCACCGGCGAGGACGGCAAGCTGTTCGTCGATGCCGGCATTACCGCGACGCGACCGCGCATCCTGGAGGCTGTCAACAGCCTCAGCCGCGATCCGATCAAGCACCTGATCAACACCCACTGGCACTTCGACCACACGGACGGCAATCAGTGGCTCAACCAGGAAGGCGCTGCCATCCTGGCTCACGAGAACACACACAAACATCTGCTGTCCGCTCAGAGAGTCGAGGATTGGGACTACACGTTTCCTTCGCCGCCCTTGGCCGCGGTGCCGACCGAGGTGTTCTCTTCGGAAAAGCGCATCAGCATCAACCGCTCCACGCTCAATCTGAAGCACTATGGCCCCGCGCATACGGACAGCGACATCTCGGTCAGCTTCGCCGAGGCTGACATCCTGCATTGTGGGGACACCTATTGGAACGGCATCTATCCGTTCATCGACTATTCGACCGGCGGCAATATCGACGGGATGATCAAGGCGGCCGAGCAGAACATAGCCGCCGCCGGAAGCAACACCATCGTCATCGCCGGCCACAACCTGCCCAACCGTGCCAGCGCCGTGAGCAACAAGGACGAGCTGATCGCCTATCGTGACATGCTCGTCGCCATCAGAGAGAAGGTCGCAACGCTCAAGCACTCGGGCCGCGCGCTCGATGAGACTATCGCAGCCAAGCCAACCGAGCAGTTCGACGCGAAATGGGGCCAGTTCCTGATCACGCCGGCCCTGTTCACCCGGCTGGTCTACGAGGGCGTCTGATACCCCTCAGCGCAGGAGCGTTGCTAGCACGCTCGGCTCGCTTTGAGGTGCAACGAGCTCAAGCTCGGCGCCTCCTCGACGCGGATGGTTTGGACCTGAAGGCGATTTCGGGCGCACAAACTGTGACGTGCAGCGCTCGGTTGTTATCTTAGAATAGTTCTTATTTCTTTTCGCACTCCTCGCCAAAGCAACTTCGAACGATTCAAAATTTCGGAGGTGGAATTGCACCGTTCGCCTCGTGTTTAAGTGTTGGTCGCCGCGCGCCATGAAGCGCGCGGCCAACAAGATTATTGGGGCGTAGAGAAACATGATGAGAGTATCGCAGGCGAGGCTTCGGCTATTCGCCTCGGCTAGCTATGTCACGTTCTGTCTGTCCATCGGCGCAGCGGACGCACAGGCACAGACAGCACCGAGCCAAGGGGGAGCATCCTCTCTGCCTGCAGTTACAGTCGATCCGCCAGAGACGCGGCGACGTCCTGCGTCGCAGGCCGCGCGCAGTTCCACGAGCGCAGGACGGACGCGGCGGACCCAAGCTGCACGCCGGAACGAAACCGCGCCGGCCGCGAGCCCGCCCCCGGCGCCCAGTTTCGGCCCGAGCCAGGACGCTCGCACCGGCACGGTCGGCGTCTATGCCAACAGCACGTCGGTCGCCACGAAGACGAACACGCCTTTGATCGACATCCCGCAGTCCGTCAGCGTCGTGACCAAGGAGTTCATCCAGGACCAAGGATTTCAGACCCTGACCGATGTGACGCGCTACGTTCCCGGCGTGGCCATCCACCAGGGCGAGGGCAACCGCGACGAGCTTGTCATTCGCGGTGTGGACTCCAGCGCGAACTTTTATGTCAATGGCTTCCGCGACGATGTGCAGTATTTCCGCGACCTCTACAACGCCCAGAGCGTCGAGGTGCTGAAAGGGCCGAGCGCACTGACCTTCGGACGCGGCGCCGGCGGCGGTCTCGTGAACCGGACGCTGAAGGAGGCGGATGGCACGAGAATTTACCAGGCGGCGGCGCAGACCGGCTCCTACAACGACAGGCGCGTGTCACTCGACGCGGGACAGGCCGTGAACGAGAACGTCGCCGTACGGCTGAACACCTTCTACGAGAACAGCGATACGTTCCGCGACTACGGTCACTTCGAGCGATATGGTTTCAATCCGACCGTGACGCTGAAGCCGACCGACGACACCAAGATCAAGCTGAGCTACGAATACTACCACGATGAGCGCCTTGCGGATCGCGGTAACCCGTCGCTCGGTATTCCAGGCGGTGCCACGCGCTTCAACCCGACGGTACCGTTCGCGCCCAATGGCGATTTGACGACGTTCTACGGCAGCCCAATCTACAACCAGGCAAGGGTCGACGTGCAGACCGGCATTGCCGTGATCGAGCATGATTTCGGCAACGGACTGACGGCAAAGAACTCCACGCTCTACGCCGACTACAACCGTGGCTATCGCAACGTCTATCCCGGTGGCACCGGCGGCGGTCCAGGCGGCGGCGCGGTGACGCCGGATCTTACGCAGGTGTCGCTCAACGCGTACCAGAACGACACCCCCCGCGAGAACGTCTTCAACCAAACCGACTTCATCTACAAGACGGCGACGGGGCCGGTCTTTCATACCGTCGCGTTCGGCACCGAATTCGGTCGCGAGACCGGCCTGTCCAGGCGCGACTCCGGCATCTTCCCGAACAACGGGAACAGGGCGTTCGACGTCGTCAATCCGTTCAACCCGACCTATTTCGGACCGGTGCTGTTCACCCACCTTCCGAGCGACGCCAACAGCAAGTACCGGCTGAATATCGCCTCAGGCTATGTGCAGGACCAGATCGAGGCGACCCGCTGGCTGCAATTCTTCCTCGGCGCCCGCTACGACAGCTTTGACCTGTCAGCGTTCGATTTCAACACCAACATCAACCGCAGCAGGGTCGATGAGAAGGTCTCTCCGCGCGTTGCAGTTATCGTGAAGCCGATCGACAACCTTTCCGTCTACACCGCGTACAGCACCTCCTTTTTGCCCGCGTCCGGAGACCAGTTCAGCGCGCTGAGCCCGGGGACGCTAATCTTGCAGCCGCAGAAATTCGAGAACACCGAGGTCGGGGTCAAATGGAACATCCAGCCCAAGCTGCTGTTCACGGCGGCCCTGTATGAACTCAATCGTACGAATGTGCCGATTGCCGATCCCAACAACCCCGGGTTCTTCTTCGCCAACGGCGCCAACCAGATCCGCGGTTTCGAGACTGCGGTCACGGGTTACGTAACGCCCGATTGGCAAACAGTGTTCGGCTACGCCTACACCGACGCGCGCGTCACCAGCGCAACCTCGCCAACCATCGTGCCCGGCAATCGCGTGCAGCTCGTGCCCTTCAATCAGTTCGCCTGGTGGAACAAATATCAGATCGATCAGCGATGGGCCGCATCTCTCGGCATCATTTACTTCTCGGATTCATTTGCCTCGTCTGACGATACCGTGCGGCTGCCGGGCTTCTGGCGTTTTGATGCGGGCCTGTTTGCAAAGATCGACGAGACGTGGAGCGCCCAGCTCAATGTCGAGAACATCTTCAACACGGGCTACTGGGCGACCGCCGATGGCAACAACAACATCTCGCCGGGCCAGGGTCGCACGTTCCGCGTGCTGGCGCGGGCGAGGTTTTAGGTTCGCTGCCGGTTGCACCGTGTCCACAGCCGTAATCCCGGCCGGCCGCGCCGCATAGCGGTCGGCAGGAATGCGCCTGACTCCTGTGCAACGCACACACGTTTGTACCAGCGAATCGGCGGGGCGTTGTGATAGCATCGGCCTACAATCGCGGGGAGTATCCAGATGCCCGAAGCAGAGATTGGCTGGATTGCAGCAATCATAATTGGTGGCTTGGCCGGTTGGTTCGCCGAGATGTTCATGAAGTCCGGCACCGGCATTCTGATGAACATCATCCTTGGTATCGTCGGCGCCGCGTTGGCAAACTGGCTGCTCGGCCTGTTTGGCATCGCGCTCGGCGGATGGATCGGCTATTTGATCGCCGGATTCATCGGCGCCTGCATCATCATCTTCCTGTGGCGGGCGATCAGGGGCCGCACCGTTTAGACGTGAGAGCGTGATGACTTTCTTCGAATCGTCATCCCGCTCTAGCTCTTTATTTGAGCATGATCTCCGCGCAAACGCTTCGCGTTTGTCGCGCGGGAAAACCGGTCTCCACTTTTCCGGATCATGCTCTAGGGCATCGGTTCTGGTTGAATCAGAGCCGAGCTCTGGATTCGTCTTTTGACGCGTTTCCTTCACGCGAACGGCCATCTACTTCGCTCGAAGCGCTCTAGCTCTGCATCTGAACAACTAAAAATCGTTCTGCGCAGCACTTAAGGGGAGGATTTCGTGGAGCAGATTCTTATCAATCTGGTCGCGGGTGCGATCGGCGGAAACGCGGTGGGAAAGGCGTCCCCGAACTTCGATTTGGGCACGCTGGGCAACACGATCGCCGGCCTCGTCGGCGGCGGTGTTCTGGGTCAGATCATCACGCTCGTATGGCCGGCGATCGCCACATCGATCCAGAGCGGGAATTTCGACATTGGGTCAGTCATTGCCCAGCTACTCGGTGGCGGCGCAGGTGGTGCGATCCTCACGGCCGTCGTCGGAGCCATCAAAAACCGATCCGCCTGAAAGCTGAGGCCAACGGCGAGCGCGCGCTATTCTTCTGGCGCCAGACGGACGATCTGGCGCCCGCCATTCATCGCCTTGAGATTGTTGACGTACTCCTCAGGACGCTGCCAGCGGTGAGGAACTTTCAATCCCATGAAACTGGCGATTTCACCGATAAACCCGGTGCAATTGAATGTTTCAGCGTTCCAGACCGGTGAATTGGCCTGCAATTTCTTGATGTATGCGAACACGCGTTGTGCGTCCGCCTCATTCAGGTAAACCCGGTAATTCGCGGTCAGATAGTCCGGATCAAGATCGCCATAGCTTGCCCCGGTCTCTGCTGGCACCAAGGTCAAATGACCGAGGACATAGGCAAAGGTCTCTCCCGCAGGGGTCAGGCCCGCAACCTCGACCGCCCGCTCGCTCGTCTTTCCATACCAGACGAAAGCGTGCCCCCAGCTCGCCGCCGTTCGGGCCCTGAAATCAACGTAGTATGGACCCTTTTCGGATCTCGACGCCGACTTACGTGTCGACCGCGGCGCCGGTTGCGATTCTGTGACCGCGTCATTGGAAACAAGCGCATTCGCGTTGGCGGTGCGCTTGTAGGCCTCCTCCTGAGCAGAAGCCGATTGGATCGTGGTTGGGAGCAAAACAGCGAGAGCTAATCCCGCAAGTAAGCATCGTCCTGATCTCGTCAGGCTGTTTACCACGCTTTGCCCCCTTAACCGTCGACGATAAAGCTCAGGATTCAACGAGAGCCGAATCAGTAGCGCGGCGCGACGATAGGCGTCTTGCCGACGGGGGTCTTCCCAACCGGGGTCTTGCCAATCGGCATCTTGCCGATCGGAGCCGCCGGATAGGCGGGCACGGGCTCACGGCGCGGAAGGTCGGCCGCGCTGGCGGCGGTCACCAGGGCGAAGGTCGCGCCCACTGCAATCATAATCTTCTTCACGGTACTTCTCCCCAACTTAGAACGAACCAGGCGGTAACCTGCGCTCCTCCCGACCATGCACGACGGAATGCGACGGCAGTGCGGCAGATCGGACCGGTTTGAGGAATAGCTTCACAGTGCGGCACATATGACACACCCGTCACGCCATCCTTGCGCGGGCAAGGCGCGGTAGCGACACTCACGCAACAGTGAACGTGACGATTGGAGGGATTTCTGATCATGGGTGCCTCCAGATGAATGGAGGTTTGGAATGCCCCCCTACGCGGTCCTCGCGCTCGCTATTGTCGTCGAGGTTGTCGCAACGAGCGCGATGAAAGCCTCCGCGGGATTCACCAGACTGGGCCCTTCTCTATTGGTGGTAATTGGCTACGCTCTCGCCTTCGTGTTACTCGCCAAGACCCTTGATCGCATACCGCTCGGCATCGCCTACGCTGTTTGGGCGGGCGGCGGTATCGTATTGGTCGCGCTCATTGCGTGGGCGATCTATGGACAGCGCCCCGATTTTGCGGGTTTTGTCGGGATGGGCCTGATCGTGGCTGGCGTCCTGGTTCTGAATCTTCTGTCGAAGACATCCGTCCACTGACCGGCCGGGAGCTACTACACCTCAAGCCATTCCTTGCGGACGGCTTCGTTGGCCCGGAGCTCGTCCGGCGTGCCTTCGAACACGATCCGGCCATGGCCCATGATGTAGACCCGGTGCGAAATCCTGAGCGCGATGGACAGCTTCTGCTCGACCAGCAGGATGGCAACGCCCGCCTTTGCGATATGCGCGATCAGGTCACCGACCTGCTGCACGATCAGCGGGGCCAGACCTTCGGTGGGCTCATCGATCATGATGAGCTCGGGGTCTCCCATCAGCGTCCGGCAGGTCGTCAGCATCTGCTTCTCGCCGCCGGACAGCACACCGGCGGGCGTATCGGCGCGCGCCGCGAGGTTGGGGAACATGTCGAGCATGTCCTGCAATCGCCATTTACCGGGCCGACGCGTGTTCTTGATGCCGAGCAGGAGATTCTGGCGGACTGTCAGCCCGGGGAAGATGTCGCGATGTTCCGGCACATAGCCGAGGCCTAAGCGCGCGATCTTGTGGCTCGGCAGCCCGGCAATGTCCTGGCCCTTGAAACGGATGGTCCCCTGCGGCGCCACCTCGCCCATGATCGCCTTGACGGTGGTGGAACGGCCGACGCCGTTGCGGCCAAGCAGGCTCACCACCTCACCGGCTGCGATGTCGAGATCGACACCCTGCAGGATGTGGCTCTTGCCGTAATAGGCGTGCAGATCCCTGACCTCGAGCATCAATGCGCCTCTTCGCCGAGATAGGCTTCCTTGACCTTCGGGTTGGCCCGGATCTCCTCGGGCGTGCCGGAGGCGATGATATGGCCGTAGACCAGGACCGAGATGCGGTCGGCAAGGCCGAACACCACGCTCATGTCGTGCTCGACGATCACGAGCGTACGCCCCTCGGTGAGGCGGCGGATCAAGGCGACGGCGCGTTCGGTTTCCGCGTGGCTCATGCCCGCGGTCGGCTCGTCCAGCATGATGACATTGGCGCCGCCCGCGATGGTGATGCCGATCTCGAGTTCGCGCTGTTCGGCATAGGTGAGCAGTCCCGCCGGGACGTCGCGGCGGTGGCTTAAGTGAATGTCCTCCAGGATTTCGGCGGTGCGTCGCCGAACCTCCGGCAGGTCGTCCACATTCTTCCAGAATGCGTAACGATGGCCCGTGGCCCAGAGCACGGCGCAGCGGACATTCTCCCACACCGTCATGCGGGCGAACACGTTGGTCACCTGGAACGAACGCGACAGGCCGCGCCGATTGATCTCGAACGGCCGCAATCCTGAAATCACATTGCCATTCAGCCGGATCTCACCCGAACTCGGGCTGAGATAGCCGCTGATCAGGTTGAATGTCGTGGACTTGCCGGCGCCGTTCGGACCGATGATGGCGTGGCGCTCCCCCTGCGCGACGCTCAGATTGAGGTCCTTGATGATGCTCACATTGCCGAAGTGCTTTTCGACGGCACGAACTTCGATGGCTGGCGTCACGCGAGATACCCCCGGTCACGGGCGATGCTGGCGGCACGGTCCCAGGCCTCGGCGATGCGCCGCCAGGTGATGCGGGCGACGATGAAGCCGCCGACGACGAGGACGGCCGCTATGCCCCAGGTCGCAGGCGCAGTGGTGTTGAAGGGAATGCCGAGCAGCTTGACGATGTTGCCTTCGCCGCCGGTGACCGTGTAACGCGCCACGGTCTCGATCGACAGGATCACGCCGCAGGCCAGTGCCAGCGTCGGCAGCGCCGCGACCAGATAGGACGGGATCACCATGCCGAGCGTCCCCGCGCGGATCAGCGGCCGGTGCATCATCAGGAGGCCGGCGATGCCGCCCGGCGCGAACATCACGATGCCGATGAAGATGATGCCGAAATAGAGCTGCCACACGCTGGTCAGGCTGGTCAGCCCGAGTTGCAGATAGGTGACGAGGATCGCGCCCAGGATCGGACCGAAGAAATAGGAAGCGCCGCCGATGAAGGTCGCGAACAGCACCATGCCGGACTGCACCGCGCCGAGATAGGCGGAGTTCGCGATCTCGAAATTGATCGCGGCGAGACCACCGGCGATGCCGGCGAAGAAGCCAGCGAAGCAATAGGCGAGATAGCGGACGACGTGAGGATCGTAGCCGATGAACTCGACCCGCCCGGGATTATCGCGGACCGCGTTGCAGATCCGCCCGAGCGGCGTGCGGGTCAGCGCGTACATCGCCACCGCCGACACTAGCACCCAGAACGCGATCAGATAATAGACCTGGATTTGCGGCCCGAAGGTCCAGCCGAAGATATGCGGCAGCGCCGTGCGATCAGTGCTGATCCCGGATTCGCCCCCGAAGACGCTGCGCAGGATCAGCGACGAGGATGCGACCAGTTCGCCGATGCCGAGCGAGATCATCGCGAACACCGTGCCGGCGCGGCGGGTCATCACCCAGCCGATCAGGAGCGCGAAGGCGAATCCGCCGAGGCCGCCGACCAGCGGAATCAGGGGCAGCGGGATCGGCCATCCATGCGCGGTGACCGCATTCATGGCATGGACGGCAGCAAAGCCGCCGAGGCCGTAATGAACCGCATGGCCGAACGACAACAGCCCGGTCTCGCCAAGGAGGATGTTGTAGGACAGCGCGAAGATGATCGCGATGCCGATCAGGCTGAACGAGGTGAGCGAACCGCCGGAGGAGAAGATCAACGGCAATACGACGAGCGCGATCGCGGCGATCACCCACAGGCCGTAGAAGCGCAGGTTTTGGCCGGATGGCTTCGGAGCGATATCAGACGCGGAGGTCACGGTGCTGGTCATGTTTCGCGCGTCCCGAGAAGACCCATGGGACGGACGATCAGGATGACCACCAGCAGCACATAGGGCAGAACCGGCGCGATCTGGGCGATGGTGACATTCCAGATATCGGTGAGGACCGAAGGCCCGATGCTTGGATCCAGCGGCCCGAACGTGCTGGCGAGCGAGCCGTTCAGCGCCACCGCAAAGGTCTGCACCAGCCCGATGAAGAGCGAGGCGATGAATGCGCCCGGTAGCGAACCGAGCCCGCCGAAGACGATCACGACGAACAGAATGGGGCCAAGAAGAGCGGCCATGTCGGATTGCGTCACCAGCGCCGGACCGGCGATGACGCCGGCAAGACCGGCAAGCGCGCTGCCGACGCCAAATACAAGCATGAAAATGCGACCGACATTATGGCCGAGATGCCCGACCATGTGGGGATGCGTCAGCGCCGCCTGCACGATGAGGCCGATCCGGGTGCGCTTGAGCGCGATCAACAGCGCGACGAAGATCAGCACCGAAATCGCCAGCATGAAAATCTTGTAGGCGGGATAGTTGGTGGAGAAAATCGTGAAGGCCGGAAAGTCGAGCGCCGCCGGCACGCGATAGTCCACCGGGCTCTTGCCCCAGATCATCGAGACGATTTCCTCGATGGCGAAGGCGAGCCCGAACGTCAAAAGCAATTCGGCGACATGTCCGTGCTTGTGGGTGTTGCGCAGTCCGTAACGCTCGACCGCCATGCCGACCGCACCCACCAGTAACGGCGCCAGCACCAGCGCAGGCCAGAACCCGATCCACTTCGTGAGCTGATAGCCGAAGAACGCGCCCAGCATGTAGAAACTGGCGTGGGCGAAATTGAGCACGCCCATCATGCTGAAGATCACGGTCAGGCCGCTGGACAACAGGAACAACAGCATCCCGAACAGGACGCCATTGAGCGTGGAAATCACGATCAGCTCAAGCACGGTTCATCCATTAGCATCTGTCCCAGCGTGATCGCTGGACAGAGACTCGAAGGCCCCCATTCACTCCGGCAAACAGCCGGCGGCGCAAACGTCCGTCCCGCTCCGATATCGGAACGGGACGGATGCGCCTATCACGGCCGCGTCATCTTGCAGGTGGTCGGCAGCATGGTCTGTGGCGTGTCGATCTTTGCCGCCAGCCGCCAGCCCCAGCCGGTGTTCTCCTCGTCGAACGGCTCCTTCTCGCTGCGGGTGCCGAACGAAGAGATGTAGATCGGCTGGAAGAACTGATGGTCGTCCTTGCGCATCACGCCGCTGCCGCCATCGAGAACATCGAACTTCAGGTCCTCAAGCGCGGCGGCGACCTTCACCGGGTCGATCGAGTTGGCTTTCTCGGCGGCGGCCTTGAACATGCGCATCTCGTTCACCGCGCGCGGATACCAGAGCGACAGGCCGACCTTGGCGCGGAACGCCTTCTCGAATTCCATCGCCGCCGGGTTGTCCGAGTTCGGGATGCCCTCGCTGATCTGGAACACCTGATGATCGAGACCGGTCTGCTTGATCGCAGTCGGGCCGCCGGCGCCGCCGGCATAATAGGTGTACCAGTTGACCTTGAGCCCGGCATCGGCGGCCGCCTTGAGCAGCAGCGCGAAATCCTGTCCCCAATTGCCGGTCACCACGCTATCGGCGCCCGAAGCCTTGATCTTGGCGATATAGGGCGAGAAGTCGGTGACCTTGAGCAGCGGGTGCAGCTCGTCCCCGACGACCTGGATGTCGGGCCGCTTCTCTCCCAGCATCTTGCGGGCCTGGGTCCGTACCGACTGGCCGAACGAATAGTCCTGGTTGATCAGGTAGACTTTCTTGATGGCCGCATTGCCCTTCATGTAGTTGGTCAGCGCTTCCATCTTGACGTCCGAGTTGGCATCCCAGCGGAAGTGCCAGAAGCTGCACTTCTCGTTGGTCATGCTCGGATCGACCGCGGCATAGTTGAAGTAGAGCACTTCCTTGCCGGGGTTGCGCGTGTTGTGCTTGGTCACGAAGTCCGCCAGCGCCGCGCCGACCGAGGAGCCGTTGCCCTGGGTGATGTAGTGGGCGCCTGCATCGATGGCCTTCTGGGCCTGGATGAGGCTTTCCTGCGGATTGGTCTTGTTGTCGAGCGGTATGATCTCGACCTTGTGGCCGAGAATACCGCCCTTGGCGTTCAGCTCATCGGCCAGATATTGGAACGTCTTCAGCCCGCCTTCGCCGACACTGGCGCCGCCTCCGGAGAGAGGATCGATGTAGCCGATCTTGACGGTCTCCTGCGCATAGGCGGCACCACTGAGCATCGGCAGGGCCAGGGCAATGACCCTCGTTATTTTGAGCATTTTTTGTTTCCTCGCTTGCGTCTACTCTAGCGCTAGCGCCTGTTGCGCAGCACAATTTCGGTCATACTGAGCAGAATGATCCTGCGTTGACAAGCCCGACGTCGGGCGGATTCCACTACCGCGGGCAGAATGGCTCGCGCGGGATCTAAATGGCGTAGCTCTATCGGTAGTTCGCGTGCCGTGACCTCGCAATCGCGAGGTGCGAGCGCCGCCCGTCCCGA
Source organism: Bradyrhizobium sp. Leo78 (assembly GCF_059512425.1). Classification (NCBI taxonomy): domain Bacteria; kingdom Pseudomonadati; phylum Pseudomonadota; class Alphaproteobacteria; order Hyphomicrobiales; family Nitrobacteraceae; genus Bradyrhizobium; species Bradyrhizobium sp. Leo78. The sequence continues at coordinate 90,952 of NZ_JCAMOT010000006.1, forward strand.
GTGGATGACGTCAGCGGCAGCGGTTCAGGCGCGTGCCCCCAGTCTGGCTCACGCGCGAAACTGGCGTCGGTAGAGGCCGGGTTCGCGATCGATGCGGGTGGTGAGGTCGTGCGCCCGCTGCGTCTCTTCTGATGTGAACGGCACGGTGCGCGCCGTCCAGTTCTCGCGCCTCACCGGAATGCATTGCGCGATCGGCGTGCCCTTCGGCAGCACGCCGCAGAAATTCACGTCGTGCCAGTAAGCGGGAAAGTGAATCCAGTTGTCGTGATAGCGATCGCAATCGACGAGGCCCGTCAGCGTGGTGAACGGCAGGTCGGGGCGATTGAACGGATGCGTAAAGAGCACCGCATAGCCTTCCGGCGCTTCGATCGTCCAGAGATTGTGCAATTTGATCAGGAAGCGATCGGCCTCGAACAAGGGCGAGCCAGTCACCTGGCTCGCATCATGAAATCCGATCGGCGAACGCACGAAGCTGACCGAGCCGCCCGGTGGCAGCTCGTTGTCCCAGGTGATCTCGCCGTTCTCGAATCTGAGGTCGCACATCAGCGGGATCAGGAAGCCTGAGGTCATGGCATCGACAAAGGGCGGACAGCGCTTGACGGTGTTCTCTTCGCGCAGGTTGAGCGCGTTGAATGCCTGTGCCGGCATCGTCTTCAGCCAGTCCGGCAGCCCAAGCGCGGCCCGGATCGGCGGCGGTAGCACCCCCTCCAATTCCGCGGGGCAGCGGAAGGTCAGTGTCTGGGAGAGATCGGTATCGGGCACTTTTCTTGGTTATCGTTATGTGCGCTGTCGCTGGTTCGGCGCGCGACGAGGCTGCGCTGCTCCGGAAATCCGCGGCATACTGCCACACGCGGAACCGGACGGAAGATGGGGAGGCGTGAGGCCTGCCATGCGTGAGGCACGCCGAACATGAATTGTCGGTAATGAAATCCGCGGCAGCGGTCGCGCTTGCGGCTGGCGAGAGTCCGGTGAGAGGTAACGCAGGGTGGATGCGCATGGCCGCCGGCCGCATCCATGATCCGCACAGCGGCCGCAACTCGACGATCGCGATGAAGGGTGCAAACGCGCTGCGCGTCCAGGGCTGCGCCTTCGGCGGCATGTTCTGCGGCGGCCAGACCTGGAAGCGCGTGAGCTGATTGCTCCCACATCGTCATTGCGAGCGCAGCGAAGCAATCCATCTCTCCGCGCAAGTGCAAGCATGGATTGCTTCGCTGCGCTCGCAATGACGGCTGAGGGGTGGCGCGCCCATTCATCCGGCGTTCAGCCCCGCGCGGCTGATATCGCTGCCCTCGCCTGTGGTCTCTCGGGGATCTCTTGTGACGCCGCATCGGTTTTCTCTCGCACTCCTGTTTGCGATCGGCTTGTTGTTGGGCGGCACGGTGCACACGCCAGCCGCCGCGGCCGATTCGACGCAGCTCGCGCAGACGCAGCCCGTCCCTGCTCCAGCGCAGGCGCCGGCAACACAGGCACCGGACGCGCCGGCGGCAGATGCGCAGCAACCCACCGCCGAGCCGATCGGCAATGTCGCCGATCTCACCGGCAGCGCCAGCGTTATCAGAAACAACGCGACGACGGCGCTGCAGATCAGGGACGACATCTTCGCGGGCGACGTCGTGGAGACACGGGCCAAGTCGACGCTCGGCATCACCTTCAACGATGCCACGACGTTCAAGCTGTCGGCGAGCGCCAGGATCACGATCGACCGCTATGTCTATGACGAAGGCGGCAAGCAGAATGCCGGGATGTTCGACGTCGCCAAGGGCACGCTCGCCTTCGTTGCCGCAGGCGTCGCCAAGACCGGCGACATGCGGATATCGACGCCGACCGCGACGCTCGGCATTCGCGGCACCACCGGCCTGGTCGAGGTGCCCGAGGGCGCGACCGCGACGTCCAACAACGTTGCCATCAAACTCTATCCGGACGCCGACGGCCGCGTTGGCCGGATCGAGATCAATGACCGCGGCGGTGCGCAACTCGGCACGCTGACGCGCGGCGCCAGCGGTTTCACGATCCGGCCCGACGGAGTTGGTGGTGCGCGTTTCGCCGCGGTGCCTCTGACGATGTCGGCGCTGCAGATCCAGCGCGACCGCGGCTTCGTCCGCCAGCTCTACACCACGCAGAATTTCGGGCGGCAGCTCGTCAACGAGCAGCGCGCGTTCCGCCGTGCCAATCCCGGCGTGCCCTATCCGAACCGCGGCCAGCCGTTCCGGCCGGGTCCCCAGCGGCAGAACATGTTGCCGGGCCGGCAGCAACCCGGCGGGCCCGGCCGGCAGGGCCTGCAGCAGCGACCGGGCTCGCCGCAGCAGGCGCGGCCGTCGCGCGGCGACCAGCACGGACCGCCCGGTCAGCCCGGCGGCGCCGCCTTGCCGCGTAGCGGACAGCAAGGAGCTCCGCAGCAGGGTGGACAGCCACGCGCGCCGCAGCGCGTTGGTCAACCGCCATCGATCCGCCAAGGACAACCGCAACGCGGCGGATTCAGGCAGGGAGCACCCGGCGTGCAACGCCCCGGATTGCTGAACCGCCCCACGGTGCAACCACGACGGCAATTTCCATTGAGAGACGGCAGGAGAGAACGGCGCGGCGATTGAAATTCCGCTCGGAACTCAGCCCGGGTGCAGCGAACGCGTAACCTGGGACATCTGCGGCAACGTTTACGAGCGGTCCCGGGTTACGCTGACGCTCCACCCGGGCTACGGCGCAGTTCGTGTGGAGAGAGTTTGGCGCGCTCAGGCTGCGCGGCGGAGCCAGTCCCTGATGCGATCGATGAAATTCCTGCGCGGACGGTGGGCATCGATGACAACAGGCTCGATGTCAGGCGCAAACGACGGCTCGAGCTCGGCCTCGGGCGCTGGAGCCGACATCGCGGGCTCCACCGCCTCGGTGGCAGAGAGCGGCTCCTCCTGCGCGATGGGCGCATCGAGCTGCGCGGGCTCGGGCACAGTTGTCGGTTCGCTGACCGAAGGCGGCGTGACTGTGCGACGGGGCCGCCGCGTTGCCGGCTTGGCCGCCTTGCGTCGCGTGGCTTCGCTGAGGGCCGCGGCCTGCAGCGCGATCGGACCGACATTCTCGAGGAACGCACGCTCATGATCGCGCGACAGCCGCTCGAGAGCTTCGTCGAGCGGCAGCCAGTCGACCGCCTTGATGTCATACATCAATTCGTAAGCCTGCTCGTCGCCCGCTTCCATACGCCAGTAATGCACGACCTTGTAGCGACCGCCGGAATCGTAGACCAGCGTGCCCAGGAATTCGTGCACGGACACCGCATGCCCGGTCTCTTCCAGCACCTCGCGCTCGGCGGCCGCGCGCGGCGTCTCGCCGTCGTCGAGCTTGCCTTTGGGCAGCACCCATTCGTTCCGCTTGCGCAGGCGCACGACCGCGATCAGCGGCGTCGCTTGCCGCCGCAGCACAATGCCTCCCGCCGCCAGAACAGGCGCCCGTGCCATCCTTGCTCCCGAATTGCCCGAATGCCGAATCGTGTCGGGAGCATATAGGAGCTTCCAGCAGCAAAATCGAGATTGGATTCTCCGTCATTGCGAGGAGCGACAGCGACGAAGCAATCCACGTTTCCGCAAGTGGCGGCGTGGATTGCTTCGCTTCGCTCGCAACGACGGGAGAGAGTGAGTGCCGCGGCTCTACGCCAAAGGCTTTCGTAGCAGCGGCTCGCCGGCGCGGATGCGGGCGCCGTCGGTAACGTTATCGCAAAATTCGAAATGATCGGGGGCGAGCACGATGATGGTGGAGCCGTGCTCGAACCAGCCGAGCTCGTCGCCCTTGTGCGCACTGGCGTCGCACGGGAACGTGACCGGGCCCTTGGTCTGCGCATTCAGCGTGCGATCCAGGAAATGCAGGCGGATGCTCGCGACCAGGATCGCGGCGACCGGCACCAAGGTCAGCGGCTCGCCGGTGGAGAGGCGGGCCTCAAGCACCGCGCGCTCGTTCTTGCAGAACAGACGCTCGACCCGCTTCAGCGCGATCGGATTGACGTTCCAGACGTCGCCATGGATGAAGGTGACCTTCTCGATCCGGCAGTCCGCGGGCGCATGGAACCGGTGATACATGCTCGAGGTCAGCCGCAAGGTGATGAAGCGGCCGTTGCGGTGCTGCTCGACCAGAGCGGGATCGCCGAGCAGGTCGAGAAGCGCATAGGGCGCGCCCTTGATCTGAAATAGTTTGGAGTCCTCGATCCGGCCATGGGCGCCGATGATGGCGTCCGACGGGCTGGCGATGACGGCGGGGTCGGGATCGAACGGCCGCAGCCCGGGCCGCAACTCCCGCGTGAAACAGTCGTGCAGGCTCTTGAATTCGGTCTTCTTGGCCTCCGACAGGTCGAGGTCGGAGAACAGCCGCCAGCAGGCGATCGAGACGTCACGCACCACCGGGTTCTCGATCTTGGAGAACCAGCCCAGGAAACGGGTCACGGCCGCCCGGGGGATGCGGTTGGTCAGCAGGAAATTCAGGTCCTCCTGCTGGGTTATCGACGAAATCAGGCCTCTGACTGTCATGAATCTGTTAGCTGCCGACGTTAGCGCTTCTGGCATGGAAACATCCCTTCCGATTCTCTCGCTGTCCGCCGCCGCGATTGCCGGCGCCGCTGCAGCTTTCCCCAAAATTCAGGCCCGCCTGGCGCTGTCGCGCGCCAAGCATCGCTCGCTGACCGGACATTCCAAAATGTCCAAGATGGTCGCGCGGCTGGTGCCTCAATACGAATTCGACATCGACAAATTCTTCGCGGTCGATGGCGCGCCGCGCGAGATCGCGATGCAGCGGCAGGACGGCTTCTTCCGCCTCGCCGGCCTCTACGCCCAGCGCTATGCCAAGGGCCGGCAGATGACGGCGGAGGCCGCGCAGCACATCTCCGACCTGCAGTTCACCGAGAGCTACCGCGTGCCGTTCCAGTTCAGCCGGCTGGTGCGCGAGCATCTGAGCACCAGCTCCTTCATGCAATCGTCCTCGGGCGTCACCGTTACCGATGTCGACGGCAACGTGTTCTACGATCTCACCGGCTCCTACGGCGTCAACATCTTCGGCAATGACTTCTACAAGGAGTGCATCGCCGAGGGTGAGAAGCGCGCCCACGCGCTCGGGCCGGTGCTCGGCCCCTACCACCCTGTTATCCTCGACAACGTCAAACGGCTCTGCGCGATCTCGGGCCTCGACGAAGTCTCGTTCCACATGTCCGGAACGGAAGCCGTGATGCAGGCGGTGCGGTTGGCGCGCTACCACACCCGCCGCACGCATCTTGTCCGCTTCGCCGGCGCCTATCACGGCTGGTGGGGCGACGTGCAGCCCGGCGTCGGCAACCCGGTCTCGCCGCACGAGACCTATACGCTCGCCGACATGTCGGAAAAGACGCTGCATGTGCTCCGCACGCGGCGCGACATCGCCTGCGTCCTGGTCAATCCGCTGCAGGCGCTGCATCCGAATTCCAACGCGCCCGGCGATTCCGCCCTGGTCGACAGTTCCCGCAGCGGCAGGTACGACCGCGACGCCTATACCGAATGGCTGAAGAAGCTGCGCGAGGTCTGCACCGAGCGCGGCATCGTCTTGATCTTCGACGAAGTATTCGTCGGCTTCCGTATCGCCGCCGGCGGCGCTCAGGAATATTTCGGCGTCCGCGCCGACATGGTGACCTACGGCAAGAGCCTCGCCGGCGGCCTGCCGGTCGGCGTGGTCTGCGGCCGCAAGGATTTGATGCGGCGCTTCCGCGACGACAGGCCCGCCGACGTCTGCTTCGCCCGCGGCACCTTCAATTCGCACCCCTACGTGATGACGGCGATGGATGAATTCCTGAGCCGGCTCGCCAGCCCGAATTTCCGTTCGGTCTATAACGGGCTGGACGAGACCTGGAACGGCCGCGCCAAGCAGCTCAACGACCGGCTGACCGCAGCGGAACTCCCGGTCCGCGTCTCCAATCTCTCGTCGATCTGGATGGTCCATTACACCGAGCCGTCCCGCTACAATTGGATGCTGCAGTACTACCTGCGGGCCGAAGGGCTGGCGCTGAGCTGGGTCGGCACCGGGCGCCTGATCTTCGGCCTGAACACCAGCGACGCCGATTTCACCGAAGTCGCCGACCGCTGCGTCGCCGCCGGCGAGAAGATGAAGCGCGACGGCTGGTGGTGGCAGAAGCCGGGCGTCACCAACAAGGACATCAAGCGGCAGATCCTGCGCGAGATGGTCGCCGGGAAGTTCGGGCGCTAGGCGCCTTTCTCTCCCCCTTCGCTTGTCATTCCGGGGCGATGCGAAAGCATCGAGCCCGGAATCCATTGCGCCGTCCGCGCCTGCCGCCAGATGGATTCCGGGTTCGCGCTGCGCGCGCCCTGGAATGACGGTGCCAGTGACAGGGCCTGAGACAAGCATGCCCGGGACTGGCCCGGGCATGACGCGAGTGAACACAGCGAAGTCAATTTGTTATCGGCAGTAGGCGCTCAGGCGTGCTTCTCTTCCAGCTCGCCAGCGAGGTGCAGGCCGGGATCGATCAGCTCGCCCTTCAGCAGCGCCAGCGGCGCCTTGTGATAGAGCATCAGGTCGTGGAATGGGTCGGTGATGATCTTGGTCATCCAGACCAGGCCGGTCTCGATGTCGCGGATGAAGAACAGGTGCACGGTGCGGAAGAGGAGACCGCCGATGCCGACCGCGAGCCAGATCTTGGCGACCTGACGGGTGAAGTCGAACACCGTTTCCCAGGGCGCGAACAGGCCGAACAGGGTCGGATCGGCGAACAGCACCAGCGGCGACAGCGCCCAGATCGCCATCAGCACGACCTTGCGCTGCAGGTTGTAGCCGACCTTGATCTCTTCCTTGTGCTCATGGGTGGCCTGGTTGATGTGGTCGTAGCCCCGCGGCTCGAAGAAGAAATGACCGGCCTGGCGCGAGGTCATCGAGACCAGCCAGCCGACCAGCGCCGAGATCGCCGGATCGAAGAACAGCATCACATAGGCAAACAGGAAGCTCAGGGCGCTGACGAAGTGCAGGCTCTGATTGATCCGGCTGTGATGATAATAGCGGTGGTCGTCCCAGCGCTGGGTACGCAGTTCCTGCAGAAAATTCTTGATCATTCTTTCCCCCAAGAGGATTTCGGGACGTGCTTACAGAGATTCGATGTACGCCGTGTGACATCATCATAATGACATATGACACGACGCAGCGACGCGGTGACGCAATGAGGCGATGGACTCCCCTCATCAAGGACTGACTCTCTCCCCTCATCCTGAGGAGCGCGGAACGCGCGTCTCGAAGGATGAGGCCACCAGCCGAGCCTCATGGTTCTCTAGGCGAAGCGAAGCTTCGTCCGGGGACGGCGCCCAAAGGGCGCCTCCTCACCATGAGGGTCAAGCAAAGTCAGGCGGCCTTAGCCACTTCAGCCTTGCGGAAGCGGACCAGCGAGAAATGGCCGAGCGGCGGGATCAGGCGGCGCTCCGCCAGCTCCACGCCCTTGGCGCCGGCAAGCCACTTGGTGTAGCGCGACCAGGCGAACTCGGCGGTGCGGAAGCCGAGCGGACGCACGACCGGCTGCAGCTTCTGCTCGATGAAGCGGCGTACGCCGGCATCGGCGCTGACGCGGGTCAGGATGATGAGCTCACCGCCCGGGCGCAGCACGCGCGCGAATTCGTCGAGCGCGGCTTCCGGATTCGGCACGGCAGTGACGACATATTGCGCCATCACCACGTCGAACGAGTTGTCGGGGAATTCGAGCTTCTCGGCGTCCATCACCGCGAGCCCCTCGATATTCTTCAGGCCGAGTTCGGCAACCCGCTTCTTCGCCTTCTCCAGCATCGCCTCCGAAATGTCGGTGCCGAAGATGCGGACATGCGGCGCGTAAAGCGGCAGCGAGATGCCGGTGCCGACACCGACCTCGAGCACACGGCCGCCGATCTTGTTGGTCGCCTGGATCGCCGCGGCCCGGCCCTTCTTGAACACGCCGCCGAACACGAGATCGTAGACCGGAGCCCAGCGGTCATAAGCCTGCTCGACCGTCTCGCGATCAAAATCCAACTGGCTGCTTCCGTCGAGTTTGATGATGTTGTCTGCCATCGAAGATACGCCTTCTAGTTCGAGAGCGGGGGGTGACTCTTCTGCGAAACGTCGTCCCACTCTCTCCTCTTGTTTAAGCATGATCTCTTCGGAAAACCGGTTCCCGCTTTTCCGGATCATGCTTGAATTAACCTTGCACCGCACTCCGGCCGGCGACGCGCCGGGTCGAACGCAACACCCTGCTCGGCTGCAACGCCGAGAGATTGCCGATGAATTGCCGCGCGCTGTTCTCCCAGGAACGTTGCAGCGCGAAGTTCCTGCACGCCGCTCGCGACATCGTGAGCGCGCGCAGGCACGCGCTGCGCAGATCGTCATCGATCGCGCCGATCGGATGATCCGAGATCACGTCCTTCGGGCCGGTGACCGGAAACGCCGCCACCGGCGTGCCGCAAGCCAGCGCTTCGAGCTGAACCACGCCGAAGGTGTCGGTGAGACTCGGGAACACGAACACGTCAGCCGCGGCCAGATGCGAGGTGAGGTCCTGCCCGATCTTCTCGCCGAGGAAGACGACGTTCGGATATTTGCGCGTGAGTTCCGCTCGCTGCGGGCCGTCGCCGACCACGACCTTGGTGCCCGGCAGATCCAGCGACAGGAACGCTTCGAGATTCTTCTCCACCGCCACGCGGCCCATGGCCATGAAGATCGGCCGCGGCAGATCGAGTTCGGCCGGATAATCGGGATTGAACAATTCGGTATCGACGCCGCGCGTCCAGAAGCCCAGCTTGCGAAAACCGCGTTCGGCCAGTTCCTGGCGGAGCGAAACTGTCGCCACCATCGTCATGGCACCAGCCGCATGGAAGCGGCGCAGTATCCAGTAGCCGACGCTGGCCGGAAGCCCCGTACGGACCGACACATATTCCGGAAAGCGCGTCGTGTAGGAGGTCGTGAAAGCAAGCTTGTGGCGCAGGCAATAGCCGCGCACCGCCCAGCCGATCGGGCCTTCGGTCGCGATATGGATCGCCTCCGGCTCGGCCGCCTCGATCCGCCGCGCTATTTCGCGCCGGTTCGGCAGCGCCATGCGCAGCCCGGGATAGGTCGGCACGCCCAGGGACGGAAACCCTTCCGGTGTCAGGAAAGTGATCTCGGCGCCGAGGCCTGCCGCGCTACGCTGCAGCGACATCAGCGTGCGCACCACGCCATTGACCTGCGGATGCCAGGCGTCGGTTGCAACTAATATCCGCATCTCGAAAACCCGAAGTGTTAATGATTCTTCGGGGCAGAAGTTCTGACATTGATATTTCAGGCGTATGACGTCATCGATATGTAAGGAAGGTTTTTCGGGCAGCTCACGCTTTTTCGGCCAACATGACAGAACGATGTCAGAGACAAGCGAAGATCTGGCTCCAAAGCGCCCGCGGCGGAAGCGAAAAAACTATTCGCTGCTGATCCTCGCGGCCGGCCTCTTCCTGTTCGGCGTTGCCGCCAGCACGCTGTATTATTTTCTGCGGCCCGTGACGCTGACGATCGCGGTCGCCCCTCCCGGCAGCGACGACCAGAAGCTGATCCAGGCGCTGGCGCAGACCTTCGCCCGCGATCAGAGCCCGGTGCGCCTGTCGACGGTCGTGACCGAGAACGCCGCAGAAAGCATTGCGGCGTTGACCAGATCGAAGGTGGACATGGCGGTGGCGCGCGCCGACCTCAACCTGCCCGCCAACGCCGATGCAGTCGCGATCCTGCGCAAGAATGTCGTGGTGCTGTGGGCGCCTTCCGGCCTGCGCGCGAAGGGATCGAGGCGATCGCCGACGCCAAAGATCAAGAGCCTCGACGATCTCGACGGCCATCGCATCGGCGTGATCGGACGGACAGACGCCAACGTCACGCTGCTGCGCGTGATCCTGAAGGAGTCCGGTGTCAATCCCGACAAGGTCGCGGTGACGCAATTCGCTATCAACCAGACCGCCGAAATGGCGCGCGATATGACGCTCGATGCCTACATGGCGGTCGGCCCGCTCGACAGCAAGATCACCGCGGGCGCGATCGCCGCGACGGCCGCCGCACGGGGCGCGCCGAAATTCCTGCCGATCGACGTTTCCGAGGCAATCGCCGCGAAGCATCCGCTCTATGAATCGGCGGAGATCGCGGGCAGCATCTTTTCATCCTCGCCGGCCTGGCCCGACGACAAGGTGGAGACCGTCAGCGTCGATCATCTCATCATCGCGCTGCACTCGTTCTCGGACACCTCGATCGGCGCTTTCGTCCGCCAGCTCTTCAACGTGCGCCAGCAGCTCGCGCGCGACGTGCCGGCGGCCGCGAACATCGAGAAGCCCGACACCGACAAGGACGCAGCACTGCCGGCACATCCGGGTGCAGCCGCCTATATCGACGGCACCGAGCGCACCTTCCTGGACAAATACAGCGACTACATCTGGTTCGCGATCCTGGGCCTGTCGGGCCTCGGATCGGTCGGCGCCTGGCTGCGGCATGCCTGGCGCCGCAACGAGCGCGACCGCTATCTCGATCATCGCGACAGCCTGCTGGCATTGATCACCAAGGCACGGCAGGCAGAGACGCCGGACGCGCTCGAGAAGATGCAGAGCGAGGCCGATGGCGTGCTGCGCGAGGCGCTCGACTGCTACGACGACGGCGCCATCGAGGAAGGCGACCTTTCCGCGATCGGGCTCGCGCTCGACCAGCTCCACCATGCCGTCGCCGACCGCCGCGCCATGCTCGGCATCGCTCCGCCGGACGCGCCGCGCATGCGCGACGCACTTCCCCCTCTCCCCGTTCTTACGGGGAGAGGGTCGGGGTGAGGGGCTCTCTCCGCGAACGCGGTTGGCGAATGGATTCGCGGAGGTCCCCCTCACCCGAAATTCAAGCTGCGCTTGAATTTCGACCTCTCCCCGCAAGCGGGGCGAGGTGAAGCCGAGCTCGCCCCCTCGGCCTGCTCAAACACCCAGATACACCTGCCGGATATATTCGTCGCCGGCGAGTTCCTTGGCTCGGCCGTCGCGGACGGTGCGGCCGTGCTCGAGCACGTAGACGCGGTCGGCGATGCGCAAGGTCGCGGTGGCGTCCTGCTCGACGATCAGGATCGCGGTGCCGTCCTTCCTGATCTTCTCGATGGCGTCGAAGATCAGGCCCTTCAGCCGCGGCGCGATACCGACCGAGGGTTCGTCGAGCAGCAGCAATTCCGGGCGGCCCATCATGGCGCGGCCGATCGCCACCATCTGCTGCTCGCCGCCCGACAGCGTGCTCGATTGCTGCTGCTGGCGTTCCTTCAACACCGGGAACAGCGCGAAGACGCGTTCGAGGTCTTCGGCGATCTCGGCCTTGTTGCTCCGGAGATAAGCGCCAAGCTGCAGGTTCTTCAGGACAGATAGTTCCGGGAATAGCCGCCGCCCCTCGGGGCAGTGGCAGATACCGCGGGCGACGACGTCATAGGGCGGCAGACGCTCCAGCGTCTCACCCTTGAATTTCAGCGTGCCGGTCGAGCCGATCGCCCGCGAGATCGCTTTCAACAGCGTGGTCTTGCCGGCGCCATTCGGGCCGAGCACGCCGACCAGTTCGCCCTTGTCGACGGTGACGCTGACCTGCTCGACGGCCAGCGCCTTGCCGTAGCGGACGCTGAGATCTCTGACTTCAAGCAGAGGCATGCGCGGCCTCCGTCTTCCCGATATAGGCCTCGATCACGCGCGGGTTCCGCACGATCTCGGCCGGCGGCGCGATCGCGATGATCTCGCCGAAATCGATCGCGATGACGCGAGAGACCAGCGCCATGAACTCGCGCAGCTTGTGCTCGATCAAAAGGATCGTCAGCTTCTGCTCGCGGTGCAGCCGCTTGATCAATTGCGCCAGCGGCTCGATCTCGCTGCTGCCGAGCCCCGCGAAGGGCTCGTCAAGCAGCAACAGGTTCGGCTTGGTCGCGAGCGCACGCGCGATCTCCAGCCGCCGCAGATCGCCATAGGGCAGCGTCTCGACCGGCTCGCGCGCCTTGGCGCCGAGCCCGACCTGGTCGAGCAGCTCCTGCGCACGCGCCTCCTTGTCGTGCGCATCGCGCGCCCGCGGCGACAGGCAGGCGACGACGACATTCTCAAGCACCGTCATGCCGAGGAAGGGCCGCGTAAGCTGGAAGGTGCGGGCGACGCCGCGGTTGACGATCTTGTGCGGCGCCAGCCCGCGGAGTTCCTGCCCCTCGAACAGGACGCTGCCGGTATCAGCGGCGATGAAGCCGGTGAGCAGGTTGAACAGCGTGGTCTTGCCGGCGCCGTTCGGCCCGAGAATGCCGGTGAGTTCGCCGGGCTCCAGCGAGAAGCTGACGTTCTTGGTGGCAGTGAGACCGCCGAAGCGCTTGGAGAGTTCTTTGACCTCAAGAATGGCGCTCATCGGAAGCGCTCCGTCAGCCGCCGCCACAGCGGTGCGATCAGCCCGTTGGGGAGGAAGAACAGGATCAGCATCAAGGTCAGCGTATAGACCCAGAGCCGGTATTCGCCGAACGTGCGCAGCAGTTCGGTCAAAAGCGTCAGCATGATCGCGCCAAGCGCCGGCCCATAGATCGAGCCGATGCCGCCGACATAGACCATGATGATCACCGTGATCGACACCACGACCGAGAACAGCGGCGGGCTCACCTGCAACTGGTAATGCGCGTAGAGCGCGCCGCCGAGGCCGGCGAAGGCCGCGCTGATGGTCAGCGAAGCGATCTTGTAGAAGGTGACGTTGATGCCGGCGGCCTGACAGGTCGCTTCGTCGCCGCGGATCGCGCGCAGCAACAGTCCCCAATGCGACTGCGCAAGCGCGGTGAGGATCGCCACTGCCGCGACGAGGATCGCGAGCACAAACCAGTAGTAGTGCAGCGGCGATTGGATCAGCGGATCGAGGCCGTAAAGTCCTTCCTCGCCACCGCTATACTCCCAGAAGATCAGGCAGAGCCGCTGCATGATGGCGGAGGCCGACAGCATGGCAAGCGCAAAATACGGCCCGCGCAGCCGCAGCGTCGGGAAGCCGACGATCAGGCTGAAGGCGACCGCGACCACCACCGCCGTCGGCAGGCTGTACCAGGGATTGGCGTACCAAGCGGTGGCGAGGAAGCCCGCGGTATAGGCGCCGGCGCCGATGAACAGCGAGTGTCCGAAATTCTCGCGGCCGGTGAGGCCGGACATGAAGTCCCAGCTCGCCGCCCAGATCGCGTAGATCACGCAGACGGTGAGGACGCCGGTGAAATAGCTGCTGTTGAGCAGCACCGGCGCGAGCGCCAATAGCGCCACGACGACGATGGCGCCGGAAAGGTCGACGATAGAAAGCTGCTTCATCAGAACGCCGCCCGCCGACCGAGCAATCCGGACGGCTTGATCATCAATGTCGTGACGACCGCGACCAGCGACACCAGTTCGGTCCATGAGGACGAAATGAGGTAGGCGACGATGGTCTCGGAATAGCCGAGCAGGAGCGCGGCCAGGATGCTGCCCGGGATCGATCCGAGCCCGCCGACGATGACGATGGCGAAGGCCTTCACCATCGGCAATAAGCCCATGGTCGGCTGCACCGTGAGGAACGGCGAGACCAGGACGCCCGCGAGCGCCGCGGTCCCGGCCGAGATCGCCATCACCACCGAGAAGATGCGGTTGGTGGGAATGCCCATATATTGCGCGGCCTCCGGATCCTGCGACACCGCGAGGATCGCAGCCCCAAGCCGCGTGCGCTGGATGAACAACCACAGCAGGAGGAGCACCAGCACGCCGGCGATCAAGGCAAGCAGCCGCTGCCCGCCGATGTCGACGCCGCCGATGGAAATCTTGTCCGCCACGAAGGACGGCACGTTGCGGTATTCGGAACCGAAGGTGATGAACAACCCCTGCTCGACCGCGAGCGACACCGAGAGCGTGATCATGAGGACCGCGAGCTGCGAATAGCGCAGCGGACGGACCAGGAAACGCTCCATCAACACGCCGAACAGTGCAACCACCAGCACCGCGAGCGGTGCCGCGATGAGCAATGGCCAATGCAACAGGCCGGTGAAGACATAGGCCGCATAGGCGCCGAGCGCGTAGAACGCGCCATGGGCGAGGTTGAGAATCCGCGCCACACCGAAGATCAGCGTGAAGCCGACCGCGAGCATGGCATAGATCGCGCTCGACACCGCGCCATAGATCAGAATTTCAAGCATGTTATCCCTGTCGAACGTCGCGAGTCGGGGCGACCGGCCACACCACTAGGTGAGCCGATCGACCAACGAGAACAGACGCGATCAGTTGCTCATCCAGGGCGGAGCGATCATCTTGCCGGTGGCCGCTTCCTTTGGCCAGACCACGACGCGCTCGCCGTTCGGCTGCCACTGCACGAACAAGAGGTTCTGCAGGCCGGGGCCGGTCTTGACATCATGCAACTCGTCGAACACCAGCTTGCCGGCGATGCCGACATGGTCGGTCTTCTCAAGTTCCTTGATGACGGCGTCGGCTTCGGTCGACTTGGCGCGGGCAACCGCGTCGGCATAGACGTAGACCGCATCATAGGCGCCGATGCCGGTATAGACAGGCGCGGTGCCGTAGCGTTTGACGAATTCATCCCAGAACGGAATGGTCTTCGGCGTCAGCGGCGCGCGGATCGCGAACATGCCAACCGTTTCGCTGTTGGCCTTGCCGCCGACGCGGCTGAAGAAGTCGGCGTCCTGGCTCTTGACGTCGATACCGCCGATCGGGATCGGCACCTGCGCGTCATGCCACTGCTTGACGAACACGTCCGACGAGGCGTGCGAGAGGATCACGATCAGGTATTGCGCGCCGCTGTCCTTGACCTTGGCAAACAGCGGCGAGAAGTCCGCGGTCGAGGTGTCGAAGAATTCGGCGAGCTTCACCTCGGTGCCACCGTCGATCGCGCCCTTCTTGAGGATCGGCACCAGATCCTGCACCCATTTCGCGTTCTCACCGACGATCGCGATCTTGGTGTACTTCATGTCGTCCTTGAGCTTGCCATTGATGAAGTCGACAAGCGCGCGGGCCTGGTGCGCCGCGTTGATCGGGAAGGCGCGGAAAATATACTTGTAATTGTCGTAGTCGGCCTTCACCTTCGCGGTGATTGCGGGCGAAGCGGCACCGACGCCGATATAGATGGTCTTGGCGCGGGAGATGTGCGGCAATTGCGCCAGCGTGACGCCGGAGGTGTAGCCGCCGATCAGCACGTCGACCTTGTCGTCGGCGGTGAGCTTCTTTATCGCGGCAATCCCCTGCTCGGGGTTCTCGGTTTCGTCGGCGACGACGATCTCGAGCTTGCGGCCGAGCACGCCGCCCTTGGCGTTAATCTCGTCGGCCGCCAGCTTCGCTGCATTCTGGGTGTCGCGCCCGACCTGGAGCTGGATGGAGGTCGGCACACCGATACGGATGGGCTGCTGGGCTAAAGCGGTTTGGGCGGAAAAACCGAGACCGAGAATGCTCGCGGCTGCGAGCCATTTCAAGAATGGCTTCATTTCTAAACTCCCTGCCGCAACAGGTCTTTTTGCCTGATGCGTTTGTTTTTCTTTTAATTGGACCAACAGTTTGCCCGCGACGCAAACGGCAAGTCAAGAACGTAGGTTGGGCAGCCGGCGCGCAGCGACGAAATCTTAACGAAACAATTCCTTACCCCCACGAAACCATTTTGGCGATTTCGTGCAAATGTCCCGAAACGCTTGACCTGTATTGGATCACATCAACGAGGCGCTAAACCGCAAGCGGCGCCACAGGGTGTAGTCAGACAGGGGTCGATAATGTTTAATTCCATTAAGCGAAACTCGCGTCTCGTCGCCGCCGCATTTGGCGCGCTGGCGATTGGCACCATTGGTTTTTCTACATCGAGCGCGGCCGCACCACTGCCGTTCTTCCCGTTCCTCATGACGCCGCCGACCGAAGCCGCGCCGCCGCCATCCGTCGAGGCTACGCCGCCGCAGGGTGAGGGCCGGTTCGAACTGCCCGCGCGCCTGCGCCGCCAGGTGGTCAATTACGCGACGCGTGAAGCGCCCGGCACGATCATCATCGATACCCCGCACACCTATCTCTATTATGTGCTCGGCAACGGCCAGGCGCTGCGCTATGGCATCGGTGTTGGCCGCGACGGCTTCACCTGGTCCGGCGTCCAGACCATCACCAAGAAGGCGGAATGGCCGGATTGGACCCCGCCGCCGGAAATGATCGCCCGCCAGCCCTACCTGCCGCGCTACATGGCCGGCGGCCCCGGCAACCCGCTCGGCGCCCGCGCCATGTATCTCGGCGGCACCGTCTATCGCATCCACGGCACCAATGCGCCGGAGACGATCGGCACCCACGTTTCCTCCGGCTGCCTGCGGCTGATCAACGAGGACGTCATCGATCTCTATTCCCGCGTCAACGTCGGAACCAAGGTGATCGTGCTGCCGATGACCGACCGCCGCGCCGATCTCGGTACGACGGTGCGATAAGCGCTGAAAGACTGGATTCAAGAGCGGCTCCGGCATTGGCCGGAGCCGTTTTCATTTCGCGGGCTCTCGTAGCCGGGGTGGAGCGCAGCGCAACCCGGGACGTCTGCATCCGCGCCGCAGGTCCCGGGTTACGCTGACGCTTCACCCGGGCTACGGACGGCCATGTTCAGCCAAACGGCGCGCGACCCAGAAACGCCGCAACACGGACACCGACCCGCCGCACTGGCGCATCTTTCCCCTTCCCTATAATAAGCGAATCGGGGGTTTCTCGATCCGGGGGAATGATGCGTCTGCCGATGCGTCCGAAGACGATAGTGATTGGCGTCGTGGTGATTGCGGCGTCGTTCCTGATCAGCCTGAAGGCTATGGACTGGCTGTCGCCGCATGCCGCGGTGCCGGCACCGCCGCTGGCCGAATTGCCGCCGCTGCCGCCGGCGCCGCGCAGCTCGGTGGTGATGGCGCCGGTCGCCATTGCGCTGTCAGCGATCCGCGACGTCGCCGACCGCGGTACGCCGAAGAATTTCAACGGCAAGGCCGACAATCCGGTGCCGCAGATCCTGCAGAATGCCGATATCGGCTGGACCGCCTCGCGTGGGCCGATCGCGGCGACCGGAGCAGAGGACGTGCTGTCGCTCACCACGCCGCTGACGGGTGCGCTGAACGTCACAGGCTCGCTGTCGGCGAAGGCGACGGGCGCGATCGGCGACGTGCTCGGTAGCCTGCTCGGCGCCAATGCGGCCAAGCAGATCGGCGACATCAACATCAAACAGATCAATGCCAACGCCGAGATCAAAGGCAATGTGGTCGTCACCTCGCGGCCCCGGCTGGCCGCAGCCTGGCGTATCGAGCCAAATCTACAGGCGCAGGTCAATCTCGGCGACACCGGCCTGTCGGTCGCAGGCGTCCGCGTCAACGTGCCGGCGCAGGTCAAGCCGCTGATCGACAAGACCGTCGCCGACCAGTTGACCGCCGTGCAGACGAAGATGCGCAACGATCCGACCTTCGAGCAGAATGCGCGCGCGCAATGGGCGAAAGCCTGCCGCTCGATCCCGCTGCAGGGCGCGGGTGCGGTCGCCAACATGCCGCCAATGTGGCTGGAGCTTCGCCCGATCCGTGCGCTGGCGGCGCAGCCGCGCGTCGACGCGTCTGCGGTAACGCTGACGCTCGGCATCGAAGCGGAGACCCGGATCACGGAGGCGCCGACCAAGCCGGACTGCCCGTTCCCGGCGACGATCCTGATCGGACCGCAGACGCCGGGCCATGTCAGCATCGGCATGCCTGTCGACATGTCCTTTGTGTCGCTGACAAAGCTTTTGGAGGCGCAGCTCGCCGGCAAGACCTTCCCGGAGGATGGCTCCGGTCCGGTCGACGTCACGGTGAAGCACGCGAGCGTGGCGGCCTCCGGTGATCGCCTTCTGATCTCGCTGCTGGCGAACGCAAAGGAGAAGAAGAGCTTCTTCGGCTTCGGCGCCGAGGCCACCGTGCACATCTGGGGACGGCCGGTGCTGGACCAGGCGCAGCAGATCGTGCGGCTGACCGATATCGAGCTGGCGGTCGAATCCGAGGCCGCCTTCGGCCTGCTGGGTGCTGCGGCGCGCGCCGCCGTGCCGCAGCTGCAGCGCGCACTCGCGGAGAAGATGACCGTCGACCTGAAGCCGTTCGCGAGCAACGCCCGCGAGAAGCTCGCCGCCGCGATCGCCGATTACCAGAAGAACGACGACGGCGTGAAGGTTTCGACCGAGATCACGAGCCTGAGACTCGCCGGCATCGCCTTCGATTCCAAGACGCTGCGCGTGATCGTGGAAACCGAAGGCGCGATCGACGTCTCCATCAAGAAGCTGCCGACCCTTTGAGGTTCTCCCTCGCCCCGCTCTTGCGGGGACGCCGTAGCCCGGGTGGAGCGAAAGCGTAACCCGGGGCGCCGCTTGTCAGTGCTGATACAGACGTCCTGGGTTGCGCTGCGCTCCACCCGGCTACGGGCTGCGCGCGTGCAAACCTCCCCTGCGGCCTTGTTCGCGGTCCCGGGCTTTGCCGCCGTGATGGCACCGGATAGAACTGGCGGCGTTAATGATAATCCTCAACAAGAAGCCAGGGAGAAGAAACGATGAAACCGCTTGCGGCCGCCCTTGCGGCGGGTCTCGCGCTTGCCGCTTCCGGCGGCGCCGCCAACGCCCAGATTTCCGACGACGTGGTCAAAATTGGTGTGCTCACCGACATGTCCAGCCTCTATGCCGATGCCACCGGCAAGGGCTCGGTCGCCGCGGTGCAGATGGCGGTCGCCGACTACGGCGGCAAGGTGAAGGGCAAGCCGGTCGAGGTGGTCTCGGCCGACCATCAGAACAGGCCGGACGTCGGCGTCGCCATTGCCAGGAACTGGTACGATAACGAGAAGGTCGATGCGATCTTCGACGTGCCGACCTCCTCGGTCGCGCTGCCGATCTCGGCGCTGACGCGCGAGAAGAACAAGATCAATATCAATTCCGGTGGCGGCACGTCCGACCTCACCGGCGTCGCCTGCTCGCCGAACACCGTGCACTGGACCTACGACACCTATGCGCTGTCGAACGTCGCCGGCAAGGCGATGGTCAAGCGCGGCGAGGACACCTGGTTTTTCGTCACCGCCGATTATGCGTTCGGCATGGCGCTCGAGCGCGACGCTGCCAACGTCGTCAAGGAAAGCGGCGGCAAGGTGCTCGGCGAGGTGCGCCACCCGCTCAACACCTCCGACTTCTCCTCCTTCCTGCTGCAGGCGCAGGCCTCGAAAGCCAAGGTCGTGGCGCTCGCGAACGCCGGCGGCGACACCACCAATGCGCTGAAGCAGGCCGCCGAATTCGGCCTCACCCAGGGCGGCCAGAAGATGATCGCGCTATTGCAGGAGATCACCGACACGCATTCGCTCGGCATCCAGGCCACCCAGGGCCTGATCGTGACGGATGCCTTCTACTGGGACATGAACGACGAGACGAGGGCCTTCTCGAAGCGCTTCAATGAGAAGGTCGGGCACATGCCGACCATGATCCAGGCCGGGCTCTATTCGGCGACGATGCATTACCTCAAGGCGATCGAGGCCATCGGTGCCGACGAGGCGCCGAAAGTGATGGCGCAGATGCGGGCGACGCCGGTGAACGATTTCTTCGCCAAAAACGGCAAGATCCGCATCGACGGGCGGATGGTGCACGACATGTACCTGTTCGAGGTGAAGAAGCCCTCGGAATCCAAGGGCGAATGGGACCTCTACAAGCTGCTCGCCACCGTGCCCGGCGACGAAGCGTTCCGTCCGCTCGACAAGGGCGGCTGCCCGCTGGTGACGCACTGACGCGCACGACGTAGGCGAATGGCGGATGGACCGCCCCATCCGTCATTTGCGCATCACGCCAACCGGTATGTTCCCCCGATCACCGGATCGCCGTCGGTCGTGACGATCCCTCGGGCGACCAGATCCTCCAGATGCGCCAGCACGGAATAGCCGGCAGCGCCGGTTAGCCGCGGATCAAGGCCGATATAGATCGCGCGCACCATGGTCGGGATGTCGGCTTCGCCCTTGGCGAGGCGATGCAGGATCGAGGCCTCGCGCGCCTTCCGGTGCCGCGCCAGGAAACGGACGTAGCGCGGCCCTTCGGTGATTTCGGGGCCATGACCCGAGAAATAGAGTTCCTCCGGCCGCTGCTCCAGCCGTTCCAGCGAAGCCATGTAGTCGATCATCGATCCGTCCGGCGGCGCCACGATCGAGGTCGACCAGCCCATCACGTGATCGCCGACGAAATTGATGCCGCGCTCGGGCCAGGCGAACGCGAGGTGATTGGCGGTATGGCCCGGCGTCGCCACCGCCTCCAGCGCCCAGCCGGAACCTTCGATCACGTCGCCGCTCTTGACCTCGATGTCCGGCCTGAAGTCGCGGTCGGCACCGGACTCCGGATTATGCTTCTCGCTCTCGAACCGCGGCCGCGAAGCGCGGTGCGGGCCCTCGGCATAAACGGGCGCGCCGGTCGCCTGCTTGATCCGCGCGGTGTTCGGCGAATGGTCGCGATGGGTGTGGGTGACTAGGATGTGCGTCACGGTCTCGCCGCGCACGGCATCGAGCAGCGCCTTGGCATGCGCTTCATCATCCGGGCCGGGATCGATGATCGCGACATTGCCCTGGCCCACGATGTAGCTGACCGTGCCGGTGAAGGTGAACGGGCTCGGATTGTTGCAGAGGACGCGCCGCACGCCGGGGCGGGCTTCGTCGACCACGCCGGGCTGCAGCGGAAAATCGCGGTTGAACGGGATGTCGTCGTTGTCGGCCATGGCTGCACACCTGACGCTGATTCCGTCATGCCCGGGCAAAAGCGCGAAGCGCGTCTTCGCGCAGATGTCCCGGGCATCCACGCGCTTTCTTTCCGGAAGCTCACACGTGGATGGCCGGGACAAGCCCGGCCATGACGGAGAAAGGGGTTACATATCGCTCCACAAGATCAGCGCTTACGAAAACGCCTGGATGCCGGTGATGGCGCGGCCCAGGATCAGCGCGTGCACGTCGTGGGTGCCCTCATAGGTGTTCACGGTTTCCAAATTCGCGGCGTGGCGCATCACATGATACTCGATCTGGATGCCGTTGCCGCCGTGCATGTCGCGCGCCATGCGGGCGATGTCGAGGGCCTTGCCGCAATTGTTGCGCTTGACGATGGAGATCATCTCCGGCGCCATCTTGCCCTCGTCCATCAGCCGGCCGACGCGAAGCGAGGCCTGCAGGCCGAGCGCGATCTCGGTCTCCATATCCGCAAGCTTCTTCTGCACCAATTGCGTCGCGGCGAGCGGGCGGCCGAACTGCTTGCGGTCGAGCGTATATTGCCGCGCGCGGTGCATGCAGTCTTCCGCGGCGC
Organism: Bradyrhizobium sp. Leo78; assembly: GCF_059512425.1. Classification (NCBI taxonomy): domain Bacteria; kingdom Pseudomonadati; phylum Pseudomonadota; class Alphaproteobacteria; order Hyphomicrobiales; family Nitrobacteraceae; genus Bradyrhizobium; species Bradyrhizobium sp. Leo78. The sequence goes on from NZ_JCAMOT010000006.1 coordinate 112,213, forward strand.
CCATCGCGCCCCAGGAGATGCCGTAGCGGGCGCGGTTGAGGCAGCCGAACGGCCCCTTGAGACCGGAAACATTGGGCAGCAGCGCACTCTCCGGAACCACCACACCATCAAGCACGATCTCGCCGGTGATGGAGGCGCGCAGCGACAGCTTGCCACCGACCTTCGGCGCGGAGAGGCCCTTCATGCCCTTCTCCAGGATGAAGCCTCGGATCTGGTTGTCGTGCGCGGCCGACTTCGCCCACACTACGAAGACGTCGGCGATCGGCGCGTTCGAGATCCACATCTTGCTGCCCGTCAGCCGGTAGCCGTCGGAAACCTTCTCGGCGCGGGTCTTCATGCCGCCGGGATCGGAACCCGCATCCGGCTCGGTCAGGCCGAAACAGCCGACCCATTCTCCGGTGGCGAGCTTGGGCAGATATTTCTTGCGCTGGTTATCATCGCCATAGGCATAGATCGGGTACATCACCAGCGAGGTCTGCACCGAGTTCATCGAGCGATAGCCGGAATCGACCCGCTCGATCTCGCGTGCGACGAGGCCATAGGCCACATAGCTCGCATTCGCGCAGCCATATTCCTCCGGCAGCGTGACGCCGATCAGGCCGAGTTCCCCCATCTCGTTGAAGATCTCGCGATCCGTCTTCTCTTCCAGATAGGCGTTGATGACGCGGGGCAGCAGCTTGTCCTGCGCATAGGCGCGCGCGGTGTCGCGGATCATGCGTTCGTCTTCGGTGAGCTGGTCATCGAGCAGGAACGGATCATCCCACTGGAAAGAAGCCGCAGCCGGCTTGTCCTTGGCCTGGGGGCGCACGCTCATGAAGATCCCTTTCGTCTCGTCGTTTCGGAATTACCCGATAAATTAAAGCGCCGTGAGTGGAAGCGCAATTGCATTGGGTTCCCCTGGTCAGCTTTCGAGTTTCTCGTTGGAGACGATCTCGATGCCGAAACCGGACAATCCCTTGTAGTCATGCACGGATGAGGTGAGATTGCGGATCGAGGTGACGCCGAGATCGCGCAGGATCTGTGCGCCGACGCCGACCTCGCGCCATTGCCGGTTGCGATCTGCCTCCGCAGTCTGCGTGCCAACGGGCTCAACGGGAACACCCGCCGCGCCGTCGCGCAAGTAGACCAGCACACCGCGGCCAGCGTTCTTGAATTGGCGCAGAACGGCTTCCATGCGCGCCCCACCGGTGAAGATGTCCTTGACGATGTTCGGCTTGTGCAGCCGCGTCAGCACGTTCTTGCCGTCGCCGATGCCGTTATAGACGAAGGCGGCGTGCATGATCTCGTCGAATGGCGAGCGGTAGGCATAGCCCTGCAGCGGGCCGATCGGGCTGTCGGTCGTGAACGTCGCGACCCGCTCGATCAGTTTCTCGCGGGCCTGGCGATAGGCAATCAGATCGGCGATCGTGACGTGCTTGAGCTTGTTGGCGGCGGCAAAGCGGGCCACCTGCTCGCCCTTCATCACCGTGCCGTCGTCGTTCATCAATTCGCTGATCACGCCGACCGGCGGCAGGCCGGCGAGCTTGCAGAGGTCGACCGCGGCTTCGGTATGGCCGGAGCGCAGCAGCACGCCGCCGTCGCGGGCGATCAGCGGGAAGATGTGGCCCGGCCGGGCAAAATCGTTGGCGCCGGCATTGGGATTGGCGAGCGCGCGGCAGCAGGAGGCGCGCTCGTCGGCCGAAATGCCGGTGCCGCCATCGGGCTTGTAGTCGATCGAGACGGTGAAGGCAGTGGTGTGGCTGGAATCGTTGTGCGCGACCATCGGGTCGAGCCGCAGCCGCTTCGCGTCGTCGGTGGTGATCGGCGCGCAGACGATGCCGGAAGTGTGGCGGATGATGAAGGCCATCTTGTCGGCAGTACAGAGCGAGGCCGCGACGATCAGATCGCCCTCGCCTTCCCGATCCTCGTCATCGGTGACGACGACGAGTTCGCCCTTCGCAAAGGCTTGCAACACTTCCTGGATCGTATCGGCCATGTGTCAAAATCTCGCTTCTTGCTGCCAGTGCATTAGCCGGAACCGGCAGCCCGCGCCAGCATCAATCCGCATGGTAGCAGGCATACCAGCATGCATTCCGCCCACCAGCATCTAGGGCAACACCTCGCGCCGCTCGGCGAGCTGCACATCCATCTCGGCGCGCTTCTCTGCCAAGAGACCGGCGTCCGCCGCTTCGATCACCGAGAACAGCTCGCTCGCGTCGCTGATCCGCGTCACCGTCACGTAGTCGGCTCCGGCGGCGTAGAGATCGTTCACGTCAGCCAGGAAATCGGCGGTCGCGACGATCTTGGCGGTCGGATTGAGGCTCCGGACATGGCGGACCAGCTTCTCATTATTGGCGCCGACCAGGAGCGAATCCGGCACGCTCAGGATGATGATCTCGGCCTTGCCGATGCCGGCATGCACCAGCGTATCGACGTTGCTGATATCACCATAGATCACCTGCAGGCCGCGATCTTTCAAGGTCCTGAACACCAGCGGGTTGAAGTCGATGACGCTGATCTGCTCCAGCAGCGCCTCGTTCTGCCGCTCGATCTGGCTGAGCAGGGCGCTGGCGGCGCGAAAAAAGCCGAGGATGACGATCCGGCGGGGCGCGCCGTGGCCGCCCTCGGGGCCATCCGCTTCCACAGGGTGGGCCTGATCGAGGTCGCGAAGCCCGATCCGCTTCAATGGCCCGATCAGGGATCGGGTGATCTCCCCGCTCCTGGTGATCGCGAAGGTGCTGAGCACCGCCAACACCACGAAAGCGAAGGAGGCGGCGCTCGAGGTCGCGGTGGAGATGTGCCCGGCGGCCACGCCGGTCTGGATCACCACCAGCGAGAATTCCGAGATCTGCGCCAGGTTGATCGCCGGCAGCAGGCTGGCCCTCAAGCCCTGCTTCATCAGATAGAGCGGCGTGAACGTCGTGACCAGGCGGCTCACCACGGTGAACGCCGCGATCAGCAGCGCAAGCCCGATCACCGAGAGACCGGGAACCGGGATCGTCATCCCGAGCGCGACGAAGAACAGCGTGATGAAGAAATCGCGCAAGGTGGTGACCTTGGCGGTGACGTCGAGCGCATACGGGAAGGTCGACAGCGATACGCCGGCGACCAGCGAGCCCATCTCGCGCGATAGATGCAGGCGTTCGGCAACCTCGCCGATCAGGAAGCACCAAGCAAGCGCGCCGAGCAGGATCAGCTCGGGGCGGCGTGCGATCTGCTGGAACAGCCGCGGCAGCACGTAGCGGCTGAGCACCAGCGCGGTCGCCACCAGCACGCCGACGCGCACGATCGAGAGCAGGACGATGCCGATCTGGAGGTTGTCGAGGCTCGGCTGCACGGCGAGGAACAGGATCGCGAAGATGTCCTGCAGCACCAATACGCCCAGCGTGATGCGGCCGGGCAGCGTATCGAGCTCGCGCTTCTCGTAGAGCACCTTGACGATGATCACGGTCGAGGATAGCGCGCAGGCGACGCAGAGATAGAGCGCGTCGAACTTGCCGCCGCCGCCCATCGACAGCCCGATGCCGACGAAAAACAGGATGCCGAGCAGGCAACCGCCCAGGAGCTGGCCGCCGGCCGCGAACAGGATCACCTTGCCGGCGCGGACGATCTTCTTCAGGTCGATCTCAAGCCCGATCATGAACAGCATGAAGATCAGGCCGAGCTCGGATATGACGCTGATCGATTCCTGGGACTTGACCAGGCCCGTGCCGAATGGACCAATCAAAAACCCGGCGATAAGGTAGGCCAGGATCAGGGGTTGCCGGGAGAAATGAGCTAACAGGCCGAGCACCCAGGCGAACAGGATGCTTAAAGTAATATCACCTATAAGTTCATGCATGTCTTGGGGCTTCTCCTCAGCGCAACCTAGAGACCCAAGCACGGGGGTCAAACGAGCAATCTGTCACATCCGCGCCCTTAGCCTGTTTCTGGCGATTCTGGCATCGCTGACCGCATCCCGCCCCTCTGTGGCGCAAAGCGGCAGCATCGAGCAGGGTTTTGCGAGTTCGCTGACGGCTGTTCCCGCCGAGAATCTCGTCGTTTCCGGCTCTTTCTACGTCCCAGTCTATTCCAGTGTTTCGATGAGCCAAGGCAGGCTCAGGGCCGATTTCTCGGTGACATTGAGTGTCCACAACACCTCCGAGACCAAGCCCCTTGTATTGAAGCGGATCGCCTATTTCGACACCGAAGGCAAGCCGGTTGAAAGCTACCTCAAGGCGCCGATCGCGCTGAAGCCGTTCGCAACCATCGAGGTCTTCATCCCCACCTCCGACGTGCGCGGCGGCACCGGCGCCAATTTCGTGGTGGACTGGGCGGCAGCCGGCGAGATCGCCGAACCCGCTGTCGAAGCGCTGATGGTTGGCAGCGTCGGCCCGGGGCACTATGCCTTCATCAGCCAGGGACGACCGATCAGGATCATCAGTAAGAACTAGCAAGAGGGCCATCGACTTTCTCCGGGCCTTCTCAACGACAACAACACGGGAGTGAATGTCCATGTCGTCAGCCCAATTCGATTTCGCGCCGCTGTTGCCCGCCGGCCTGCCGGCACCGGCCGCCAAGTGGACCGGGCTTGCCAAGTACAGCTTTGTCGGCGGCAACAACGATCCGGACGGGGTTCCGGTCGACGGGCTGATCGAGGCGGTCAACGCGGTGCTCAAGCGCGAGGGCAAGGCGCTCGCGACGTATAACCTCGCCCACGGCCCGCAAGGGTATCGGCCCTTGCGCGAATTCCTGATCCATAAGCTCAAGCGCGATGCCGGCATCGACTGCACGGCCGATGACATCTTGATCGTCTCCGGCTCGCTGCAGGCGCTCGACCTCGTCAACCACACGCTGCTGGCGAACGGCGACACCGTGCTGATCGAGCAGGAGACCTATCAGGGCTCGCTGAACCGGCTCACACGGCTCGGCATCAATGCCGTCGGCATTCCCCTCGACCAGGACGGCATCCGGATCGATGCGCTGGCTGCCGCGCTCGCCGACCACAAGCGGCGCGGCATCACGCCGAAATATATCTACACCATCCCGACCGTGCAGAACCCGACCGGCACGATCCTGCCCGAGAGCCGCCGCGCCGAGATGCTGAAGCTGTCGCGCGACTATGGCGTGCCGATCTTCGAGGACGATTGCTACGCCGACCTCACCTGGAGCGGCGAGCGTCCGCCCGCGATCTATGCCATGAGCCAGCAGGGCGGCGTGATCCATATCGGCTCGTTCTCGAAATCGATCGCGCCCGCCTTGCGCGTCGGCTTCATCGTCGCGCCCTGGGAAGTGATGTCGCGGATGCTGGCGCTGAAGACGGACGCAGGCTCCGGCGCGCTGGAGCAGATGGTGCTCGCCGAATATTGCGCGCCGCATTTTGCGACCCATGTGCCGGAGCTGACGCGCGGCCTGCGTGCCAAGCTCGATACGCTGATGGAGGCGCTGAGCGAGCAGTTCGGCACCGTGGCGGAATTCGAAGAGCCGAAGGGCGGCATCTTTCTCTGGGTCAAGCTTCCGGATCATGTCGATACGCTCAAGCTTTACCAGGCGGCGCTCGCCGCCGGCGTCTCGATCAATCCGGGACCGGAATGGTCGACCAACAAGGCGTGGTCCGGCAGCCGCCTGCGGCTGTGCTTCGCGAGCCCCTCGCATCAGCAGATCCGCGAAGGCGTAGCCGTGCTCGCCGACGTCTGCCGTCGCGAATTCGGCGTGCCGACACGCAGCGGCAATATCGAACGCGCGCAGGGGTGAAGGCCGCGCGGCGATCCGGTCGGCATCATGGCTATGGCCCCCCGTCATTGCGAGCGTAGCGAAGCAATCCATGTCTCCACTTGTGGCGCGATGGATTGCTTCGCTGCGCTCGCAATGACGAGCGAGATTTCCATCGCATGTCCAAACGTTAGCTGAACAGTTGTTCAGGATTCTCCTGTAGTTCCTGCGGAACGTTTCCGCGGGACCTGCCGTTTAGTCTCGGCACATGGAGGAGGACATCATGAAGAAACTTGCTTGTGTCTTTGCAGCGCTCGGCGCGATTGCCGTTGCAGTTCCGTCGATCGCCAATGCAGAGACCGTCGTAATCAAGCGTGGCGACCATCATCATCACTGGCGCGGCGCCCACGCCGAGATGCGCGGGCCCGGCTGGCATCATCGCCATCACGACAAGGTGGTGATCATCAAGAAGCATCATCACAATTACGGCTACTGAGGCGTGAACAGAATGGCTCCGCAAGGGGCCATTCTTTTTTGCAGCGATCCTGCGTAGGATGGGTAGAGCGCAGCGAAACCCATCGCGATAGAGCGAGCCGCACGATGATGGGTTTCGCGCCGCTCTACCCATCCTACGATTCCCCAAACCTTGCACCGCCGTCGTCCCCGCGAAAGCGGACCCATAACCACTGGGAGGCGTTCTGGCGGGAGCAAGCGGTTGCAGCGGAGCACACAACAAAGTCCCGTGGTTATGGGGTCCCGGGTCCCGGCTACGCCCAAGGGCTTCGCCGCGGCGCGCAAGCCCGGGACGACGAGGGGAGAGTTCTGATTCAGATTTCAAACAGCCGAGGGATGTGAGTCCGCATTCTCGCGGCGTGAAATGCCCGAGGTTTGCATCGTTTCCGCCCTCCTCGATGCCAGAGGTCGCGGTTGTCGACGTCCTTCAAGGTCACCGTCATCACCCCGGTCGCACCATCGATGTCGACGCGGCCGAAGAATTGCAGGCCGAAGCAGGGAGCGAGGTTGTCGCCCTGCTCTGCGCTGCAGCCTTTCTGATACATCGCTTTGGGGCCGAAAGTGTTGTCGAGCACGCCGGGCGACCAGGTGCCGGCGTGCAGCGGGCCGGAGACGAATTCCCAGAACGGCTCGAATTTCTGGAAGACCGCGCGGTTCGGATTGTAATGATGGGCCGCGGTGTAGTGCATGTCGGCGGTGAGCCAGACCGTGTTGCGGATGCCGGCGCACTTCATGAAAGACAGGAGATCGGCGATCTCGTGCTCGCGGCGCTCCGGAGGGCCGTCGCCGAGCGCGACCGCATCCAGGCTGATGAGGCCGATCGGCAAGTCCGCGGCGATCACCTTCCAGGTGGCGTTGGAGGCGACCAGCTCGCGCTTCAGCCATGCGAGCTGCGCCTTGCCAAGGATGAAGCCGTCGCTGTTGCCATCGCCTTTATTCCACGTGGAATCGCGGTAAGAGCGCATGTCGATGAGGAACACGTCGAGCAGCGGACCATAGGCGATCCTGCGATAGACGCGGCCGTCCTGCGCGGGGGCAGCGCGCATCGGCATGAATTCGTGAAACGCGCGCCGCGCACGCGCCACCAGACGCGAAGAGCCGTCCTCGGCATAGCCGGTCTCATCAGCGCTGCCGATCGGCGACCAGTCGTCGGCGACCTCGTGGTCGTCCCATTGTGCGAACATCGGCACTTCCGCATGGAAGGCGCGGAAGTTTGCGTCACACCAATTGTATTTGTAGTTGCCGCGAAATTGCGCGAGGCTCCTGGCAACCGCCGACTTCTCTTCGGTGACGATGTTACGCCAGAGCGTGCCGTCCGGCAGCCGCAACTCAGATGGCACCGGGCAATCGGCGTAGATGTGGTCGCCGGAATGAATGAAGAAGTCGGGACGGTTCGCCAGCATGGTGCGGTAGCTGCGCAGGCCGCCACGGGAGGGATCGATGCCCCAACCCTGCCCCACGGTATCGCCGGACCAGACGAAGGAGATCGATCGGCGCGTCATCGGTGCGGTGCGGAAATGGCCGCCGCTCGCCTCGCCCGCAAGCCCATCGGACGATTCAAAGCGCACGCGATAGAAAATGTCCTGTCCCGGCGGCAGGCCATCGATGAGGAGCTTTGCGGTGAAGTCGGTTGAAGGCAGCGCGTCGCTTGAGGCCGCGCGCAAAATGGTCTTGAAATTCTCGTCGGCTGCGCATTCCACCTGCATCCGCGCGGCCCGATCGACACGCGACCAGATCACAGCGGCATCATCAGAGACGTCACCCGATTGAATCCCGCACCGAAGCTTCGGGCGATCGGCGGCGCAGCTGAGATAGGGCTTGGCGAGAGTGCCGAGACTTGCGAGTGCGGCGGTCGAGCCTGACCGGATCAGAACCTGGCGCCGGGTCAGGCCGCGCCTGGCGCGTGTCGCAATCGCCATCAGGCAGGATCTCCGTCGAATCGCGACGAAGGTTGCCTGCGCTGCTTGACTCCCAGCCTACGGTTTTACGACAGATGGATGACTCGTGAAAACGCGCTCGTCATGCCCGGGCTTGACCCGGGCATCCACGTCTTGCAGCCGCGCGCGCTCTCGTGGATGGCCCGGCCATGACGGAGAATGTGTGCGCCAGTGGTGCTCTTAAGGCTTTGTCGGGCGCGCCCGTCAGCGCCAGTTGCAGATGCCGCCGGAGCGGCAGGGCCAGGTCTGGATGCGGGCGTCGCGGGCCTGGGCGTCGAGCGGGTTGCCGTGGCGGCGGGCAAGCTTGGCGCGGGCGGGAACGCGCCGCTCCGTGCGCACCGACCGCTCAGGCACAGGCGCAGCACGCGCGGCCCTGACCCTTTTCGTCTCTACCGGCTTCGGTTCCGCGACCACGTGTGCAGCATCATTGTGATCGCTTTTGGCTTCGACGGGAACCGGTGCGAACTCCGTCGGCGGACCGAGCCGCTTAGGCGACAGCACGGCCTTGGAGAGGTCGAGATTGAAATAGTCGCCGGGGCGATAATCGTCCGCCATCGCCGGGACGCTCAGGACCAGGGCGGCGGTGGCAACGGCGGCCAGAACTGCATTTCTGGAGCTCACCGAACGCCTCCGAAATGACTCCAAGTGGACACGCCCATCATGTAGGAAGCCGGCCGGACAATTCCAGCCGATCCTGTGGGCACGGTTACCGATCAACGAAAACAATGGCCGCAGGTTGCTTCCTGCGGCCCAAGAATAGGCTCAAGAATCAGCCCAAGCACCGGACCGGATCGGAACCTACTCGGCTGCCTGCGCGACCGGCTGACCGATCGCAGCTTCGAGCCGCTGGCACTCCTGGCGATAGCGAGCGACGTTCGCTTCCTTGACGTGGCCGTAGCCGCGTACCAACTCCGCAGCCTTCGCCAGCGCCACCAAGCGCGGCAAATCGAGCGGCTTGTTGCCGAGATGGCGCAGGATCATCGCCGAATATTCGCCCGGCAGCGCCCGCTCCATCCGCCGCTCGGCGGTGTAGCCGAAGATATCGAGCGCGGAACCACGCAAGCGTTTCAGCCGCGCCAGCAGCCTGAACGCGCTGAACACCCAGGGCCCGAACTCGCGCTTCTGCAGATGTCCGGTGACCTTGTCGCGACGCGCGAACAGCGGCGGGGCGAGCAGCACCTTCAACCCGGGCTCGCCGTCGAATTGCTCCTTCAACGCCCTCGCGAATTCGCCATCGGTATAGAGCCGCGCGACCTCGTACTCGTCCTTGTAGGCCATCAGCTTGAACAGGCCTTTTGCAAACGCCTCCGTCAGCTCATGTGAGCCGGGGGCCGCTGCCGTCTCGGCGGCCCGCACCCGCGCGACGTCGGCGAGGTAACGCTGCGAATAGGCCTCGTCCTGATAGTCGATGAGAAACTTGGTGCGGAAGGCGATGGTCTCGTCGAGCGTGCGCCGTGCCGGCGCCGCGCTCGACGTTTTGAAGCGCGCGGCGCTGACGACGCGCGCCAGGTCGTGCGCGGCGAGCCGGCCCCATGAGAAGGCGATCTTGTTCATGTCAACCGCGGCGCCGTTGAGCTCGATCGCCTTCATCAGCGCCTCCAGCGACATCGGCACCGCGCCGCGCTGGAAGGCGAAGCCGAGCAGGAAGGCGTTGGTGGCGATGCTGTCGCCCATCAGCGCGGTGGCAAGGCCGGTGGCATCGAGGATGTCGAGGTCGGACGAGGTGACGGCTTGGCTCAACGCATCGCGCATCGTGCCCGCCTCGAAATCGAGGTCGGGATTCATCACGAAGCTCGCGGTCGGCAGCAGGTCGGCATTGACGATCGCGCGCGTCACACCGCGTTCGGCCCGGCTCAGCGCGGCGACGCTGGTCGCGACCACGATGTCGCAGCCGAGGATCAGGTCGGCGCCGCCGGCGGCGATGCGGACGCTGGCGAGATCCTCCGCACGCGGCGCGAGGCGCACATGACTCATGACCGCGCCGTTCTTCTGCGACAGGCCGGTGAAGTCGAGCGTCGAGCACGCCAAGCCCTCGACATGGGCTGCCATGCCGAGCAGCGCGCCGATGGTGATGACGCCTGTGCCGCCGATGCCGGTGACGAGGATGTTGTAGGGACCTGAAAGCGCCTGAGGCTGCGGCGTCGGCAGGTCCGCGAACAGCGCCGACGGATCGGCGGCAGCGCGGTCGGCCTTGCGCAGCTTCGGGTCATGGACGGTGACGAAGCTCGGGCAAAAGCCCTCGATGCAGGAAAAATCCTTGTTGCAGTTACTCTGATCAATGCGGCGCTTGCGGCCGAACTCGGTCTCCAGCGGCTGCACCGAGACGCAGTTCGACTGCACCGAGCAGTCCCCGCAGCCCTCGCAGACCCGCTCGTTGATGAAGACGCGCTTGGGCGGATCGGGATAGAGCCCGCGCTTGCGGCGGCGGCGCTTCTCCGCCGCGCAGGTCTGGTCGTAGATCAGGACGGTGAGGCCGGCGATGTCGCGGAGCTCGCGCTGTACGGCGTCGAGCTCGCGGCGGTGATGCACGGTGGCGTCGGCCGGGAAATAGTTGGCGGGATATTTGGTGGGATCGTCGGAGACGATGGCGATGCGCTTGGTGCCTTCGGCGGCGACCTGATGCGCAATCTGCGACACGTTGAAGCTGCCTTCGGCGGGCTGACCGCCGGTCATCGCGACCGCATCATTATAGAGGATCTTGTAGGTGATGTTGACGCCGGCGGCGGCCGCGGCGCGCAGTGCGAGCAGGCCTGAATGGGTGTAGGTGCCGTCGCCGAGATTCTGGAAGACGTGCTTCTCGTCGGTGAACGGCGCCTGCCCGATCCAGGCCACGCCCTCGGCGCCCATATGCGAGATGGTGGCGGTGCGGCGCGCCGGGATCGACAGCGCCATGCCGTGACAGCCGATGCCGGCCATGGCGCGGCTGCCTTCCGGGATCTTGGTCGAGGTGTTGTGCGGACAGCCCGAGCAGAAATAGGGCGTGCGCTGCAGTTTTGCGGCGCCGATGCCCTCGGCCGGCCGATCGAAGGCCTCCAGCTTGGCGAGGCGCTGCTCCAGCATCGGACTGCGATGGCCGAGCCTGCGCAGCCGCGCGACGACAGCGGCAGCGACCATGGTCGGCGTCAATTCCCCTTCGCTCGGCAGCAGCACCGCGCCGCTCTCGTCGCGCTTGCCGACCACCGACGGCCGCCTGGAAGCATCCACATTGTAGAGAATGCGGATGAGCTGGTCCTCGATGAAGCCACGCTTCTCCTCGACCACGAGCACGTCCTGCAATCCTTCGGCGAAGGCGCGGGCGCCGGATTCCTCCAGCGGCCATGTCAGCGCGACCTTGTAGATGCGAAGACCGAGCGCTTGCGCCTCGGCGTCGGTGATACCAAGCTCAGCCAGCGCCTGGCGCAGATCGAGATAGGCCTTGCCTGTCGCCATGATGCCGAGCCGCGCCGGCTTGGAGTCGAGCACGATGCGGTCGAAGCGGTTGGCGCGGGCAAAGGCGGCGACGGCCTGCATCTTCGGGCCGTGCAGGCGGCGCTCCTGTTCGAGCGGCGCATCCGGCCAGCGAATGGAAAGGCCATCCGGCGGCATCTCGAAATCATCCGGCGTGATGATCCGGATCCGGTCGGGATCGCTGATGATCGAGGCCGAGCTCTCCACCGTCTCGGAGATCGCCTTGAAGCCGACCCAGCAGCCGCTGTAGCGCGACAAGGCGAAGCCAAGGATGCCGAGGTCGAGATAGTCCTGCAGCGTGGCCGGATTGACGACCGGCATCAGCGCCGATGCGAACACCTGCTCGCTCTGATGCGCCAGCGTCGAGGACTGGCAGCCATGGTCGTCGCCGGCGAGCGCGATCACGCCGCCATTCCGCGAGGTGCCGGCGGAATTGGCGTGCTTCAGCGCATCGAGCGAGCGGTCGACGCCGGGTCCCTTGCCGTACCAGATGCCGAACACGCCGTCGACCTTGGCGCCCGGAAACATGCCGACCTGCTGGCTGCCCCACACCGCGGTCGCGGCCAGATCCTCGTTGAGGCCAGGGACGAAGGCGATGTCGTGCTGCTTGAGGAAAGATTTCGCCCGCCACAATGTGTGGTCGTACATGCCGAGCGGCGAGCCGCGGTAGCCGGAGATGAAACCCGCTGTGGTGAGTCCCTGCGCACGATCGCGTTCGCGCTGCAGCATGGGAAGCCGCACCAGCGCCTGGGTACCGGAAAGAAAGATGCGTTTGACGTCCAACCGGTACTTGTCGTCCAGGCCAACTTCCATCAGCGACATGCTTCGCTCCCCGTTCGTGCAAGCTTTTTATGGCTGCATAAAATGCACCGTTTTGCTATGCGTTGAAGGGCCTGCATTCATGGCCTGACAGCATATCTCCCGCCCCCTTGCCGGCCCCGCGCATCTTTGAAACGCTATCGTCAACGGGGAGAACCCCGATGGACAAAAACGAAAAGCGGGAGTGAAGCAGAGATGCGCCTTCAAGATCGTGTCGCCATCGTCGTCGGCGCCGGCCAGAGCCCCGGCGAGGGCATCGGCAATGGCCGCGCCACCGCGCTCACTTTCGCGCGCGAAGGCGCCAAGGTGCTGTGCGTCGACCACCATTTCGAATCAGCGCAGGAGACCGTCGACATGATCGCGGCGAAGGGCGGCACCGCTGTCGCCTTCAAGGCCGACGTGACGAAGAACGCCGAGATCAAGGCGATGGTGGCGGACGCGCATCGGCGCTGGGGCAAGGTCGATATCCTGCACAACAATGTCGGCGTCAGCCTCGCAGGCGGCGATGCCGAACTGCTCGAGATCAGCGAAGAGGCGTTCGACCGCTGCGTCGCGATCAACCTCAAGAGCTGCATCCTCGCCGCCAAGCATGTGATCCCGATCATGCGCACGCAGAACAGCGGCGCCATCATCAATATCTCCTCGATGGCGGCGATCACGACCTACCCTTACGTCGCTTACAAGGCGACGAAGTCGGCGATGATCGCCTTCACCGAACAGCTTGCCTATCAGAACGCGCAATACGGCATTCGCGCCAATGTGATCCTGCCCGGCCTGATGAACACGCCGATGGCAGTCGACACCCGCGCCCGCGAATTCAACAAGAGCCGCGCGGAAGTCGAGGCCGAGCGCGACAGCAAGGTGCCGCTGCGCCAGAAGATGGGCACCGGCTGGGACGTCGCCAACGCCGCGCTGTTTCTGGCGTCAGATGAGGCGAGTTTTATTACGGGTGTCACATTGCCTGTGGATGGGGGTGCCAGCGTACGGCGCGGTTGACTGCTTTACCTCGCCCCGCTCTTGCGGGGAGAGGTCGGCGCGCAGCGCCGGGTGAGGGGTCTCTCCGCGAACGCATTTCTCTCAAAAACCTAAGATGCGGAGACTCCCCTCACCCCGCCCCTCTCCCCGCAAGAGCGGGGCGAGGGAGAAGGGGCAGCACGGCTGTATCATCTGGTTAAGATTCAATGGATGGCTTGAAAATATTGAAGAATTCCAGCCACACGATGATGTGACGGTCTATCCCCGTAATTCGAAATCCTGACTCGTTCTGGTCGCATGTTCTTCACGAGCGCTGGGTAATACGCGCCCCGTCGATGGTTAACGAATCCGAGGGACCATGAACGACGAATTCGACTATGAGCTGACAACCGATCAGTGGGAAGTTCTCAAAGCGTTGCGTGCACCTGCAGCAAACCCTTCGAGAATAAGCAGGTTTGCGGTCGAAAGCCTGATCACGCTCGGGCTCGCCGCGATGCGGGGCGATTCGCTGGCGTTAACGCCTGCCGGACGCAAGGTGCTGGTGCGCGGCTCGTCGAAACTGCTGCAGGACCTCGCCGCTTGAGGTGAGGACTGCAGCGGGATGATTTTTCCTCGAAACCATCCCGCTTCATCTTTTTGTAATGCGTGATCACGCTCCGGGCCCGCGCGGCGTCATGCCGCGTGGGCCTTTGTTGGAATGGTCGCTTCGCCGTGATGCGTCAGCGGCTTCATGCCGGTGGCGCTGCGGAGCAACACATAGAAGACCGGCGTCAGGAACAGACCGAAGATCGTGACACCGATCATGCCGGAGAACACTGCGACGCCCATCGCGCGACGCATCTCCGAGCCGGCGCCGGTCGACAGCACCAGCGGCAGCACGCCCATGATGAACGCCATCGACGTCATCAGGATCGGGCGAAGCCGCAAGCGGCTCGCCTCGATCGCGGCGCGGATCGGCGAACGGCCGGCGAATTCCAACTCGCGCGCGAACTCGACGATCAGGATCGCGTTCTTCGCCGACAATCCCACCAGCACAATCAAGCCGATCTGGGTGAAGATGTTGTTGTCGCCGCCGGAGAGCCAGACGCCGAACATCGCAGCCAACAGTCCCATCGGCACGATCATGAGGATCGCGAGCGGCAGCGTCAGGCTTTCATAGAGCGCAGCCAGCACCAGGAAGACCAGCAGGATCGCGAGCGGGAAGACCCAGAGGCCGGAATTGCCGGCGATGAACTCCTGATAGGTCAGGTCGGTCCATTCGAAGGCAAAGCCCGGCGGCAGCACTTCGGCGGCGATCCGCGTCGCCGCTTCCTGCGCCTGGCCGGACGAATAGCCGGGCGCCGCAGCGGCGTTGATGTCCGAGGACAAAAAGCCGTTGTAGCGGATCGCGCGCTCTGGCCCTGCGCTCTGGCGGATCTTCAGCAGCGCCGATAGCGGGACCATGTCGCCGGAGGCCGAACGCACCTTCAACTGCCTGATGTCGTCGGCGCGGGCGCGGAACGGCGCGTCGGCCTGGACATAGACTGAGTACGTACGACCGAATTTGTTGAAGTCGTTGACGTAGTACGAGCCCAAATAGATTTGGAGCGTGTTGAACACCTCCGTCACGGGCACGCCGAGCTGCAGCGCCTTGGTGCGGTCGATGTCGGCATAGAGCTGGGGAACGTTGACCTGGAAGCTCGAGAACAGGCCGGCGATCTCCGGCGCCTTCGACATCGCCGCCATGAACGCCTTGGTCGCCTCGTTGAGCGCGTCATAGCCGAGGCCAGCGCGATCCTCGATCTGCAGCTTGAAGCCGCCGATGGTGCCGAGACCGTTGACCGGCGGCGGCGGGAACATCGCGATGAAAGCTTCCTGGATGCCGGCATATTTCTTGTTGAGCTCGGCGGCGATCGCATTGCCGCTGAGCGAAGCGTCCTTGCGCTCGTCGAACGGCTTCAGCGTCGAGAACACGATGCCGGCGTTGGAGGAGTTGGTGAAGCCGGAGATCGACAGACCCGGGAAGGCCACCGAGCTTTCGACGCCGGGCTGGGTCAGCGCGATGTCGCTCATCTTGCGGATGACCTCCTCGGTGCGATCCAGCGTCGCGCCGTCGGGCAGCCGCGCGAAGCCGACCAGATACTGCTTGTCCTGGCCGGGAACGAAGCCGCTCGGCACCTGCTTGAACAGCACGGCGGTGACGCCGATCAGGAGCACATAAACGCCCATCACGGCGGCCTTGCCGAAGATCACCTTGGTGACGCTGCGGCCGTAATTCTCCGAGGAGCGCGTGAAGACGCGGTTGAAGCCCCGGAAGAACCAGCCCAGCCCCTTGTCCATGATCAGCGTCAGCCTGTCCTTGGGCTCGTGATGGCCCTTCAGCAGCAGCGCCGAGAGCGCCGGCGACAGTGTCAGCGAGTTGATCGCCGAGATCACGGTCGAGATCGCGATCGTCAACGCGAACTGCTTGTAGAACTGACCGGTGAGGCCGGAGATGAAGGCGAGCGGCACGAACACCGCGATCAGGACCAGCGCGATCGCGATGATCGGGCCGGACACTTCCTTCATCGCCTGGTAGGTGGCCTCCCGCGGCGACAGGCCGGACTCGATATTGCGTTCGACGTTCTCGACCACGACGATGGCGTCGTCGACGACGATGCCGATCGCGAGCACCAGGCCGAACAGGCTGAGCGCGTTGATGGAGAAGCCGAACACATGCATCACCGCGAAGGTGCCGACGATCGACACCGGCACCGCGAGCAGCGGAATGATCGAGGCGCGCCAGGTCTGCAGGAACAGGATCACCACCAGCACGACCAGCACGATCGCTTCCAAGAGCGTGTGCACCACCGCCTCGATCGAGGAACGCACGAACTGCGTGGGATCGTAGACGATCTTGAAGTCGACGCCATCGGGCATGTTCTTCTTGATCTCGGCCATGGTGGCGCGGACCTTGGTGGAGATATCGAGGGCGTTGGAGCCGGGCGCCTGGTTGATCGGGATCGCGACCGCCTGCTTGTTGTCGAGCAGGGAGCGCAGGCCATATTCGGAAGCCCCTAACTCAATGCGCGCAACGTCACGCAGCCGTACCACCTCGCCGCGCGCGCCGGTCTTCACCACGATCTCACCGAACTGCTCTTCGCTGGCGAGCCGGCCCTCGGCATTGACGGAAAGCTGCAGGTCGATGCCCTTGACGCTGGGCGAGGAGCCGACCACGCCGGCGGCGGCTTCGACATTCTGCGCCTGGATCGCCCTGACGATATCGCTCGCGGTCAGGCCGTGCTCGGCGGCCTTCTGCGGATCGACCCACACCCGCATCGAATAGTCGCCGGCGCCATAGAGCTGGACGTCGCCGACGCCGTCGATCCGCGCCAGCCGGTCCTTGACATTGAGCACTGCGTAGTTGCGCAAATACGTCATGTCGTAGCGGTTGTTCGGCGACAACAGATGCACCACCATGGTGAGGTCGGGCGAGCTCTTCTTGGTGATGATGCCGAGCTGGCGCACCACCGCCGGCAGGCGCGGCTCGGCCTGCTGCACGCGGTTCTGCACGAGCTGCGTCGCCTTGTCGGGGTCGGTGCCGAGGCGGAAGGTCACCGTCAGCGTCATCGCGCCGTCGGTGGTCGCCTGGCTGCTCATATAGAGCATGTTCTCGACGCCGTTGATCTGCTCCTCGATCGGCGTGGCGACCGTTTCCGCGATCACCTTCGGATTGGCGCCGGGATAGGTGGCGCGCACCACGACCGAAGGCGGCACGACATCGGGATATTCCGAGATCGGCATCGCGAGCAGCGAGATCAGGCCGGCGAGGAAAATCAGGACCGACAGCACGCCTGCAAAGATCGGGCGGTCGATGAAAAATTTCGAGAGATTCATGGGTGTGCCCCCGCCTGTGCGGAGCCTTCCAATGCGATCAATTCAGGAGTTGGGGAGTTTCTCCTTCTCCCCGCACGCGGGAAGAAGGTCGGGATGAGGGGGAGCTTCCGCAAACACGGTGAGAGATAGACTCGTGGAAAGGTTCCCCCTCACCCGGATCGCATCTTCGATGCGATCCGACCTCTCCCCGCGAGCGGGGCGAGGTGGAGTCCGGCAGATCGATCGAGCGCCAAGTCATCACGCATCACTGCTGCGCCAGATGCTGATTGTTGCTACCGGCAGCGGCCTGCTGGGTGCCCCGCGCGCCCATTTCGGCGATCTCCAATTTCAGGAGAGCGCCGGGGCGCACGCGCTGCAGGCCATTGACGACGATGCGCTCGCCCGACTTCAGGCCCGAGGTGACGATACGCAGGCCGTCGACGGTGCCGCCGAGCGCGACCGGACGGTAGACTGCGCGGCTATCCTCGCCGACCACCATCACGAATTTCTTGTCCTGGTCGGTGCCGATCGCGCGCTCATCAACCAGCACAAGCGTCTGCTTCTGCGGCTGGCCCATGCGCACGCGGGCGAACTGACCCGGGATCAGGCGGCCGTCTTCATTGCGGAACACCGCCCGCACGCGGATGGTGCCGCTCTGGCCGTTGACCTGGTTGTCGATGAGCTGGATATGCCCCTTGGCGGTGGTGCCGCCGGACGTCGTCATCTCCACCGGGATCCGGTCGAGATTGCCGCGCGTGCCGGAGGCATCTGCGATCGAGTTCAGCGCGCGCAGCACCACCTCTTCGTCGGCGTCGAAGCTGGCATAGATCGGATTGACCGAGACCAGCGAGGTCAACACCGGCGACGCGGTACCGGCCGCGACGAGATTGCCGACGGTGACCTCGAATTTGCCGACGCGGCCGTCCACGGGAGCGCGCACTTCGGTGTAGTCGAGATTGAGCTTTGCGGTTTGCAGCGTCGCTTCGGCGGCCTTGACGTTGGCGATGGCTTCGCGATTGGCATTGTCGCGCTGGTCATAGTCGCGCCGCGTCACGACCGCGTTGCCGACGAGCTGCGCGCCGCGCTCGAGTTCGCTGGTCGTGAACACCACGCGCGCTTTGGCGGCCTCGAGCTGCGCCTTGGCCTTGTCGACCTCGGCGGCGTAAGGCGCGGGATCGATCTTGAACAGGACGTCACCGGCCTTCACCAGCGAGCCCTCGGTGAAGTTGGTCGAAAGGATCGCTCCGGCGACACGCGGCCGGACCTCGACACGGTCGATGGCCTCGAGGCGGCCGGAGAAATCGTCCCACAGATTGGCCTGTCGGGGCTCGATGGCCGCGACCGTCACGGCGACGGCCTGCTCCGGTGCGGCGGCTGCACTGGTCGCCTGCGCGGCATAAAAATAGCGGCCGGAAAGGACCGATCCGGCCGCCACGACGGCGCCAACGATCACAATACCGCCAACGATGCGTCGGAATCGGCCAGAACGGGGGGTAATACGGGCGGGGGGCATTTGCGCGCTCCATAATGTAGTGAGCGCTACAAATGTGGATCTGGACGCCGGTCCGCAAGATACTTATGTAGCGGATGTTAAGAAATTTTCAGGGAGCACGCAATGGCGATGGGCAGGCCCCGGGCGTTCGACGCCGACGCGGCGCTGGACCAGGCGATGGAAGTGTTCTGGCGGCACGGCTATGAGGGCGCGACGATCGCGCAACTCACTGAAGTCATGGGCATAAATCCGCCAAGCCTGTACGCGGCCTTCGGCAGCAAAGAGGGCCTGTTGAAGGCTGCGCTCGATCGCTATAGCGCCAAACGCGCCTGCTGGATGGAAGAAATCGTGAGCGCGCCGACCGCCCGCGGGGTGGCCGAGCGCATGCTGATGGGCACCGCCGATACCCAGACCGACCCGGCCAACCCACCCGGCTGCCTGCTGGTCCAGGGCGGTCTTGCCTGCGGCACCGGCTCGGCAAACGTTCCATTCGAACTCGCCGCCCATCGGGCGCAGACCGAAAACCAGCTCCGCGAGCGCTTCGTCAGGGCGAAGGCCGAGGGCGACCTGAAGGAAACCGCTGACCCCGCCGCGCTCGCGCGCTATCTCTCCGCAGTCATCGCCGGCATGGGCGTGATGGCCTCGTCGGGCGCCGACCGCGAGGCACTGCGGCAGGTCGCCGCGGTATCGGTGAAGGCGTTCGAGGAGCAGAGTAATTCGTAAGTCGCCTGCCCCGCTCCGTCCGCTCAGCTTGAACCTCTGCCGGGTTTGATCCGAGAATGGTGCGAGCCTGACCGGGTTGGGGAGTGACCGGCGATGAAGCATTGGAGCCGCTGGCTGCCAGGTCTCGACGCCATCCGTCGATATGAAGCGGCGTCGCTCCGCCACGATGTCTTCGCCGGGCTCGTGCTGGCGACCATGCTGGTCCCGGTTGGGATTGCCTACGCGGAAGCATCGGGCTTGCCCGGCATCTACGGTCTGTACGCAACGATCGTACCGCTGCTGGTCTACGCGTTGTTCGGGCCCAGCCGCATCCTTGTGCTGGGACCGGACTCGGCTCTCGCAGCAGTCATCCTCGGCGTCGTCGTTCCGCTGTCGGGTGGCGATCCTCTGCGCGCCGCAACCTTGGCGGGCGCAATGGCCATCGTGTCCGGGACGGTATGCATTCTGGCAGGCATCGCGCGTCTGGGTTTTGTGACCGAGCTTCTCTCCAAGCCGATACGCTACCGTTACATGAACGGAATTGCCCTGACCGTGTTGGTCAGCCAACTGCCAAAGCTGTTGGGTTTCTCCATCGAGAGCGAGGGACCGTTGCGGAGCTTGTGGGCAATCGGCGATGCGATCCTTGAAGGCAAGACCAACTGGATCGCCTTCGGGATTGGTCTCGGCACCCTGATCATTATTCTCGTGCTCCGGAACAACAAGCGGCTGCCAGGTATCCTGATTGCAGTGGTCGCGGCGACGCTCATCGTCGGTGCGCTGGGTCTCGGGCCGCATTATGGCGTCACCGTCCTGGGTCCTCTTCCGCAGGGGTTGCCGGGCTTCGCCGTTCCTCTGATCGGCATCAATGACATAGTGCCGGTCGTGCTCGGCGGCTCTGCCGTCGCGCTGATATCGTTCGCCGACACCAGCGTGCTTTCGCGCGCCTTTGCCGCACGATTGGACACACAGGCCGATCCCAACCAGGAGATGGTGGGGCTTGGCGCCGCCAATCTGGCAGCCGGCTTTTTCCAGGGCTTTCCGATCAGCAGCAGCAGTTCGCGCACGCCGGTTGCCGAAGCCGCCGGCGCCCGCACCCAACTGACTTGTGTCGTCGGCGCGCTGGCCATCGCCCTTCTGCTGCTGGTAGCGCCAAACCTCCTTCAGCACTTGCCCAACGCCGCGCTCGCCGCCGTCGTCATCGCCGCCGCGATCGGGTTGTTCGAGGTCACCGACCTCAAACGGATCTATCGCATCCAGCAATGGGAGTTCTGGCTGTCGATCGTCTGCTTTGTCGGCGTGGCCGTGCTCGGGGTGATTCCGGGAATTGGCCTCGCGATCGCCATCGCCATCGCCGAATTTCTATGGGACGGGTGGCGCCCGCATTCGGCCGTGTTGGGCCGCGCCGACCGCGTCAAAGGTTATCACGACATCACCAGATATCCGGATGCACGCCAGGTCCCGGGGCTGGTGCTGTTTCGGTGGGACGCGCCTTTGTTCTTCGCCAACGCCGAATTCTTCAACGAGCGCATTATGGATGCCGTGGCGAAATCACCGACGCCCGTGCGCTGGCTGGTCGTTGCCGCGGAGCCGGTCACCAGCGTGGACGTCACCGCCGGCGATACACTTTCCCAGCTGGACGAGACACTGCACGCGCGGGGCATCGAGCTTCGTTTTGCCGAACTCAAGGATCCCGTAAAGGACAAGCTGAAGAAATTCGGATTATTGGCGCAGCTCGGCGAGGACAGCTTCTTCCCGACTGTCGGCGCCGCCGTTTCCGCCTACCTGGACATCAACAGTGATGTGGAATGGGAGGACTGGGAAGACCAAGCCGGCCGCTAAGGTGTGCATTCATAAAGGCGCACATGTCAGCTTCTGACGGCCAAGCGGAATCTTATGATCAGTCGGACCAATGCCGCTCGTGGCCCGAAGCAGACGTCTAACGCCGCCATCTATTGAGCTTCAACATAGCGTATAATGCTCTGGTTCTGAACGTTTGCGACCAATTCATCCGCGCGGGACAAAAGCCGACGGAGCAAGGGTGACGGATTTGCCCGATTGTATCCCAGGGCCAGATCGACTGTTGGAGTGCCGCCCTCGAGCGCTCTAGCGACGACGTTCGGTGCCAGCATGTTCTGTGCATAGAGGGGTACGAGGCTAATTCCGCCCGTGGAAGCCACGAGCGACATGGCCGATGATATGTTTTCGCCTTCGTACTTCGCCTTGAGAGTAATACCGACCCGAGATGCGTAGTTCTGTATAACCTCTTGCAAGACCGGAGAAGTTCTTGCCGAGCTGACATAGATCTCGCGGGCGAGATCTTGGGGACGAATCTTCTTGCGCGATGCCAGATGATGTTCGGCCGGCAGCACGGCGATCAACGGCTCCTTCGCCAACATCTTGAAGACGACGCCCTCGTTGTCTTTCTCGGGACGAAGGAAAGCTATGTCCAACTTTCCCCGCATCAATGCGAGCGCGAGTTCTGGTGAAGACTGCGTGCTGAGCGTGACTTCAACATCGGGTGCTTCCTCGCGAAGGATGCGCAGCAGCTGAGGGAGCCACATCACCTCCAGCCCGACGAGAAAACCCATCGAAAGGACGGGCCGTTGCGGTTGCGCTGTTTGCCGGGCGCCCTCCGTTGCGGCCTCAACCTGCAGCAGCGCCAGCCGCGCGTGATCAAGAAATACCCTTCCGGCGGCCGTCAGCGTCACGCCGCGCGCCTGGCGCTCCAATAGCTGGACGCCGACTTCGGCTTCTAGATCGCGGATCTGCCGGCTCAGCGACGGCTGGGAGGTGTTCAGTCGCCGCTCGGCGGCGTTCAGCAGGCTGCCTTCTTCAGCGACGGCAATGAAATAGCGCAGGTGCCGGAGCTCCATGATCCCTCGTATGTCTTCCAGGCATAGCTTGAAGCTTACAAGGTCTTGGTCAGGAGCCAAAGAGGGATCTACCGTTTCGTAGTCTTCAACCAAGAAAAGGACAACGAACAATGTCTTCGCCGAAGCCTCGTATCGTCTTCAGCAAAGTGATCCCAGCACTCCAGGCCGATAGGCACGGCGTGATCGCGATTCGGTACGGCCTCAACAATTCTGCAGCGCGATCGAGAGCGGTTTCCCT
Organism: Bradyrhizobium sp. Leo78; assembly: GCF_059512425.1. NCBI lineage: Bacteria > Pseudomonadati > Pseudomonadota > Alphaproteobacteria > Hyphomicrobiales > Nitrobacteraceae > Bradyrhizobium > Bradyrhizobium sp. Leo78. The sequence goes on from NZ_JCAMOT010000006.1 coordinate 134,713, forward strand.
CATTTAGCGGGAAATGCGCGCGAATGCGCAAAAGCGGCGAATAGCGCCGCGCCGGATCCGCCGACAACGCGTCGGCGATCGGGTGTTGCCACGGCAAGGGCTCGCCGGCGAGGCCGCTGAACATCGTGTCTTTTGGAAGGCCAGGGGGCGCGATCTGTGGCCTGATCAGCTCGGGCTCGCTTGCTTTCTTTAGACACCCGTCCGCAAACCTTTCAATAAATCCAATAGCGCAGATGGAGCACCTCGATGCCCAAGATCACGACGACAGACGGCGTAAAAATCTTCTACAAGGATTGGGGATCGGGTCAGCCGATCGTTTTCAGCCATGGTTGGCCGCTGACAGCGGACGACTGGGATTCCCAGATGACGTTCTTCCTTCATCACGGGTATCGGGTGATCGCTCATGACCGGCGCGGCCACGGCCGGTCCGACCAGCCCGGTACCGGCAACGACATGAACCATTGGGTTGCCGACCTCGCGGCTTTGACTGAGCATCTCAACCTGCGCGACGCGATCCACATCGGCCACTCCACAGGCGGCGGTGAGGTGGCTCGCTATGTCGCTCGGCACCAGGATCGCGTCGCGAAGGCGGCGCTGGTCGCTTCACTGACGCCGAACATGTACCGGAGCAAGGACAACCCGTCCGGTCAACCGCCGGAGTGGTTCGAAGCGATTCGGGCAGGCGTGCTGGGCAACCGGTCGGAGTTTTACCGTTTCGTCCCTGAGAATCCGTTCTACGGCTACAACCTTAATGGGGCGAAGCCTTCCGAGGCGGTCATCGCGAACTGGTGGCGCCAAGGCATGAGCGGCGGCGCCCTGGCTCACTACGCAACCGTCGACTCCTGGCTCGAAGATTATACTGAAGACCTCAAGAAGATCATCGTGCCGGTGCTGGTGATGCATGGCGAGGCTGATCAGGTCGTCCCGTTCGCAAGTTCAGTGCCGCGTGCGGTCGATTTGCTTAAGAACGGGTCGCTGAAGACTTATGCCGGCTATCCCCATGGCATGCTCACCACGCATGCAGATGTCCTCAACCCCGACCTACTCGCGTTCATCAGGTCTTGACCCGGCATCTCTCCTCCGTCAATCGCCTTCCCGCACGAAGGAGATGCCGTTTCTAAGGCGGCATCTCCTTCCAGTTCACGACACGGTATGCGACTGCCGCTTTTGGCCCAACTCGGACCTCTGGTGGGGTCAGCTATCGCACCGCTATCAGGGGTACAGCGGACCTCAAAGCACCTTGATCTGCGGCGCGGGGATTATGAGTACACGTCCTGGTGTCTCGCGCACCGATGCAGTTCGGGCTGCTTCATGATTCAAACCGCCTGATCCAGCGCAGTGGCCTTGTCGCCAGACCATTGCCAGCGGCCCCCGCCGGCGCGCTTGGCGGCGTAGAGCGCGCGGTCGACCTGCTCCAGCAACGATGCCGTGCCGACCGCGGACTCCGAGGCAAGCTCGGTCACCAGGATGCCGGCGCTGGCGCCGATCCGCGCCGGCTCCTGTGCGACAAAGAACGGCAGCGACAGCGCCTCGACCACCCGCTTGGCGAGCGCCACGGCCGCATCCTTCCCCGCCGGCCCCTCTTCCACCGGACGCAGCAGCATGAATTCATCGCCGCCAAAGCGGGCAACGGTGCCCTGCGGTCCGATGCACTGGGTCAATCGTTCGGCGACCTGGCGGAGCAGCGCGTCTCCGGCGTGATGGCCGAGGCGGTCATTCACCGATTTGAAACCATCAAGATCGATGGCGATGATGGCGATGCGCCCCGCCGCCTTCTGCAGCGCCGAGAGAAACGCGACACGATTCGGTAATCCGGTGAGGAAATCATGATGGGCCTGGCGCGCCAGCGCCTGCTGGGCCTCCAGCCGCTCGATGAAGGCCTTGCTGAGATGGCGGGAGGCCTCGCGCAGCGTGATCCAGAACAGGAACAGCATGCAGGAGCCGAGCTTGTAGGCGAGCTCCGGCCGCAGCAGGCCCGCCACGATGGTCGGCGCGAACAGCACGGCCGATGCCGACAGCACGATCCACGGACGCACCGCCGCGCGCGACACCATGCCGACGCAGAAGGACATCGACAGTCCGAAGCTGATCCACGCCCCGGCCGCATCGCCGAGCCGGAGCGCGCGGTATGACAGTAAGCCGAGCCCCACCGAGAACGCCACCGCGCCGATGCCGTAGATGTGCTCCCAGCGCAGCACGTCCGCGTCGGAAAAATTCGTCGATCGCAGCTTATAGAGATGCAGGCTGTACAGCCGGGCGCCAGCGGTGATCAGAATGAGACAGGAAATCAAGGCATAGCCGATATCGCCGCTGACCAGGGCAAGCGCGATCGCACCGGTGCCCGATGTCACGGTGATCGCCATGACTTGCGGCATCGACGTGTACAGTAATTTGATCAGTTCGCGGCGAATGCCTGGCTGCACGGCGCTGGACAAGGCTGTCAGTCTCATGGACCGGCACCATGCCGTGGAGTTGCTAAGAAACGGTGAGGCGGCTGAGTCCGGTCATTGCCTGCTTCATGACAGGCGTAAGGGACCATCAAGGCGGCGGTAGCCGCAGCAGGAGCTCCGTTCTGGAACGCCGTCATTCCGGGGCGCGCAAAGCGCGAACCCGGAATCCATCGGGCCGCATACGCAGGCGGAGAAATGGATTCCGGGCTCGATGCTTCGCATCGCCCCGGAATGACAGCGAGCTTTGTGCGGGGCTACCTCACCACATCGTCTGGCGGGCGCGTTCGGGCCATTCGCGGTCGTAGGTTTCGCCGCCGACCTTGTCCTCGCTCATGCCGGCGAGGATCTGGCCCGGAGTCGGCAACGTCCTGGGATCGACGCGCTTGTCGGGATTCCAGAGGTCGGCGCGGACGATCGCGCGGGCGCACTGGAAGTAGATCTCGTCGACGGTCATGACGATGACGGAGCGCGGCGCCTTGCCTTCCATCTTGAAGGAGGCAAGCAAATCGGGATCGATGGAGAGATGGGCACTGCCGTTGACGCGCAGCGTGGTGCCGGAGCCGGGGATCAGGAACAAGAGCGCGACGCGCGGGTCGCGGACGATGTTGCGGAGCGAATCGACGCGGTTGTTGCCGCGGCGGTCTGGCATCATCAGCGTCTTCTCGTCATGGATGCGGACGAAGCCGGGCAGGTCGCCGCGCGGCGAGCAATCGATGCCTTCGGGACCGACGGTGGCGAGCGCCGCGAACGGCGACGTCTCGATCAGGATGCGATAGGGCGGCGTGACGCGATCGGCGACCTTGACGGTGGAAGCATCGTTGGGGAAGCCGTAGATCGCCTCCAATTGCTCGATCGTCGCGATATTTGTCATCGGCTTCCCTTGTTTACTCGTCCCAGCGGCTGCCCTTGATGATCCGCGCGAGCTGGCCCGCGTGATAGTCGGCGGTGCCGACATTGACGATGGTGAAGTCGGGAGCGGCCGTCGTCTCATCGACGGTGCGGCCGAGCCGATGCTCGATCCGTCCGTCGCTCACGCGTCCGCGCATTGCGAGCCGTTCGGCCAGCACGTTCGGCGGCGCGGTGATCTGGACCACGACGACGTTGGCGTAGGCGCGGCGGGCTACCGATATCACCGTGCGCGAGACGTTGGCGATCACGGTGCGGCCGGCGCGCAGATCCTCGTCGACCGCGCGCGGCAGCGCATAGCTGTGGCCATGTGCCTCCCAATGCATGGCATAGTCGCCGCGCGCGACTGCCTCGGCAAACGCGTCCGCGCTGACCTCCTCATTGTCCTCGGAGGCCGAGGAGGCGCGCGTGATCACGCGGCGCGCGAAGACGGCATTGCCGTCTTCGGCACAGGCCGCCTTGGCGAGCCCGAGCAGCGTATCCTTGCCGGCGCCGCTCGGGCCGACCACCAGCACCAGGCGGCCGGGGCCGATGGCTATGGGTGTGTCGATTGCGATTGCCTGTGCTTCCGTCATGCGACCCGCTCCCCTTCCCGCCAGACACTGCGCACCACCGGGAGGTCGCGCGCGATGTGCACGCGGATCAGGTCGGCGCGCTTGCCGACCGCGATCTCGCCGCGGTCCGTGAGCCCCACCGCCTCGGCCGCCGTCTTCGTCACCGCGCGCACCGCGGAGGCGAGATCGATCGCCGGGACATGCCGCGGCAATTGCAGCGCCGCCATCAACAGGCTCGAAGGAATGTAGTCGGACGACAGGATGTCGAGCAACCCCTCGCGGGCGAGATCGACGGCGGCGATATTGCCGGAATGCGAGCCGCCGCGCACCACGTTGGGTGCGCCCATCAGGATGTCGATGCCGGCCGCGTGCAGGCCGCAGGCGGCTTCCATCGTGGTCGGGAATTCCGCGACCGAGACGCGGTCGCGCACGGCGTCGACGACGTTCTCCTCGGTGGTGTCGTCGTGGCTCGCGAGCGGGATGTTGTATTCATGCGCGAGCGCGACGATGGCGCGCATGTTGGTGGCGGCATAGGCCTTTTGGTTGGCGAAACGCCGGGCGAAGAGCTCGTCGAGCTGGGCATCGGTCATGCCGCCGCCCTTGCCGCGATAGTAGTCGCGCAGCTTCACTTCGTCACGGAACTGGCGCTGGCCGGGGGTGTGGTCCATCAACGACATCAGGCGGACGTCGGGCCGGTCAATCAGCTCTTTCGCCTCGGCCACCACGTCGGGCATCGGGATTTCGCAGCGCAGGTGCAGGAAGTGATCGGCACGGAGCAGATTGCCCTCGCGGGCCGCCGAGATCGCCGCCGCCAAAATGCCGGCACGGCCATCGACGTCCTCTGCACCGTCCTCGCGCCAGACCCGGAGCGAGTCGAGGACAGTGGTGATGCCCGAGGTCGCAAGCTGCGCGTCATAGGAGATGACGGAGGCGATCGGGTCCCAGAACACTTTCGGGCGCGGCACGTAATGAGCTTCGAGGTGATCGGTGTGCAGCTCGATCATGCCCGGCATGATGAGATCGCCGCCGGCATCCTCGCTGCCGTCGGGGGCGCTCCCCTCACCGAATTCGGCAATGCGGCCATCGGCGAGCGCGACCCAACCGCGCTCGATGACGCGATCGGCCAGCACAAGGCGCGCATTGCCGATGATGGTCTCTCTTGCGGTCATCTCACCCCTCTCATGCCGCCGCAGCGAATGACGTGACATCCACGATTCGGTCTGCAATCAGATGACGGATTTCATCGTCATGCACGATCGCGACCATTGCGACGCCGCGGCGTTTCTTCTCGCCGATCAGTTCTACCACCACGGCGCGGTTGGCCGCATCGAGCGAGGCCGTCGGCTCGTCCAGCAGCAGGATCGGCAGATCGGACACGAAGCCGCGGGCGATGTTGACGCGTTGCTGCTCGCCGCCGGAGAACGTCGAGGGCGGCAGCCGCCACAGCCGCTCGGGGATGTTGAGACGGCGGAGCAGCGCGGCGGCCTTGTCGCGCGCCTCGGCACGCGGCGTGCCGCCAGCGACCAGCGGCTCGGCGACGACATCGATGGTCGCGACCCGCGGCACCGCGCGCAGGAACTGGCTGACATAACCGACGGTGGCGCGGCGCACGCTCAGGACCTGCCGCGGCTCGGCGCTGGCAAGATCGATCACCTTGCCCTGGTGGCGGATGCCGATCCGCCCGGCATCGCAACGATAGTTGCCGAAGATCATCTTCAGGATCGACGACTTGCCGGCCCCTGACGGCCCGGACAGCACGACGCATTCGCCCGGTTCGACATGGAACGAGACGTTGCTCACGACAGGCAGTTCGACCCCGCCCTGCAGATGCATGGTGAAGGTCTTTGCCGCATTGGAGATTTCGATCATCGCAGTCATCGGCGTCCTTATGGCGGCAGGATCGAGGAAACGAGCAGCTGGGTGTAGGGCTCGCGTGGATCATCGAGCACCTGGTCGGTCAGGCCGGTCTCGATGACGCGGCCGCCCTTCATCACCATCACCCGGTGTGACAAGAGGCGCGCCACCGCGAGGTCGTGGGTGACGACGATGGCGGCGAGGTTGAGCTCGCTGACGAGATTGCGCATGAGGTCGAGCAGGCGGGCCTGCACGGAGACGTCGAGCCCACCGGTCGGCTCATCCATGAACACCAGCCGCGGCGCAGTGACAAGGTTGCGCGCGATCTGCAGGCGCTGCCGCATGCCGCCGGAATAGGTCTTCGGCGCATCGTCGATGCGGCCGATGTCGATCTCGACGCGCTCGAGCCATGTCGTTGCGGTGTCGCGGATGCGGCCATAGTGATTCCAGCCGATCGCCATCAGCCGCTCGCCGACATTGGCGCCGGCGGAGACCGCCATGCGCAGGCCCTGTGCGGGATCCTGGTGCACATAGCCCCAATCGGTGCGGAACAGGAAGCGCCGCTCGGCTTCGCCGAGCGAAGCAAGATCACGCAGCACGCCATCGCGCATGCGATAGGACACGCTGCCCGCGCTCGGCGCAAGCTGCGCCGACAATAGTTGCAGCAAGGTCGACTTGCCCGAGCCGGACTCGCCGACGATCGCCAGCACCTCGCCGGGATGGAGCGAGAACGACACGTCGCGGCAGGCGGCAAGCCGCCCGTAATTCTTCGACAGGCCGTCCGCAATCAAGAGCGGCTGATCGTCGTCGGGCGTGGTCACCGGCTCAGACATGCGCCCTCTCCTTGTGCGGCGCTGCGCTCTGGTGGCCGCGATGGCCTTCGGCCTGGCGCTGCTCGCAATAGTCGGTATCGGAGCAGACGAACATCCGCCCGCCCTTGTCGTCGGTGACGATCTCGTCGAGATAGGAATTCTCCGCGCCGCAGAGCGCGCACGGCGCGTCGAAGCGGTAAGGCTTGAACGGATGGTCCTCGAAATCGAGGGAGACCACCGTCGTGTAAGGCGGGATCGCATAGATGCGCTTCTCGCGGCCGGCGCCGAACAATTGCAGCGCCGCGCAATTGTCCATCTTCGGATTGTCGAATTTCGGCGTCGGCGACGGGTCCATTACATAGCGCGCGTTCACCTTCACCGGATAGGCATAGGCCGTGGCGATATGGCCGAAGCGGGCGATGTCCTCGTACAGCTTGACGTGCATCAAGCCGTATTCGGCGAGCGCATGCATGCGCCGCGTCTCGGTCTCGCGCGGCTCGAGAAAGCGCAGCGGCTCGGGGATCGGCACCTGATAGACCAGCACCTGCCCCTCATGCAGCGACGCCTCTGGGATGCGGTGGCGAGTCTGGATTACGGTAGCTTCCGTGGTCGACGTCGTAGTCGCGACGCCCGCGGTCTTGCCGAAGAATTTCCGGATCGAGATCGCATTCGTCGTATCGTCCGAGCCCTGGTCGATCACCTTCAAGACGTCATCGGGGCCGAGGATCGCGGCGGTCACCTGCACGCCGCCGGTGCCCCAGCCATAGGGCATCGGCATCTCGCGGCTCGCGAACGGCACCTGGTAGCCGGGGATCGCGATCGCCTTCAGGATCGCGCGGCGGATCATCCGCTTGGTCTGCTCGTCGAGATAGGCGAAATTGTACGACGGCGTGTTCATTCGGCGGCCTCCTGCAGCGGCTCCGATGCGTTGGCCTCAGTGAATTCTGTGCGCAGCCTGCGCAGCAGGCCGAGCTCGGACTGGAAGTCGACATAATGCGGCAGCTTGAGATGCTCGACGAAGCCGGTCGCCTGCACATTGTCGGAATGCGACATCACGAATTCCTCGTCCTGCGCCGGCGCCCTCACCTCCTCGCCGAGCTCGCGCGCGCGCAGTGCACGATCGACCAGCGCCATCGACATGGTCTTGCGCTCGCTCTGGCCGAAGGCGAGCCCGTAGCCGCGGGTGAAGCACGGCGCTTCCGTCGCCGAGCCCTTGAACTGATTGACCATCTGGCACTCGGTGAGTTCGATTCTCCCGAGCGGAACGGCAAAACCCGCATCCTCGGCGAAGAATTCGACATCAACCTCGCCGAAGCGGATCTCGCCGGCGAAGGGATGGTTGCGGCCGTAGCCGCGCTGGGTGGAGTAGCCGAGCGCGAGCAGGAAACCTTCGTCGGCGCGGGCGAGATTCTGCAGCCGCAGATCGCGGTCGGCGGGGAAGCTGAGCGGCTCGCGCGTGAGATCGCCGATCGGCGCGTCCGCTTCTGCTTGCGGCGACGCTTCGATCAGACCATCGTGAGCGAGGATGTCGGTGACGCGCGGCGTCTCGGCGGACGATGTTTCGCCGGTCGCAGGCGCCTCCGGCACAAAACCCTCGGCAAGCTGCGGGTCGAGCAGGCGATGGGTATAGTCGAAGGTGGGGCCGAGGATCTGGCCGCCGGGAATGTCCTTGAAGGTCGCGGAGATGCGGCGGCGGATCTGCATGTTGCCGGTATCGACCGGCTCGGTGGCGCCGAAGCGCGGCAGCGTGGCGCGGAAGGCGCGAACCAGGAAGATCGCCTCGATCAGGTCGCCGCGCGCCTGCTTGATCGCGAGCGCGGCGAGCTCGCGATCATAGAGCGAGCCTTCCGCCATGACGCGATCGACGCCGAGCGCAAGCTGTTCGGAGATCTGCGCAAGCGTAAGCTCCGGCACCTCCCGGTCGCCGCGCCGTTCATGCGCGAGCAGGCGATGGGCGTTCTCGATGGCGCGTTCGCCGCCCTTGACCGCAACGTACATCGTCAGTCCTTCCCATAAGCGAGCCGCGTGGTGCGCGGGATCGCAACAATCTCATCACCCGCGACCAGCACGACGTCGATGCCGCGCGGGAACAGCGTGGCGTTGACGGCGAGTTGATCGAACAGATCGTGCGGCTCGATGGTCGCTGTCAGCACGGTGGAGCCGTCGATGCCCGGGCCGCGCAGTTCGTAGGCCGCGCCGTGCGACAGGCTGCCAATCTGCAGGATCAGCGTGGTCGAACGATCGGGATATTCGCCGCTGCCGAGCGCGAAACGATCGAGCGCGGGGAGATTCTCGGGATCGCCGATCAGCGCAAAGCTTGCAATCGCGGGATCGCCGGTGATGGGCGCCCCGGTGTGGAACTTGAGCCATTTGGCGACTTCGGGGGGCGACATCGCGCCATCGAGCCAGACCGGCGTATCGTGATCGAACAGCGTCAGCGCGATCGCGGCCGCGCCGTGCATCACGCCATCAGGCGCGCCGGCCGACGCCGCGATTCGCTCGACCTTCCCCGGACGCGCCATCGCGTTCATTACGGAACGGAATGTTGCCTGCGCCGACAAGACCTTGTCGGAGAAGCCCGGCGGCAGTTCGGCAATCGCCGTCATGTCTTCAGCCCTCACCGCGCACCATCGTATAGAAATCAACCCGCGTCGCCGCCGTCTCCGCGGCCACCCGGTCTCGCTTGGCGATCATGGCCGTGCGCAGCGGCGCGATCACCTCCTGCTCAACCGCATCGGCAAAATCGTCCGATTGCGCCATGGCGTCGCACAACGCGATCAGCCGTGCCTTCTCATGGTCGCGTCCGAGCGTGTAGCCGAAACCGACCTGGCCGGTCGAAAGCAGCACCGCCGCGCGCGAGACGGTCGCCTCGCCAATATTGAAGGGCGCGCCATCGCCGCCGACCCGGCCGCGCACCATGACGAGGCCGTTTTCCGGCTCGCGCAGGGTCTTGTGAGCGGGCAGCGCCATCTCGCTGAGCCGGGCCGAAATGTCGGCAGCGTCCGACTGGGCGAGCACCGCCATTCCCGCCCGGCGCTGCGCCCGCCTGCTGTCTTGCTCGGTCTTCGTCATCTCGCGGAACCTTGCCTGACTGAAGTTGTCTATGATACTAGACAACTTGATAAGCAAACGCCATGACTGTTTCATGACAGGGGCATGATTTTCGACAGGACTGGGTTTCCGATATGAGTGTGCAGGACACCGCCTCATCGGGCGTCGCGCTGTGGCGCTTGGTCGCCGACGGCATCGAGCGCGGCATCGCCGAGGGCCGCTTTGCCGCCGGCGAGAAGCTGCCGGGCGAGATGGAGATCGCGGAGACCTACCGCGTGAACCGGCACACGGTGCGGCGCGCCTTGGCGGCGCTCGCCGAGCGCGGACTGGTGCGCGCCGAACGCGGCAGCGGCACTTATGTCGAGGTGCAGAAAATCGCCTATCCGCTGCGCTCGCGCACGCGTTTCTCGGAGATCGTCGGCGCCGGCGGCCGCGAGCCACGCGGGCAATTGATCGATGCCTCGGAAGACGTGGCGAGCCGGGAATTGGCGCGGGAACTCGGACTGAAGGTCGGCGCGCCACTGGTCCGGATCGAGTCGCTGCGGTTCGCCGACCGCGCGCCGATCTGCGTCTCCACCTCCTGGCTTTCGGCCGAGCGCTTTCCGGGCGCGGGAGAGGTGTTCGCCAGCGTCCGCTCGATGACGAAACTGCTCGAACATTTCGGCATCCGCGACTATCGCCGCACCTCGACGCGGATCACCGCCGGCATCGTCGACGCTACCGACGCCGCGCGGCTCGACCTGGCGCTCGGCCGCCCGATCCTGGTGGTCGACTCGACCGACGTCGATCTGGACGACAAGCCGCTGGTGACAAAGCGCTCGCGTTTTGCGGCGGAGCGCGTGGAGTTCTTGGTGGAGAACGGGTAATCCAGTTCTTCCCTCTCCCCGCTCTTCGCGGGGGCGAGACGAGCAAAGCTCACTCTGCGAGGGTTAGGGTGAGGGGCTGCTTCTGCAAATTCGATAGGCGAGAGTGCGCGGAGAGGCCGCTCACCCGGCGCTTCGCGCCGACCTCTCCCCGCAAGAGCGGGGCGAGGTGACTCCTACGCCAGCGCGCGCTGGCCGATGATGGCGAAGCGGAGTTTGGTCGAGATCCAGTCGATCACGGCGACCGCGATCAGGATCATCAGTATCAGGAACGACACCTTCTGCCATTCCAGCACGCGGATTTGTTCGGCGAGCTGCAGCCCGATGCCGCCGGCACCGACGATGCCGATGATGGTGGCCGAACGCGTGTTCGATTCGATGAAATAGAGCACCTGACCCGCGATCACGGGCAGGACCTGCGGGATCAGGCCGAAGCGGATCTCGTGCAGCACGCCGCCGCCGGAAGCTCTGATACCCTCGACCTGCTTCTTGTCGGCGCCTTCAATGGCCTCGGAGAACAATTTGCCGAAGGCGCCGAAATCCGACACCGCGATGGCGAGCACGCCGGCGAACGGGCCGAGACCGACGACATTGATCCACACCAAGGCCCAGATCAGCGTGTCGACGCCGCGGATCGTATCCAGGAAACGTCGCACCGGGAAACGGAAGATGGCGGAGGGCACGATGTTGCGCGCGGCGAGCAGGCTGACCGGCAGCGCCATGAACGCGGCCAGCGTCGTGCCGAGCAGCGCAATCGACAGCGTCTCGCCGAGCGCGGAGAGATAGGTCGGCAGCGACGAGCCGGGATCGGGCGGGATCATCATCAGCGTGATCCAGCCGAGCTCACGCAGCCCGCTCACCAGCTTGGTCGGCGAGAAGTCGAGATCGAACAGGCCGAAGGCGAAGACCGCTGATGCCGCCAGCAGCATCAAGGGCGTGGCGAGGCGCGCCGAGACCGGGCGGTCGAAAACGTCAGGGTATTTCGTCCGCAGCGCCTGCGAATCCGGCTTCGGCAACTGGCTCATGCCCGCCCCTCCTTGCCGAACAGTTTTGCGCGCAGCCAGCCGGTGGTGATGTCGATCACGAACACGGTCAGGACGATGGTGACCAGGATGGCGCTGACGTCGGAATAATAGAATTTGCGAATCGCGACCACGAGCTCCTGCCCGATGCCGCCGGCGCCGACAAAGCCCATCACGGACGCTTCGCGCACATTGATCTCGAAGCGCAGCAGCGCATAGCTGGCATAGCCCGCCGAGACCTGCGGCAGCACGGCGAACCGCATGCAGGACAGCCAGCTCGCGCCGGTCGAGCGGATGCCCTCCACCGGCTTCATGTCGGCATTCTCGACGATCTCGGAGAACAATTTGCCGAGCGCGCCGGTGGAGTGCACGGCGATCGCCAGCACGCCCGCCATCGGCCCGAGCCCGAACGCGATCACGAACACCAGCGCGAACACGATGGCGGGCACGGTACGCGCAAATTCGAGCAGGCGGCGGACAACAAAGCGCAGCCAGGGCCCGGGCGAGGTGTTCTGTGCGGCGAAAAAGTTCAGCGCAAAGGCAAAGACGGCGCCGGTCAGCGTGCCGACATAGCTGATCAAGATGGTCTCGGCGAGCAGCTTCAGCCAATTCTTCCAGCCCCAGAACCATTCGCCGAAATCGGTCCAGACCCGCTGGCCGTTATCGAGCGTGAGGATGCGGTCGAAATAGGAGACGAAGTTGCCGAAATAGGTGAAGAGCGTGCGCAGGTTCACCTCGGCGCCGATGCCGGCAACGGTCAGCGCCGCGATGAACACCGCCGCCGCCAAGGCCATCTTCAACCGCTTGCGCGCGACTGCCTTGCGATAGGCATCGTTCAGCGCGGCGAGCTGCTGGGCGGGAAGGATGGATACGGCGGTGGCCATCTGCTCTGCTTGGGATCTGCTGCTTGTCCTCAACGGAACAGGCCGGGTCGCGATCGATCCGGCCTGCGTATTCGCGTCGATCGATCAGGAGGCCTTCTTCTTGCGCAGGGCGTCGACGAACTTGATCAGCTCGATCGTGCCGTCCCAATCCTTGGTGGTCGCGGGATGGAAGCCCTTCTTCTGGCCGTCGGAGAGCTTGTCGAACGCCGCCTTGTCCTTCGTCGGCACGTCGAAGAAGGCCTTGGCGATCGCGGCCTTGAGATCGTCGGGAAGGTCGGAGTTGTAGGCATAGGGTCCGTTGATGATCTCGGCCGACTTATGGACGATGCGGAAATCATCCTTCTTCATCGGCGAGCCGTCGGCGTTCTTCAGCATGCCCTTGTGCAGCATCTGGGCGAGCGTGGAGTCATCGTCGCTGGTCCACTGGTTGGCGGCAACATCAACCGTGCCCTGCGCCAGCGCGAGCATCGCGTTCTCGTGGCTGCCGGTGAAGACAACCTTGCTGAAATAGGCTTCGGCGTCCGGAATGCCCTTCTTGTTGAGCTCGAAGCGCGGCACGTTGTTGCCGGAGGTCGAGTTCGGATCGACGAGGCCGAGGTTCTTGCCCTTCACGTCCTCGATGGTCTTGTAGGGGCTGCTCGCCTTGACGAAGAACATCGAGTAGTAGCCGGTGGAGCCGTCGGCGTTGATGTCGTTGGCGAAGGCGTCGGTCTTGACGCCGGTCAGCCGCGCGCGGGCGAAGGAGGCCGAACCGTAGCTGGCGATCTGGATATTGCCGGAGCGCTGGCCTTCGATCACCGCAGCATAGTCGTTGGCGATGCGCAGCGTGACCTTCACGCCGAGTTCCTTGGAGAGATAGTTGACGAACGGCGTCCAGCGCTCGGTGACACCGGACGCGTTTTCAGCCGGCACGACCGCGAAGGTCAGCTCCGGATATTTGGCCTTCCAGTCCTGCGCCGACGCGGACGCGGTGAGCGCGAGCGCGGCAGCGCCGGCGAGAACGATGCGACGAGTGATCATGGTTTACCCCTGCTGTTATGGTAGCGCCTGGATCACGATCCGAGACGCAACGGGATCGTGATCTCATCTCTTGTTTGAACACGACCGGTTTCCACTTTTCCGGACCATGCTCTAAAGGCCGACTGCACCTGCAGCGGCTTTCCCTGCATAAGGTTACGGCGTTCAGGCCGCGGCTGCGGTGCCGAGCGCCGGAGCTGTTGCGGCACCGGGCGCGGGCATTGGCGCCCCGCCGATGACATCATTGGCCTCGAGATCGTAGAGCTCGCGGGCGATGTGATCGGTCAGCGTCGACGGCTGGCCATCGAACACCACGCGGCCCGCCGCCATGCCGATCAGGCGGTCGCAATAGCTGCGCGCCAGATCGAGCGAATGCAGGTTGCAGAGCACCGTGATGCCGAAATGCTTGTTGATGCGCAGCAGCGCATCCATCACGATCTTGGTATTGCGCGGATCGAGCGAGGCGATCGGCTCGTCGGCGAGGATGATATCGGGCTCCTGCACCAGCGCGCGAGCGATGGCCACGCGCTGCTGCTGGCCGCCGGAGAGCTGGTCGGCGCGCTGGGCGGCGAACTGCGCGATGTCGAACTGCTCGAGCGCCGACATCGCCAGCGCCCTGTCCTGCTCGGGCCAAAGCTGGGTCAACGAGCGCCAGGCCGGCATTTCGGCAAGGCGGCCCATCAGCACATTGGTCAGCACATCGAGCCGGCCGACCAGATTGAACTGCTGAAAGATCATCGCCGAACGCGCGCGCCACTGCCGCAGCGCCTTGCCGCGCAGCGCGGTGACATCGACACCTTCGAACAGGATGCGGCCTTCGGTCGGATCGGCGAGACGGTTGACCATCCGCAACAAGGTCGACTTGCCGGCGCCCGAGCGACCGATCACGCCGACGAAACTACCGGGCTGGACCGAGAACGAAGCATTGTCGACCGCGGCTTTTGTGCCGAAACGGCACGTCAAACCTTCAACCACCAGCATGCAGTGCTCCGAACCCGTCACGTCGCGTAACGGCTAACGCCGCTGAATTACAGTTGTGTGACAAACGCGCTGCAGTGCGGCGATCCTCCACACCGCCGGCGATGTCACGCATCTGTCACGCTACTGTTATGAAGCGCATCGAAGACGTGCGCTCCCCCACAACAATTCGACGAGGCGAAGAAGAAGATGGCCGGCAAGATGCTTTCCGTTGTACCAACGGTCGATCCCACCGCCGCGGTGCGCGATAGCCAGCTTGGGGCCTATACCGAGGTCGGAGCGCGCAGCATCCTGCTCGACGTCACGATGGGTGACTATTCATATGTCGTGAACGACGCGCAGCTCACTTACACCACGATCGGCAAATTCTGCTCGATCGCGGCAATGACCCGGATCAATCCGGGCAATCATCCGATGCATCGTCCGTCGCAGGCGCATTTCACCTATCGCGCCAGCGCATACTTCCCAGGCGAACATGACGAGGCCGAATTCTTCGCATGGCGCCGAGAGCACCGCGTGCATATCGGCCATGACGTCTGGATTGGACATGGCGCGATCATCCTGCCCGGACGCTCGATTGGAACCGGCGCGGTGGTCGCGGCTGGCGCGATCGTGACCAAGGATGTTCCCGCCTACGCCATCGTCGCCGGCAATCCGGCGCGGCCGCTCCGCAAGCGGTTTTCCGATGGCATCATCAGCCGCCTTGCGGCGCTCGCCTGGTGGGACTGGGATCACGAAATGTTGCGCCAGGCGCTGCCGGATTTTCGCAAGCTGGTTGTCGAAGACTTCCTCGCCAAGTATGAAGCGCTGAACGCGCCAACAACCCGCCGGAGTGCCATCACGTGACTGACATTGTTATCGAAGGTGGCAAGGCGCTCGTTGAAGGCGAACTCGTCGAAACACGGCTGCGGACCGCGGGCCGCGACATCGCAGCCCTCGGCGAAGAGGGAGACGGCCGCAGCGCGCTCGGCATTGATGCACGGGATCTCCTGGTGCTGCCCGGCATCGTTGACCTGCATGGCGACGCCTTCGAGCGGCAGATGATGCCGCGCGCTGGAGTCGATTTCCCGATCGACGTGGCGCTCGCCGACAGTGACCGGCAGGCGATCTCAAACGGAATCACGACGGTGTTCCACGCCACCACATGGTCGTGGGAGCCGGGCCTGCGCAGCGCCGAGAATGCGCGGAGACTGCTGGAGGCAATCGAGCAGATGCGCCCGCAGCTTGCCGCCGACACGCGCTTCCATCTGCGCCACGAGACCTACAATCTCGACGCCGAACCGGAGATCATTGACTGGCTCGCGGAGGGCCGCGTCGACTTGTTCGCGTTCAACGACCACATGGACGGGACGATCGGGGACCTGGCAAGGCCGCGCAAGCGCAACCGGATGGTGGAGCGCACCGGCCTTTCGCCTGAAGACTTCGACAAGCTGGTCACGCACGTGGTGTCGCGCGCGAACGATGTACCTGCCTCGATCGCACGTCTCGCCAGTGCGGCGCGCTCGGCCGATGTCCGCATGCTCTCGCATGACGACAACAGCCCCGAGATGCGCAAGTGTTTTCGCGACCAGGGCGTCGGCATCGCCGAATTCCCTGTCAACGAAGAGACCGCGCGCGAGGCGGCGGCAGCCGGCGATCATATCGTGTACGGCGCGCCGAATGTCGTGCGCGGCGGCAGTCATACCGGCTGGACCAAGGCGTCCGACATGATCGCGAAGGGCCTCTGCTCGGTGCTGGCCTCGGACTATTACTATCCGGCACAATTGCTCGCAGCCTTCCGGCTTGCCGCTGACGGCATTCTGCCGCTGGAAAAGGCGTGGGACCTGATCTCGGGAGCACCGGCACGTGCTGCCGGACTCGACGACCGTGGCGTGCTCGCCGAAGGTCGCCGCGCCGACATGATCATCGTCGATGACAAGGTGCCGCTGCGGCCGCGCATTGTCGCGGTGATATCGGCGGGACGTCTCGTGCATCTGGCAGACGCCAGCCGGCTCACCTATTCCACAGCGCCGCGCATGGCGGTTGCTGCCGCCTGACGCTCCCAGGTCTTACGACGATGGCCAACTATCCGCGTTACGCTCTCTACTACGCGCCGGCACCAGGCAGTGCGCTCGATCGCTTCGGCGCCAAGATGCTCGGCTACGATGTCTATGGTGGCAGCGACCTGTCCTTTCCCGATGGCGTGCCGCCGGACTGGCGCGAGATCACGCAGGACCCGCGCAAATACGGCTTTCACGCCACGCTGAAGGCGCCGATGGCGCTGGCGGAGGGCAAGAGCGAAGCCGATCTGCTTGGGGCATGCGAGGCTTTCGCCGATACGCCGCGGCCAATTCCCGTTATCGAACCCATCATCGATTCGATTAGCGGCTTCATCGCGATGATCCCGGGAAAGCCGTCGACGGAGTTGCAGCAGCTTGCGGCCGACGTGACGCGCGACTTCGATTCATTCCGCGCGCCGCTGACGCCGACCGATCGCGCACGGCGAAATCCCGAGCGCTTGACGCCGCGACAGGTCGAGTATCTCGACCGCTGGGGCTATCCTTACGTGATGGAAGAATTCCGCTTCCACATGACGCTGACCGGGCGATTGGAAGCCGAGCGGCGTGAGATCGCGGTGCCGATGCTGCGGGAACGCTTTGCCTCTGTGCGGCTCGCAACGCTCGCGATCGACCGGCTCGCATTGTTCCGCCAGGATGATGCAGCATCGCGCTTCCGCATCATCGCGCATTGGCCGCTGCGAGCACTCTAACTCGTCGTCGCCCGTATTGTGCCTCCGCTTGCTCGGGCCGGCCTCTCCCCTTGTGGGAGAGGCCGGAGCGCATGCAGCGAAGCGGAATGCGATCCGGGTGAGGGGTGCCGGTCTCTCGAGGGACTTGCGCTGTCGGATGGACCTGAACCCCTCACCCGGAATTCAAGCTACGCTTGAATTCCGACCTCTCTCACAAGGGGAGAGGTGGAGTTTGCCGCCCGGACCTCGCACCACAACCCACATCGGTGGTTATGGGTCCCGGCGTTCGCCGGGACGACGTGGAGAGAGCGTCCCAAGCGAAGGGTGGGCACGCTGCGCTTTGCCCACCCTACCGTTCTTCGCTTACTCGTCCGTTTCTTCCGGCCTTGTGCGGGCGATGATTTCGGCGGCGCCCTTGTCGAGCAGGTCCAATCCGACGGCGCGGCCGAGTTCGCGGGGGCGGTCGGCGAGGCCGGTGCGCGAGGCCTCGATGAAGCGGTCGCCGGTTTCATCCAGCACCGAGGCGCGCAGAATCATCTCGCTGCCGGCAAGCGTGGCATGGCCGGCGATCGGCGAATTGCAGTGACCGTTCAGGATCCACAGCACCTCGCGCTCGGCTTCGGCCGCAAGGCGCGATTGCGCGTCTTCGATCTTGGCAAGACGGGCGCGGGTCGCGAAATCGTTTGCCGCGCATTCGACGGCGACGATGCCCTGCCCGACCGCGGGCAGCATCTCGTCGACCGGGAAGTCATAGGCGATGCGCGATGCACGCCCGATGCGCTCGAGCCCAGAGCGCGCCATCACCAGCGCATCGGCCGGGCCGACCTCGCCGCCATCAGGCAGGCGCTGCTTGTCGCCACGGTCGAGCTTGGCAATCCGGGTGTCAGCGGCGCCGCGGAAATGGATCACGCTTGCTTCAGGAAACAGCCTGCGCAAATAGGCCGCGCGGCGCACCGCGTTGGTGCCGATCTTGAAACCCTTGCCGCGGCTGGCGCGAAAGCTTTCCAGCGAAAGGCCGGGACGCAGCACCAGGCTGTCGGTGGCGGCGTCGCGCGGCAGGGTCGCGCCGATCACGAGGCCCGGCGTCTCCTCATTGCCTGGCACATCCTTCAGCGAATGCATCGCGGCCTGCAACTCGCCCGCACGCATCGCCTCGCGGATCTCGGCGACGAAGGCGCCGCCCTTGCCGCCATGACGCAGCAACTTGCTGGTCTGGTCCTGATCGCCGCGGGTCTCGAACCTGACGATCTCGACGGTCAGGTCGGAAGCCGACGCACGTAACAGGCGCGCAACCTCCTCGGTCTGCGCCATCGCCATGGCCGTCTTGCGCGTGCCGATGCGTAAGGTCTGTCCCGCCACAATGTCTCCGTTCGAGCCGTCGATAAAGCCGAGGGATTAGAGCAAAAGCCCAATCAAAACAACGGTTTTCGCGGTAGATTCCAGGAGGGAATGGGCAGGTGGAGGGAGGCGCGTCAATCCAGGTCGCTCACGATCTGAACGCCAGCCGCCGCCATTGCCGCATGCGCGGCCGCAAGCGAGCCGGAAAGATCGATTGCCCGGCAGCCGGATTCCACGACCACGGTCTCGAAGCCGAGGCGGCGTGCATCCAGCGCGGAATAATGGACGCAATAGTCGGTGGCAAGTCCGGCCATGAAGATCCGCTTCAGTCCGCGCTCGCGCAAATAGCCGGCGAGGCCGGTCGGCGTGGTGCGGTCGTTCTCGTGGAACGCGGAATAGGAATCGATCGCGGAGCGAAAGCCTTTTCGAATCACAAGCTCCGCTCTGTCGGTCGAAAGCTGCGGATGGAACGCGGCGCCCGTCGTCCCCTGCACGCAATGGTCCGGCCATAGCGTCTGCGGACCATAGGGCATGGTGATGGTTTCGAACGGCGCGGAGCTCTGGTGCGAGGTCGCAAAGGAGCTGTGGCCGCGCGGATGCCAATCCTGCGTCAGCACCACATGATCGAACCGCTCGGAGAGCCGGTTGACGACGGGGACCACCGCATCGCCATCGGCAACAGCCAGCGCGCCACCGGGGCAGAAATCATTCTGCACGTCGATGATGAGAAGCAGGTCGTCGGGGTGAATTCGCATGGGCGGCTCGGCTGTATCTGTTCGGACAGCTTAGCCCAAAACACGCAACCCCGCAGCAGACAAGCTCATGTCCCGATGCGCAGCGAGGCACGCTGCTTGCGCAGGCAGGCGATCACGGATAGCGCGGTGATGCGGCCGGTCCGCGGGTTTTCCGAGGGGATGTTCTCGATCGTCATCGAGAACCGCGCCGAATCGGAATCCACCTCGATGCGGTGGGTGTTGCGCGTCACCGTCGGGTCGGCCCAGATTTCCACCCGGGTGCGGTCGGGGCCGATGCCGGCGAGCGAGAGCGCCACCGCGACGTTCAGGTTGGCCGGAAAGCCCTTTGCCGCCTCGCGCGCGGTTCCTTCGAATATCTGCAGCGGCTCGGCGAGCCCTTCAACGCTGATGTCGTTCTCGACCAGATAAGGCGCGCCGGCGAGCCCCAGCGGCGGCTTCCGCGTCACCAGCCGGACCGAATGGATGGTGCCCTCCGCAGCGGCAGTCACGGCGTCGAGCCCGATCAAGGCGCCGGTCGGCACCACGATCTGGCCGCTGTTCTTCCGCGCCAGCGCGATCAGGTCCTCGTTCTGGAGCAGCGCGCCGACGCTGAGCACGACCGCAGTCTTGCCGCGCTCGACCACTGGCGCCACGATCGACCGCACCAGCTTGCTCGGCGCGCATTCGATCACGATATCGGCGGCGCTGGCGAGTTCCTCGATCGGCAGGATTTTCGGCGGCGCCTTCAATTCGCCGAGCCAAGCCTGATGCTTGGCGACGTTCTGCGCCGAGACCGCGCTGAGCACCAATCCGTCGATGCCCCGATCCAGTTCCCTCACCACGCTCGCGCCGATCGCACCGAGGCCTGCAACGGCTACGCGCGCTGCGGGTCGCGTGCTGTTCGAATCCACCATTCGACTGCTCCAAGGACAGATGTCTGTCCTGTCCCGCACAAGCTGGCAGGTGTCAATCGCCGATTCGAAAGATCAGGCGAGCTTCGGATAGGTCGCCTTGTCGAAGAAGCTTGCGCCGGCAACATATTTGCGGCCCGGCGACATATCAGGCTTTTCCTCGCCCTCCCCGCCGCACTCGAAGGTCAGTTCGAGCTGCACGCCGCTGGGGTCATAGACGAACAACTGCCAGAGCGTGGTGCCGGGCACGATGAATTCGCGCCAGTCGAGCCCTGCCGCCTTGAAGCGCGAGACGAATGAGCGATAGCCGGAGCAGGACAGCGAGACATGGTCGATCGCCGCCGTTCCCGCCGGCGCCTTGCCTTCGGGACCGAGCGCGGGACCGCCGGCATAGATGTGCATGATCGCGAGCCCGCCGGGCTGCGGGCAGCCGAGCCAGGCGCCGGGATAGCCGAAGTCAGGCCGCGGGAATTCGCGAAGCCCGATGATCTCGGTGTAGAACTTCCGCGTTGCCGCCAAATTCTCGGTCTTGATGGCGATGTGATAGAGGCCGTGCACCGTTGCGATCGGCAACGTCGGTTCGGTTGCGGTCATGATGTAGATCTCCTCAAATCCTTGGCCGATCATTCCACGGCGTGATGACGTTTCTTCACCTCGCCCCGCTTGCGGGGAGAGGTCGAAATTCAAGCTCCGCTTGAATTTCGGGTGAGGGGGAGCCTCCGCGAGTCCGTCTCTCGCCGTATTCGCGGAGAGCGCCCCTCACCCCGACCCTCGCCCCGCTTGCGGGGAGAGGGAGAAGTCCGACGTCGCAATAGAGCGACTTCAACTTGTTCAGGAACGGTGCTTCGTTCTTGTGCAGGGTTCCAGCGACGGGATCGGCGCCTGCCAGCATCGTGTCGGTGGCGGCAAGCGAGAACTCCATCACGAAACGCATGCGGTCCTTGCGCAGGACCTCGAACTCGGTGAGCCAGCTTGCGACATCGCGGCTTCCGGCCCTGTAGCGCTGCGTGATCAGCGCGGCGGCATTGGCGGCGTCCTCCAGCGCCTGGGTCGCGCCCTGCCCCAATGTCGGCACCATGCCGTGGGCGGAATCGCCGAGATAGAGCACGTTGCAATCGGCGGCGCGGTAGAGCACCTCATGCTCCTGCATCCGCGCCCAATGGGTGTCGGCGACATTGTTGCAGACGGTGTCGATCAGCCAGCGCGCCTGGTTGCTCGGCGGCGCGGCGCGTGGCGTGTAGGCGGCGCGCAGAATCTCCGGCGTCTTCTGGCTCTCGGAAATCTGCGCCTCTGTGGCGATCGGGAAAGTGCCGGCGACATAGATGTGGTCCGGCGGCACGCGGAACGACAACAGACGGTTGGGCCCGTTGAACCATTGTTCGTAATCGTCGATCAGGCCGTGCGACGTATCCGGCACCAGCACGCGGAAGATAGCCACTCCCGTTGGCGTGATACGCGGCTCGCCGGAGATCACGCGGCGTACCTCCGAGTAGCGGCCATCGCCGGCAATCAGGAGATCGATGTTGTCGAGCCGATGCGCCTTGCCGTCCTGCGTCCAACTGACAAGAGTCTTGCGCGGATCGACGCTGTCATGGCCGACCTCGACGATCTCGCAGCCATAGGAAACCGTGTCCCCTGCGGCCTCGCGCAGCACGCGATAAAGCTCCGACCAGCGGATGCGCCAGCCCGGTCCGTCCGCCACCTCCCGCAGCGGCAGGTCGAACAGCACAGTGCCGTCGGTGAGCGAAATCCGCCAATTTTTCCAGAGAAAGCCCGCCGCGGTGATGCGCTCAGCCAGCTCCGGATCGGTCAGCTTCATCGCCTTGACGGCGTTCGGCCCGACATTGAGCCCGGTGCCCGCCTCGGAATGATCGTCGCGCGCGACCCGCTCGAGGCAGGTCACCTCCGCGCCGTCCAACAGCGCGAGCCTGCGCGCCATCACGCATCCCGCGACGCCTGCGCCGATGATGACAATGCGCATCAGGCCAAACCTTCCTCTTGCGAAGCAATGACGGCAATCAGGCCGCCGCCATCAGGGCCCTGATGCTCGGCGCCGCCGGAGACGAAGATCCGGCCATCGCCGATCACGCCGGCAACGAGGCCGGCGACCGCGCCGCGGATGTGGCGCTGGGCGTTGATATCGGTGTCGTCGAGCATGGTGTGCCTATTGCCGCGAATCCTTCCGCCCCGGTCGGGCTCGCATTTGACGAGCACAGTCGCGATCCGTGCCGCGTCCGCGGCGGAGACTTGCGGATTGGCGGCAATGCCGAGATCGGCGAGCACGTCGACGATAGCGCCGATGTCGAGCGCGTCCGCCATCGGACGGTGCGATATCTGCAGCGGACCCCTCCAGAGCGGGCTGTTGCCGAGCACCACGACCTCATTGCTTTCGACCTCGACGCCGGAGGAAATGCTGGCGCGCGGCGACTGGATCGAGAAGTCGCTGAGCAGCGACGCGTCGGTGAAGGCGGATGGCGCCAGTTCGTCGAGCGCGACGGCGACGCCGAATGCGCCGGCGGCACGGGCAAAAGCCATCGACCTGTTGGGATCGCTGGTGAGCGGGGTCTTGCCGGCTGCGATCGCGGCCGCGGCGCGGGCGACCGTGACGCAGGGGCACTTCACCTGCACGAAGTGGACATCCTGCAATCGCTCGATCCCGGCATTTTCAATCGCGGCGCGCACGGCATCGGCGACGCTGTCGACATGGGCGCGGCGGCCGACATCATCTGCCGGGACCGGATCGCTGAACGCGGTGCCGATCGCGAGCGACGGTCCGGCCTCTGGCGCCGGTTCGGCCTCGCTGATGCAGAAGACGCTATAATGCGGGCTCATCACGCCTTCGGTGCCGCCCGAGAGCACGCAGGGGATTTCACGGATCAACTGCTCGTCGGGCCTGTTCAGATATTTCGACAGCAGCGCCATCAAGGTCTGGGTGAAGTAGCCACGGGTGAAATCGTTGACGCCGCCATTGCCCTCGGTCTTGCCGATGATGGCGACGACGTCGGCCGCGCGGACGGTGCCGCCTGCGATCAAGCGATCCAGCTCGGACAGGTCGCCGGGATGCGCCATCGAGAGCCGGAAAACCCGCGCCGTCCTCATGGCTCGCTCGCCTTGATCAGCTCAAAAATCCGGCTCGGGCTCAAGGGAATCTCCAGCAGCTCGATGTTCTTCTCCTTGAGCTGCAGCGCATCCTCGATCGCCTGCGCAAACAGCGGGCCGACGGGAATCGCGCCGGCTTCGCCGGCACCTTTGATGCCCATAGGATTAAGCGGCGACGGCGTTACGGTGTGGCCGAGTTCCATGCGCGGCACGTCGAGCGCGGTCGGCAACAGATAGTCGGCGAGCGAGGCGTTGAGTAACTGGCCCTGGTCGTCGAACACCAGCTTTTCGTAGAAGGCGTTGCCGATGCCCTGCGCGACGCCGCCATGGATCTGCCCTTCCAGGATCAGAGGGTTGATCACCGTGCCGCAGTCATGGACCACAACGTATTTCAGGATCTTGAGGTCGAACGTCTCCGGATCCACCTCGACGATCATGGCATGCACGCCATTGGCGGTCGCGCCGCTCGGCGGCCCGAAATATTGCGTCGATTCCAATCCCGGCTCGGTGCCGGGCTTCACCGCGCCACGCATCGGGTTGGCGCGCCGCGCAAGTTCGCCGAGGCTCAAGAATTTTTCGGGAATGCCGACGATCGAGATCTTGCCATCGGCAAGCACCAGATCCTCCTCGGCGCATTCGAAGGCGTCGCTGGCGAGCTTCAGCGCCTTCTGCCGCACCGCGCGCGAGGCTTCGTTGACGGCATTGCCGGCCACAACGGCGCCGCGGCTGGCAAAGGTGCCGGCGCCCCAATAGAACTGGTCGGTGTCGCCGGTGACGATTTCGACATCGGTGACGTCGACGCCGAGCTGGTCGGCGGCGATCTGGGCAAAACTGGTGAAATGCCCCTGCCCCTGCGTGCCGATGCCGGTCGCGACGCTGACCTTGCCATTGGCCTGCACCTGCACTTTCGCGCCCTCATAGGGCCCGATGCCGGTGCCCTCGACGTAGCAGGCGACGCCGATACCGACGTGACGGCCTTGCGCGCGCAGCTTCTCTTGCTCCTGCTTGAACTCGGCATAGCCGATCGCCTGCAGCGTCTGGTCGAGCACCGGCTCGTAGTTGCCGCTGTCATATTCGAGCTGGGAAAAGTCCTGGTAGATGATCCCGTTCTTGTAAGGGAACGCGTCGGCCGGAATGAGATTGCGCCGTCGGATCTCGGCGGGATCGATGTTCAGCTCGTGCGCGGCAAGATCGAGCAGCCGCTCCATCACGAACACGCCATGCTGCCGTCCCGCGCCGCGATAGGGCGTCACGATCGGCAGATTGGTGAAGACGGCGGTGAAGGTCGAATCGTAGGACGGCACTACGTACGGCCCGAGCAAGGTGCACTGGCTGTTGATCGGCACCGTCAACCCGTAGGGATCATAAGCGCCGCCGTCGTGCAGGAAGACGTCCTGAACGCCGAGGATGCGGCCGTCGCGCGCGACCGCGATCTCGGCATCATGGATCTGGCCGCGCTCATGCGTGGTGGCAAAGAAATGCTCGAGCCGATCCTCGATCCATTTCACCGGGCGGTTGAGCCGCATCGAGATCCAGGGCAGCGCGACCTCTTCCGGATAGAACATCATGATCTTCGGCCCGAAGCCGCCGCCGACGAAGGGTGCGATCACCCGCACCTGCCGCTCGCCGAGGCCGAGCACGGCGGCGAGGCCGTTGCGGACGAACACCGGCGCCTGGGTCGTGTCCCAGATCGTCATATGCTGGCTGCGCGCCTCCCAATGCGCGACGACGCCGCGCGTCTCGATGGTCGAGGCAATGCCGTGCTCGTAGGCGAAGCGGCGCTTGATCACCAGATGAGCTTTCGCAGCCGCGGCGCGATAGTCGCCCTTGCTCTGGTGCACATGCGCGGAGACATTCGAGCCGAGGTCGTCATGCACCAGGGCGGAACCGGGACGCAGCGCAGCTTCAAGGTCAATCACCGCCGGCAGCGGCTCGAGATCGACCTCGATATCGTCGAGCGCATCCTCGGCGATATAGCGGCTTTCGGCCACGACGACGGCCAAGGGCTCGCCGACATGCCGGACCTTGTCCTTCGCGAGCGGCACTTGTGTGCGCAGGTTGAAGATGCTTCCCGGGATCGGCGGCGGCGGCACCAGGAGCGGACCGGGCTGCCAATAGGCCCCGTAATCATCGGCGGTGTAGACCGCCACGACGCCCGGGCGCTGCCGCGCGCGGGAAACATCGATGCGCCTGATGCGCGCGTGCGCGGCAGGGCTGCGCAGGAATGCCGCGTGCAGCATGCCGGGCAGCTCGACATCGTCGATGAACAGCGCCTGCCCGGTGAGGAGCTTGCGATCCTCATTGCGCTTCACGGGGGCGCCGAAAAACCGTGTGGTCATGGCGCGGCCGCCCGCATCGCCTGGGCCGCGGCCATAACGGCGTCAACGATGTGCTGATAACCGGTGCAGCGACAGAGATTGCCGGACAGCGCCTCGCGCACCTCTTCTTCCGACGGCGACGGGTTCTGCTTCAGGAACGCCGTCATCGTCATCAGGATGCCCGGCGTGCAATAACCGCATTGCAGGCCGTGATGCTCATGCATCGCCCTCTGCACCGGACTCAGCTCGCCGCTATCGGAGGCGAGACCTTCGATCGTGGAGAGTTGATGCCCATTGGCCTGCACTGCAAGCATCAGGCAGGAGCGGATCGGCGCCCCATCGAGCAGGACCGTGCAGGCGCCGCAGACGCCATGCTCGCAGCCGACATGGGTGCCCGCCAGCAACAGATCGTGGCGGAGGAAATCGCTCAGCAGCGTCCGCGACTCGACGCTGCGCCGATAGGACGTCCCGTTGACGGAGACGCTGATCTCGTGACGATCAGGCTGCATGGGCCGCCCGCTGGTAGGCCGTACGGATCGCGCGCTGCGCCAGCACGCCGGCGAGATGCCGCTGATAGTCGGCGCTGGCGTGGACATTGCCGGCGGGCTCGATCGTTGCCTGTATGGCGGCAGCGGCCGCCTTGATCGGCTCATCCGCGCAAGCCTGACCGACCAGAGGCGCGGCAGCCTCGCTGGCATCGACCGGCGTCTCGCCGACGCCGCACAGCGCGAGCCGGACCTTGCTGCAGCGGCCTTCCATATCCAGTGTCACGATGACGGCCACGCCGGCGATGGCAAAATCGCCTCGGCGCCGCGCCACTTCCATGAAGCACACGCCGCTGCGCGGCGGCAATGCCGGAAACTCGACATCGACCAGCATCTCGTCGGCGGCAAGGTCCGTGGTGAGCGATCCTTGAAAGAACTCCGAGGCTGCAAGCACCCGCTCGCCGCGGGCCGATTTCAGTCGCATCCGCGCCTCCATCGCCACCGCAATCGCGGGAAGCTCGGACGCCGGATCGGCATGCGAGAGATTGCCCCCGATCGTGCCGCGGTTGCGGATCTGCGGATGCGCAATATGCGGCAGCGCGTCGGCGAACAGCGCACAGCAGCCGAGGAACTCGCTATCCCGTTCGAGCGCGCAATAGCGCGTCAGCGCGCCGACACGAATAGTCGAGCCGTGATCGATGCCGGCCACCTCATCCAGACCGTTGATATCGATCACGACCGCCGGTCGCGCCAAACGGAAGTTCATCGCCGGGACCAGGCTCTGGCCGCCGGCCAGGAACCTCGCCTCATCGCCATGTTCGGCCTTGAGCGAGAGCGCGTGATCCAGCGATGAAGCAGCGATGTATTTGAAGGGAGCAGGCTTCATAAAGGCTCGTTCGACGAACGCATCCGCATCGGCTCGAAACAGGAGATGAAACTATCTGTAGTCTAACAATGCCAGTCAAAAGTCGGCGAGCCCGAAGACAGCCAGAACTGCATGAAATGCAGCTAATCCCTGCTCATTCTTCTCACCGCATGCATAAACATTGGGCGGGCTTTGGTCATGCCCCGCTTCAGGCGGGGCATCCAGTATGCGGTGGCCTCTCCGTTTGAGCACAACCGCCTCTGGAATACTGGATCGCCCGTTCGCGGGCGATGACAGAGAAGGCGTGGCGCGCCGCCCCCTCACGCGGGCGAAGCAATCCATTTCGCCGCTCGTTGAGATATGGATTGCTTCGTCGCTATCGCTCCTCGCAGTGACGGGTGGCAGCGTTCACGTTCCGCCGGCGAGCGTCTTCACCAGGCGATAGAGATAGTCCTCACCTTCGTAGAATGATTTCACCAGAATCCGTTCATCCTTGCCGTGGGCGCGGATGTCGCTGATATCGGCGGCAAGGCCGGAATGGCCGTAGGTCGGGATTCCCGCGTTGCGCAGATAGCTCCCGTCGGTGGCGCCGGTGCTCATGGTCGGGATCACCGCCGCCGTCGGCCAGAATTCGTGCGACAGTTTATCGATTGCGCCCATGATCTCCTCGTGCAGGGCCGACGGCGCGCTCAACACGGGCTGGCCCATTTGAGTGACCTGGATTTGATCGTCCGCAAGCACGCGCTCCAGCGTCGCCTTGACACCGTCGACCGGCTCGCCCGGCATGATGCGGCAGTTCACCTTGGCGGTCGCAAGCTGCGGCAACGCGTTCACGGCATGTCCTCCCTCGAGCATCGTCGCGACGCAGGTGGTGCGGAGCTGGGCGTTATAGGCAGGATTGGCCGCAAGCCGGACAAACGACATCGCAGCGGGGTCGGGCTTGTCCGACAGCACGGCGCGGATGTCGGACGCCGTCTGCTCACCCTCGAACTGTGCCGTGCGCTCGAAATACGCCCGGGTGGTCTCGTTCAGGTTGATCGGGAAACTGAACTTCGAGAGGCGAACCAGTCCCTCGGCGAGGCGATAGATCGCGTTGTCCTTGACCGGCACCGAGCTGTGGCCACCCCTGTTCTTGACTTCGAGCAGGTAGCTCAGCGAGACTTTTTCGGAAGTCTGCACGGTGTTCCGGATCGGCTTGCCGTCCTTCAGGCCGACACCGCCGCCTTCGTTAAGCGCGAATTCGGCATCGATCAGGTCGCGGTGATTCTTCAAGAGCCATTGGATGCCGAGCCCGTTGGCGTCCAGGATTTCTTCATCCGTTTCCAGCGCCAGGATGATATCGCGGTCTGGCTTGTAGCCCTCTTTCTTGTATCTGATGAGGTTGGTGACGAAGGCCGCGGCCATGTATTTGTCGTCGCCGCTGCCGCGGGCATAGAAATAGCCGTCCTGCTCGGTCAGCTTGAACGGATCGACCGACCAGTCCTCGCGATTGGCCGGGACCACGTCGATGTGAGCGAGCAGGAGGATCGGCTTGCGCGCGCCGCTGCCGCGCAGCCGTGCCACCAGATTCCCCTTGCGCTGTGCCGGCGAGAACACCTGCACGTCGCTATCCGGAAAGCCGGCGGCGCGCAACCGGGCCGCCATCGCCTCCGCAGCCTTGGCGGTGTCGCCAGTCGCGGTGACGGTGTCGATCTCGATCAGCTCCTGGTAGATGTCGCGCGCGAACTGCCGCTCCGGGCTCAGCCCTTCCGCAGCGGCTGCAGGACTTCCCAGCAGAGCCGCTGCAAGTACGGTCGACAGCAGGATTGAAAGCCTTGGTCTGACGTTTTCAACCATCTCGGGTCTCCGATTCCACTCGCCCCAGTTGTGCGACATTCAGACAGGGACGCTGAGGTTTTGCAAGATGCAAGGCCTGATGGCGGCGAGGCCTATTCGGAGTCAACTGTCAAGCATTCCACTGCTCCTTCGCTACAAATTGAAGAAGCTGCTCGATGCGGCGAGAGGCATTCGCTGTATCGCCTGACGGATCTGCAAATCATTCGTACGAAGTACGTTCTTAGAGCGATTCAATTCCAGCGCTGTTCTTTCTGTTCGCAGCGGCTGCTAAAGGCACCGCGCTAATTTCGTCCTGGAAGTGAATCGAAGTGAAAGTCAGTGCTGTTTGCCGTCTCGTGGGAGACCATCCAAACCGAGCCGGCGTCAGCCGCGCGCATTTTTTCATCGGCACCGCCGCCTTGCTGGCTGGTTGCTCCTCTTCCGTGACGATCGCGCGGGCACAATCGAGCGTGACCTTGCCGGCTGTGACAGTGGAGTCGCCAACGCAGAAGCGCAAGCCGGCGCGCCCGGCGGCCCCCTCCGCGCGTCGGACCCAGGCAGCGGCGGCGCCTCAACGTAATCGAAATGTGACGCCTGCGGAGCCTACGCCGTCCGAGCGCGCCGCGGCGGCAGCGGCGGCGCTGTACCAAGCCAAGCTCGGCTATCGCGCCATGCCCAGTTCGACCACGCTGCGCACCGGCGCTTCGCCGCTTGACACCTCGCAAGTCGTCAACGTCGTGCCCGAGCAGGTGCTGAAGGATCAACTGCCGCGCAATATCGACGACGCCCTGGTCAATGTCAGCGGCATCACCCAGACCAATACGCTCGCCGGCACCCAGGATGCCGTCATCAGGCGCGGATTCGGCGACAATCGCGACGGCTCGATCATGCGCAACGGCATGCCGCTGGTCCAGGGCCGCAGCTTCAATTCCGCGGTCGAAAGCGTCGAGGTACTGAAGGGACCTGCATCGCTGCTGTACGGCATCATGGATCCCGGCGGCATCGTCAACACGATCAGCAAGCGCCCGGACCTCTATCAGCACGGATCGATCACCGTGCTCGGCTCGACCTACGGCAACAGCAAGAACGGCGCCGATGCGACCTTCGATATCACCGGGCCGATCGGCCAGGGCGGTCTCGCCTATCGCTTCATCGGCTATGGCGTCAACGAGGACTATTGGCGCAATTTCGGGCGGCACCGCGAAACGCTGCTTGCGCCGTCACTGGCGTGGTACGGCGACACGACGACGGTGCAGTTCAACTACGAGCATCGCGATTTCATCTACCCGTTCGATCGCGGCACGGCATTCGATCCCATCACCAAGGCGCCGCTGGCCATTCCAGCGACCCGCCGGCTCGACGAGCCCTTCAACAACATGTGGGGCACATCCGATTTGGTGCAGGGCTCGGTCGAGCAACAGCTGAACGAGGACTGGAAGCTCTACGCCGGCTACAGCTACAATACCGAGGCATTCAGCGCCAACCAGCTTCGCATCACCGGCGTCAATGCCTTGACCGGCATCGAGACGCGCAGCAATGACGGCACGCAGGGTTCGCTCAGCAATGTGAGCTACGGAACGTCCTACCTGCAGGGCGGCTTCTGGATCGGCGGCATGCGCAACGATGTGCTGTTCGGCGGCGACGGCCAGTATCGCACGATCTACCGCAAGAACCTGATCCGCCAGTCGACACGCTCGTTCAACTTCTATGATCCGGTCTATGGGCTGGTCTTCCCAGGCACGACTGTCTCCGCCAGCGACAGCGACCAGACCGACAAGCTTGGACAATACTCCCTGTTCTTCCAGGATACACTGCATGTGACCGATCGGGTCGCGGTGGTCGCCGGCGTACGCTACATGGATTTCGACCAGTTGGCCGGGCGCGGACGCCCATTCAAAGCCAACACCGATCTGTCCGGTGACAAGGTGCTCCCGCTCGGAGGCGCCATCCTCAAGCTCACCGACGAGCTGTCCCTTTACGCAAGCTATACGCAGTCACTGAAACCGACCTCGACCATCGCGCCGCTCACCGGCGGCGTGGTGATTGGCTCCAATATCGCGCCCGAAGAGGGCGTCTCGTGGGAAACCGGCGCCAAGTTCGACATCAACAAGCGGCTCTCGGGAACGGTGGCGTTCTACGATATCGACAAGAAGAACGTGCTGGTATCGCAGCTCAACAGCGCTACGGGAATCGTCGAATTTCGTACCGCCGGCAAGGTCCGCTCACGCGGCATCGAGATCGACGTCACCGGAAGGCTGACCGACAATTGGAGCATGATCGGGAGCTATGGCTACACCGACGCGCGGGTGATCGAAGATCCCACGCTGGCCGGCATGGCGCTGCAGAACGTCGCCCTGAACACGGCCTCGCTTTACCTGGTCTACGATTTCGGCACCGCGTTGCCGGGCCGGCTCCGGCTGGGCGGCGGAGCGCATTATGTCGGCGATCGGCCTGGCGATGCAGCGAACACGTTCGTGCTGCCGTCCTATGTGGTCGCGGACGTGTTTGCGAGCTATGAGACCAAATACGACAACCTGCCGGTGATCTACCAACTGAACGTCAAGAACCTGTTCGACACCGTTTACTATCCCTCGGCCGTGAGCAATCTGGCCGTCGCTCTCGGCGACGCGCGCCGTGTCTCGCTCTCGGCGACGATGAAGTTCTAGCCATGAGCATGCCGCGGGTAGCCACCGGATTGCTGGTCGCGCTGGCCTCCGCCTTCGTTGCTGGCATGGCGGCAGGCCGCGCCGATGAGATCACGCTTTACTCGACCAGAGAGATAAATCTGATCGAGCCGGTGATATCAGCTTTCACGGAAACCAGCGGCATCAAGGTCAATCCTGTCTTTGTTGAAGACAGCCTGGGTCAAGCGCCTGACGTTGGAAGGTGATGCGTCGCCGGCGGACGTACTGATCACGATCGGACTGGACAAGACCACCCAGCTCTCAAACCAGGGGTTGACGCAGACTTTTGCATCGCCGCTGCTCGAGCGAGCCGCGCCGCCGAACCTGCGTGGCGGGTCCTCGCAATGGATCGGCCTCTCCATCCGGCCCCGCGTCGTAATGGTGCGCGGGGACAGCCCGCTGGCCGCAATCGCCTATGAAGACCTCGCCGATCCGAAATGGCGCGGCAAACTGTGCATGCGCTCGCCGCTGCATCAGAACAACATCGCACTGATCGCGGCCTTCCTCGTTCATCACGGAGAAGGACCGACAGAGGCCTGGCTCAAGGGCCTGAAGAATAATTTGGTCCACAAGCCGGCTGGCAAGGACAATGACGTGATCCGAGAGATCGCACAAGGAACGTGCGAGATCGGCATCGCCAATACCGTGGCACTGGCGCAATTGCGGGACGGACGGGAAGGCGACGACTTGCGCGGATGGGCCCGAACCGTCAAGGCCGTCCCGACGACGTTCAAGGGCGGCGACAGCCATGTCAATCTGACGGGCGCAGCCATTGCGAAGCATGCGCCCCACATGGCCGCCGCGCTGAAATTCATCGAGTTCCTTGTGACGCCGGCGGCACAGCGAATCTATGCGGCGGCCGAACTGGAATATCCCGTGCTCGCCTCGGCGGACCGCGATCCGATCCTCGAGGAAATCGGATCGTTCAGCCCCGATGCGGTGCCGATCGATCGCATTGCTGCGCATCAGCAGGCTGCGGTTGCTCTGGTCAAGAAAGTCGACTTCGACGAGTGAGCGCCCTGGCCGAAAACGCCGCGACCGCCGGATCGGAAGGTGAAAACAAAATTGTCATACAGCGCGCGAACAGGACATTATTCTTCGCGGCAAACATTGTCGTGCGTGCTCAATCGCGCGTCGGCACACAACATAGAACTATTACAAACTGTGTGAGCCTTGCTTGGGTGGCGGGATGAATATCTTTTCGGTATCGTTCCGATAATGCTGTTGAGTGGGCGGTGATCACCAGGCCTTCGCCGATTTCGACGCTGATCCCGCCACCAGTTCCTTCCAATTTATGAGCAAGTACTCGATCAAGACCGCCCTGTTGCAGGTCCACTCCGTCATTGGCCTTGCGCTGTCGCTGGTGCTGGCCATGGTCGGGATGTCAGGCGCGATCATGAGTTTCGAGGATGAAGTCCAGGCCAGCCTGAATACGGCGATCACGCGGGTCGAGGCTCGCGCGGTTCCGACGCTGACGCCGGACCAGTTGATCGCGCGACTGCAGGCCAATCCCGACTCTGGCAAAGTTGCGTCCGTGACGATGGCCAGTGACCCGTCCGCGGCGGTGCGGATCCGGTTTGCCCGCAGCGCGGATGGCTCGCGGCCTTCCTCGATCTATGTCGATCCCTATGATGGGCGTGTGCTCGGCTCGCCGCGCGGAGAGGAGTTTTTCGTCACCGTCCGCAAGCTGCATCGCTGGCTGCTGTTGCCCGGCGATGCCAAGGGCTATGGCCGGCCGATCACGGGCGTGGCTGCCATCGGACTGATCGCGATGCTGATCTCCGGAATCGTGCTGCGATGGCCCCATCGCGCCCGCAGCGTGAAGATGTGGCTGAAGCCGAATCTGGCGTTGCGCGGTCGCGGCTTCCACAGGTCGCTCCATGCCGTCGCTGGAACCTGGGTGCTGCCGATCTACCTCGTGATGGTGCTCACCGGCCTGTGGTATTCGTTCGACTGGTACAAGAGCGGCGCCACCTGGCTGCTGTCGCGTCCTTCGACTGCCGCCGCGCCGATGAAGCCCAAGCCGGCGCGAGACGTCAGCGCAGCAGAGACCAAACCGGTTGCGCTCGATCGCGTATGGTCGACATTCCTGCACGAACAGGGCGGCCGCTACGCGACGGCCCTACTCGCGCCGCCTGATGCAGGCACTGTCGTGCGGGTCCGGTCCTGGGCGCGCGATGCGTCGCATCCGGGCGCGCGCGACGAATTCCGCATCGACGCCATCACTGGCCGGCTAGTGTCATCGGAGATTTACGCGGACAAGCCCGTCGGCGAGCGGATGCTTTCGAGCGTCTTGGATATTCATCGCGGCAGCATCTTTGGCTGGCCGGGCAAGCTGCTATTCATGCTCGCCGCCGCGCTGATGCCGCTGTTCGTGGTCACCGGCCTTTTGCTGTATCTTTCGCGGCGAAGGCACCGGCGTCTCTCGCGGCCGCCGCTCGGGAGCCTTGTTCCGGGCGAGTGAATCGCCCAGCCGTGAATTACTTAGTGTCCTTCGCCGCGACCACCTCGATCTCGACCAGGAAGCCAGGATTGGCAAGCGAGGCGACGCCGACCACTGAGCGCGCCGGCAGGTTCGGCTGGCTGCCGCCGAAGAACTGCGTGTAGCCTTCCATGAAGGCCTTGAAATCCATCGGCGCGTTCGGGCTGTGCACCAGGAACACCTGCATCTTGATGACATCGCCCATGCCGAGGCCGAGCCCGTCAAGGATGCCCTTGATCCGATTGAGCACGCCGACGCTCTGGGTCTTGGTGTCGCCATAGGCGTCCCGGCTCGAAGGATCGGCGTCCTTGTTGATCACCGGCGGCACCTGGCCGCTGACATAATAGATCGTGGCGTTGCCGGTGACCTGCACAGATTGCGCAATCGGAAATGTCGAATTCGGAATTGGATGCCGGACGATCTCGGCCTGCGCGGGCGCGGAAGCCATCGCCGCGAGCAGGACAATCGGCAGCATCGTGCGAAATTTCATCTGATCCCCCGTTTAACAGTGCTTCACCGGCGCGCTTCCGCGACTTCCCTGGCCGTCACCGCGTCCGTGTAGCTGTTGCCGAAATGCGTCCTGAGATAATTCACAACCGCGGCGACTTGACCATCGGTCATCATGTCGCCGAAGGCCGGCATGCCGCGCCGGCCGTTGACGACGAGATGGACGGCATAGCTGGAGGTCGCAAGATTCCGGTTGGCGATCAGCGAGGGATAGGCCCCCGCGCCGGCGGCACCCGAGGCATCGGGCATGTGGCAGCCTTGGCAGACATTGGCGAACAATTCCTCGCCGGTCATTTCGACGAAGCGGTAGCCCGAGCTGAAGGTCGGGCGCGTGGCGGGGTTGTCCTGCGCGAAGTCCGCGGCCGCAGGGAGGAACGCGAGCAGTACGGCGCCTGCCCCTGGCGCAACGAAATGGGCTTTCGTCGACCTCATGTTTTCACCACCCGCTCGTGCAATCGTGCAATGGCGTCGAGCGAAGACAGGATCGCCCCCTCCTGCCAGGCCGGCAGATCGGATGCATGCTCGCCGGCCAGCACGATCCGACCGTCGATCTGGCACAGGTTCTTGTAGTGCTTCACCCTGCCCTCGTCGGTCCATTCGCCGCTGCAGCCGAGAGTGAAGGGCACGCGGTGCCAGGCGACCGCAACGCCGTTCTCGAACTCCTGTTTGTATTGCGGATGGATCATGGAACCGAACTCGACGGCGCTTGCGATCCGTTCTGCCGGCGTCATCGCGGTGAACTCATAGGCATTCGCACCCTCGAACAGATAGGCGCCGAGCAGCACGCCGCGTCCGGCGCGATTGAAGCCTTCATTGGGATAGGCGATCTGCCGGATCGGCAGGTCGGTATAGGTGATGCCGCCATAGATCGCCTCGTCTTCCTCCCAGAAGCGGCGCTTGAACTGCAGGCCGATCTTGACCGCGCCGGCATAGGAAACGGCGTCGATCGCGGCCTCCATGCGGCTGCCGACGTCGATCGGGATCTGGCTCAGGATCGACAACGGGATCGTGCAGATGCACCAATCCGCTTTTGCGTGCAGCACCGTCGACGGATTTGTCGTGTCGACATAGCTCACCGTGACGCCGCGGTCGTTCTGCTGGATCTGCGTCACCTTGGCGTTATAGCGGATGAGGTCGCCGACCTCTTTTGCAAAGGCCTTGCCGATCATGTCCATGCCGCCGACCGGCTGGAACATCGTGGTCTGGAAATTGTAGCGCGCAAAACTCTGCAAGTAGCGCCAGACGCGTGATCGCAAGAGATCCGACAAGGTGACGGGATCGCTCGGCAGCGGCGCGGAGCTCAAGCCCCCGCCGGGCTCGCGCGCATAGCCGCGGAACTCGGCCGAGAGGAGATTGGCATTGTACCTGTAGTCGGAATCGAGTGCGCCCCAGGAGCGCAGCGCCTGCAGCAGGATCTCCTGATCTTCCTTGGACACCGCTTCGTCGAGCTTGCCCTGCTGGGTCACTTTCGCGAGCAGTTCGGAAACCTGGCCCTGGAAATCCGCCTTGATCGCGCGGATTTTTTGCGGCTCGCCGCCGAACGCTCGCGAGGCGTGGAGATAAGCATTGTGGTTCAACT
Organism: Bradyrhizobium sp. Leo78; assembly: GCF_059512425.1. Lineage (NCBI taxonomy): Bacteria > Pseudomonadati > Pseudomonadota > Alphaproteobacteria > Hyphomicrobiales > Nitrobacteraceae > Bradyrhizobium > Bradyrhizobium sp. Leo78. The sequence continues at coordinate 170,649 of NZ_JCAMOT010000006.1, forward strand.
GAATGAAGGGTTCGAGCGCAACCCCGAGCCGCCTGCAATAATCGAGCAATGCACGATGGTGGTAGGGAATCCGCCACGGGCCCGGGTTGATGTAGAGACCGTGATCGAATTCGCAGGTCTGCTTGTAGCCGCCGAGTTCGACGAACGTGTCGCCGCCGCGCAGCGTCCAGTTGCGGCCGCCTGCCCTGTTGTTGAATTCGAGGATCTGGACCTTGTAGCCCGCCTTGCGCAACTCCAGCGCCGCCGTCATGCCGGCAAGTCCCGCGCCGAGGATCAGGACGGATGCGCCCTTCGGGTCGCCTTCGAGCCTCACCGGCCCCTTGTAAGTCGACTCGGAGGCAAAGCCCAGGCTGGTCATCGCGTGATACATCGCCGCGCTGCCGGCCATCGCGCCGATCAACGAGAAAAGATCACGCCGCCTGATGACTGCCGCTTCGCTTTGCATTGACGTCCCAGCCGGGCCAGATCGAGAGCAGCAAAGGAAACGATTGGCTCCTCACCTGTCAAGGAAGCGGCTCGGTTGAACGCGCGCCAACACGCGCTTTTGATGCGAGTTGGCGCGGTGATGCGAGATCGAGAGGTGAGCTGCGCCTCACCTCTCTCCCGTGTCTCCTCGCAAAAGGCGGCGAGAAGGCGTCATCCCACCGCGATCACCTTTTCGATGTGAACGCAGCGGCAATCCATCTCGTAGTCGAGACCGACCACCGGCGGGCGGTTGAAATGCCAGGTCAGGCCGTTCCTGAACACGCCACGGCGGCCGAGCTCGCTTTCCAGGATCGAATAGACGTCCTGCACGGTGTAAAGCTGCACGCCGGTGGTCTGCTTCCAGGTGCCGCCGAACGCGCTCATGCGGCGTTCCATCTCGTCCAGCACCCATTTTGCCTTGGCAAGCATGCCCGCCGGGCTGACGTCGCCGGGGCTGATGATGTGATCGCGATAGTTCGCCTTGCCTTCAGCTGACTCGCCGCTGCCGGCGACCACGAAGGACGGCGCAGCCTGCGGCGCCGGCACCGTGTAGGAAAAGGCGTGGAAGCAGGGCTCGGACGGCGGATCGATCTTCGGGCAGACATTGCTGCGCGCCACCGGATTGATGCCGTCCTTCATGACGCCCCATTCGATCAGGGTCTTGATGTAGATCTCGTTGAAGGCGCGAAAGCCCTCTTCGGTGAACGGTGCGGGCGAGCGCAATTCGCAGGCGCCGAACGCCGTGAGAGGACGGCCGGCATTCTTGAGGATTTCGGCGATCCGCACAAAGCCCGCCTTCAGCGGCACCGGATCGGCAAAACGGACGCGCTCGATGGTGAAACCGGGTAGCGCGCCGATCCCGCAGGAATACTGGCTGACGCCTGGCATGAAGCGATAACCGCCGTCTTGAACCTCGATGGTCGTAATCATGACACCTCTTTGCAACGTAAAGGGGCTAGAAAAGCCCGGGTTCGGTCATTCGTGGAGAACGCCGAGATAGGCATCGCGAACGATCGGATCGGCAAGCAGGTCGCTTCCCGAACCGCTTCGCACGATACGGCCCATGTCCATGACAAAGGCGCGGTGGCAGAGATCGAGCGCGATGGTGACGTCCTGCTCCACCAGCAGGATCGACGTGCCGCCAGCGTTGAGCTCGCGCAGCGCCGCCACGAGCTGCTCGACCAGCAAGGGCGAAAGCCCGAGCGAAAGCTCGTCGATCATCAACAGCAGCGGCGCGCTCATCAGGCCGCGGCCGATCGCGCACATCTGCTGCTCGCCGCCGGACAAGGTCGCCGCCGCCTGCCGCCGCCGCTCGCGCAGCTTCGGGAACGTGGCATAGACCTGATCGAGGTCGCGATTGATCTCGGCGCGGCCGGCGTCGCGCAAATAGGCGCCCATCAGCAGGTTCTCCTCGACACTCATCGCGCCGAACAGCCGCCTCCCCTCCGGCACATGCACGATGCCGTGGGCAAGGATCCCGGCGGCGGTGTCGCCGGTGAGATCGCGGCCTTCCGAGAAATAACTGCCCGCCGTGGTCGGGATCAGGCCCGACAATGCCCGCATCAGCGTGGTCTTGCCGGCGCCGTTGGAGCCGATCAACGCGGTGATCTCGCCGCGGCGAACGTCGAGATCGATGCCCCACAGCACCTGGATCTCGCCATAGCCGGCGCACAGCCCTTTCAGTTCGAGGATCAGGGAGCTAGCCACGGGCGGCATTCCGTTTGGCATATTGCTGGCCGAGATAGGCCTCGACAACAGCGGGATTCTCGATCACCTCGCGCGGCGCGCCATCGGCGATCAGCGCACCGTTGTGCAGCACCGCGATGCGGGTGCAGACATTGAGCACCACCTTCATCAGGTGCTCAATCATCACGATGGTGATGCCGCTGGCGGCAAGCTCATGGATCAGCTTGGTCGCGCGCTCGACCTCGGCGCTGTTGAGACCGGCATTGACCTCGTCGAGGAACAGCAGTTTCGGATTCATCGCGAGCGCTTTCGCAAGCTCCAGCCGCTTGCGCATGGCGAGCGTCAGCGTCGCGGCAGGGTGATTGGCCTGCAGCTCGAGGCCGACATAGACCAGATGGGCCATTGCCTGCTCGCGCGCCACCTTCAGGCTTTGACCCGGCTGCGAGAACAGAGCAGCCGCCGCGACATTGTCCAGCGCGGTGAACTCGGCAAAGGGTTGCACGATCTGGAAGGTGCGCGACAGGCCGAGCCGCGCCGCCTGATAGGTCTTGATGCGCGTAATGTCGTTGCCGTCGAAAGCGATCTTCCCCGAATTGGCCGGCGTGACGCCGCAGATGGTGTTGACCAGCGTGGTCTTGCCGGCGCCGTTTGGTCCGATCAGGCCGAGCACCTCGCCTCTGTTGACGGTGAGCGTGACGTCGCGCAGCGCCTGCAGGCCGCTGAAATGCCTTGATACGTTCTCGAGGCGAAGGATCTCAGACATGCTTGACCCGTCGCCAGAGGTTGGACGGCCGCAACGAAATCAGGCCATGCGGCAGGAACAGCAGCAAGAGGACGATGATCAGCCCGAGCACGCCGGTGTGGATCTGGATGTAGTTGCGCCAGACCACTTCCTCTAATCCGAGATAGAGGAATGCGCCGCAGGCAACGCCGAGCGGCGAGCCGAGGCCGCCCATCAGCGCCATCACGATCGGTTTCACCGAATAGAGAATGTCGAAGACATCGGACGGGTCGATATAGTGCACCCAGGCGGCATAGACGCCGCCGGCCGCGCTGACAAAACAAGCCGACAGGCCGAAGGCGATGCTCTTGTAAAGCGTGGTGTTGAGGCCGACCATGCTGGAGGCGGTCTCGTTCTGGCGGATGCAGGCGAGCCCGAAGCCGAGCTTCGAGCCAGCGACGGCCATCACCATCAGCGCGGTGAGCAGCAGCAGGATCCACATAGCGTAAAAGAAGAACATCGCCTCCGCGAGCACGCCGGAGCCGGACACCAGGGGGATGTTGAGGCCCATGCCGCCGCCGGTGAGATCGGTGGCATTGTTGACGAGCTCGCGCAGCACCTCGACCAGCGAGAGGCTTGCGATCGCAAAGTAATGTCCGCGCAGGCGCAGCAGAGCCGCGCCAAGTGCCGCCGTGATCAACAAGGCGGCGACCGCGGAGATGACGACGCCAAGCCAGAGCGGCAATCCCTTGCCCAGCAGCACGCCCGTGGTGTAGGCGCCGAAGCCGAAGAAGGCGGCGGTCGCAAACGAGGGATAGCCGGCAAAGCCGCCGACCACGTTCCAGGACAGCGCGAGGATCGCATACATGCAGGCGATAGTGCCGAGCCGCAGCGCATAGGCGCCGCCAAACAGCGGCAGCGATGCGACGACCGCGAGCAGGACAAGCAGAGCGATATTCGACTTCGTCATTCAAAACCCTTCCGGCCAAGGAGCCCCTGCGGGCGCAGGATCAGGAAGACGATGAGCAGGATGAAGGACAGCGTGGTCGCATGGGCCGGACCGAAGAACGTCGAGCCGATCCCTTCGACCAGCGCCAGCAGCAGCCCGCCCGCGAGCGCGCCCGAGACGCTGCCGAGGCCGCCGAGCACGCAGACCACGAAGGCCTTTCCGAGATAGCCCGACGAGGTCAAGGGCGAGATCGGAAAGATCAGCGCCATCAGCACGCCGGCGCAGCCGGCAAGCGCAGCACCGAGGCCAAACGCGATGGCGTAGATCGACTTGACGTCAACGCCCATCAGCACCGCCGCGTCGCGGTCCAGCCGCACCGCGACGATGGCGCGCCCGACGCGCGAGCGTCGCAGCAGGAGATAGAGCAATCCGGTCAGCGCCAGCGCGGAGACGGTCGCGATCAGACGATCGACCGGAACCACCACATCGAAGATCGAGACCGAGCCGAGCGACGGCGTCAGCGTCAGCTTGCGGTAATCAGCCTTGAAGAAATAGATCATCGCGTTGTTCAGGATCAGGTCGAGCCCGAACGTCATCGTCAGCGTCACCAGCACGGGGGCGGTGATCACGCGGTTGAGCAACAGCCGCTGCAGGAGGTAGCCGAGCACGAAGAACAGCGGCGCAGCGACCGCGACCGAGTACCAGGGCGAGATGTGCAGCGCGTTGTAGAGCCCGTAGGCGAGATAAGCGCCGAGCACGATGAAGGAGCCGTGGATCAGGTTGATGACGTTGAGCACGCCCCAGACCAGCGAGAAGCCGATCGCGATGCAGGCATAAAGGCAGCCGAGAACGACGGCGTTCACCAGGATCTGGGCTGCGTGCATGAGGGTGCCCTAACCGATCAGCTCAAGAGTGTCGTCATTGCGAGGAGCGAAGCGACGAAGCAATCCATTCTTTCTACTTGTGGAGACATGGATTGCTTCGCTTCGCTCGCACTGACGGTTGGTCATCAATTGACACCGACCTTGAGATCGCCCTGCTTGATGGCTTCCGGGAACAGCACCACGGGCTTGGCGCTCTGGATCTGGAAGACCGGCGGATCGAGCGAGTTGATCTGGCCATTGGCACCAAACCTGACGGGGCCGAAGAAGGTCACCACGTCGAGCTTGGCGAGTTCATCGCGTACCTTGTCGCGATCGAGCGAGCCGGCCTTTTCGATCGCCATCTGGAACAGCGCGCCGCACAACGCCGCCGACGCCTGGCCATAGTCCGGCTCGCTCTTGTACTTGGCCTTGAACAGCTTCACGAAATTCTCGGTCGCGCCGAAGATGTCCTTGCCCTCATATCGCGCGGCCGGATGCCACCAGGAGGCGCTGGTGATGTTCTCGGCGGTCTTGCCACCGGACTCGATGAATTCCTGGTAGGCGGGACCGGCGATCATGGTGACGACCGGCGCCTTCATCTCCTGGTCGACCATCTGTTTGCGCACCAGGAGCAGGTCGTTGATGTAGCCGGTGACGAAGATCCATTGCGGCGCCAGCGACTTGATCTGCGACAGCGCCGCCGAGTGATCGAGCGTGCCGATCGCATATTTCTCGAAATAGACGAGGTCGAAGCCGTTCGCCTTCGCCGACTTCTCCATCTCCTGCGCGATCGCGAGCGGGAACAGGTCGTTGCGCGCGAGGATGGCGACCTTCTTCACCTCGGGCACCTTGGCCTTGATGATCTGTGTCAGCGGCGTCGTCAGCGTGTCGTTCGGCGTGAAGGTGCCAAACAGATATTTGTAGCCCTGGTCGTAGACCTGGACGGAGGACGCGGTCGCCGCCAGCGTCGGCACCTTGTACTTCTCGGACACGGTGCTCGCCGCCTTGGCCGCGCCGGAACCGAAGGCGCCGAACATGAAGTTGACGTTGTCCTGGCTGATCATCTGCTCGGTCGCCTGTACCGCGCGCGGCGTGTTCGACTGATAGTCGGCGTAGACGATCTCGACCTTGTATTTCTTGCCGCCGACGGAAATGCCGCCGGCCTTGTTCGCCTCGTCGGCCCAGAGGTCGTAGCCCTGCTGCTGCTTGATCGCCTCAGGCGCGAGCGGGCCGGTGATCGGCAGCGGGGCCCCGAAACGGATGACGTCCTCGGCCGACGCGTTAGAAGCCAGCGCGCCGGAGAGAACCGCTGCCGCCCATATTGGGGTTGCAAGACGCGCGCAACGAGTGACCCAAGACTTATTCATAGAATATTTCTCCATGGCGGCCAGACCGAATGGAAAAATCATGGCAAATCCCGCATTCGAATAAAAGCATTGAAATTAGAGGTCTGAGGTCGAATAATTCGATCCCTGGTCAGCGCCTGCCATCTTGTTGGGCAGACCGACAGGAGGACGAACGCCGCATGATCGAGTCAGCCGCCATCCGATATTTCCGAGAGGTCACTCAATGCGGCTCGATCAAGCAAGCGGCTGCTACGCTGCGGATCGCGCCGAGCGCGATCAGCCGGCAGATGCAGGCGATCGAGGAGGAGCTATCGGCAAAGCTGTTCGAGCGCGGCCCGCGCGGGATGCAGCTCACCGGCGCCGGCCATTTGCTGTACCGCTACGCGGTCGAGAACCGCAATCAGCTCGACGGCATTCGCGTCAAGGTGCAGGAATTCGACAGCTCGCGGCGTGGACAGGTCAGGATCGCCACCGTCGAGGGCATGCTGATGAGCTTCCTGTCGAATTTCGCCGTTGACCTTGCCGGCGACTATCCGGGCATCTCGATCTCGATGACAATGGTGGGCTCGCGCGACGTGGCCGAGAAGGTTGGCCATAACGATGCTGACCTCGGCTTCGTGTTCGGCCGCGCGCCGCGCAGCGACCTGATCGAGCTCGGGCGAATGCGGCAGTCGCTGTGCCTGATCGTCTCGCCACGCCATCCGTTGGCGAACAAGGCGAGCTGCACGGTGAAGGAACTCGCAGGGCTACGCGTTGTGGTTCCCGATCCGTCCTTCGGCATTCGTCAGGAGGTCGATCGCGCCTGCGCGCAGGCCAAGGTCAGGCTCGAGGTGTGCACCGAGACCAACTCGCTCGCCTTCGCACAAAGGCTTGCCGCGCGCACCGATCTCGCCACCTTCTTGCCGCGTGTGGCCGCGGTGCAGGCGCTGGAGGCGGGCCTGCTCGTTGCCGTGCCGCTACGCGACAAGCGGCTGGAGGCGACGCAGGTCACCATGGTCCGGCTGGCGAGCCGAAACCTGTCGCCGTCCTGCCGGCTGGTGGCCGACCTCCTGATCGGCCGGATGCGGGAAGAGCAGGACTGAATTGTCCGAGCTCAGCTCGCTTCTCGCAACTTGAAGCGCTGGATCTTGCCGGTCTGCGTTTTCGGCAGCGCATCGACGAAGCTGATGGCGCGGGGATATTTGTACGGCGCGATCCTGGCCTTGACGTGATCCTGCAAGAGCTTGACCTGCAACTCGTCGCAGCGGCAGCCCTGCTTCAGCACGACATAGGCCGAGACGATCTGCCCGCGCTCTTCATCGACCTGCCCGACCACCGCACATTCCGCGACATCTGGATGTGTCAGCAGCGCGGCCTCGACCTCGGGACCTGCGATGTTGTAGCCGGAAGAAATGATCATGTCGTCGGCGCGGGCGACGAAGGAGAGCCTGCCATTCTCGTCGCGCACGAACGCGTCGCCGGTCAGGTTCCAGCCATCGCGCACATATTTGGTTTGGCGCGCATCCGCGAGATAGCGACACCCGGTCGGGCCGCGCACCGCGAGTTTACCGACCTTGCCGGGCGGCAACTCGTTCATGTCGTCGTCGACGATTTTTGCCTCATAGCCGGAAACCGGATGTCCGGTCGTGCCCGCCACGGCATCGCCGATCCGGTTGGTGATGAAGATGTGCAGGATCTCCGTGCTGCCGATGCCGTCGAGAATCGGCTTACCGGTCTTCCTGGTCCAGCTTTCGAACACCGGCGCCGGCAACGTCTCGCCGGCGGAAACAGCGATGCGCAGCGATGACAGATCGGCGCCGTTGTCCATCGCGGCCATCATCGCACGGTAGGCGGTCGGCGCGGTGAAGCAGATCGTGGCCTTGTAGGTCTCGATGATCTCGACCATCTGGTTCGGCGCGGCGTTTTCCAGCAGCGTCGCGGTGGCGCCGAACCGCAAAGGAAAGATCGCAAGCCCGCCGAGGCCAAACGTGAAGGCCAGCGGCGGCGAGCCGACAAAGACGTCGTTCTCGGTGACATCTAGCACTTCCTTCGCATAGCCGTCCGCGACGATCAGGAGATCGCGGTGGAAATGCATCGTCGCCTTCGGCTCGCCGGTCGTGCCCGATGTGAATCCTAATAGCGCCACGTCATCGCGGCCGGTCTTGACCGCGTCGAACCGCACCGGCTTGCTCAATGCGACGCGGTCGAGCTCGGCGTCGTGATTCTGCGTGCCGTCGAAATTGACGACCTGCTTGAGGAATTTGCTGGTCTTGGCACAGGCGACAAGTTCGTCGGCGATACGGCTATCAGTTAGCGCCAGCGAGATTTCCGCCTTATCGACGATCTTCGCCAGTTCACCGGCGCGCAGCATCGGCATGGTGTTGACGACCACGGCGCCGGCCTTGGTCGCGGCGAGCCAGGCAGCGACGAAGGCCGGATTGTTACCGGAGCGGATCAGCACGCGGTTGCCGGGCTTGACCCCGTAGTTCTCGACCAGCGCATGCGCAAGGCGGTTGGACCAGTCGGTCAATTCCTTGTAGGTGCGCTGGCGGCCGTTGCCGATCAGCGCAGTGTGGTCGCCAAAGCCTTTCTCGACCATGCGGTCGGTCAGTTCGACTGCGGCATTGAGATATTCTGGATATTGAAATTCAGGCCGGTCGAGCAGCAGGTCCGGCCATTGATGGAATGGCGGAAGATTGTCGCGCGTGAACGTGTCGACATGGGCGGAAGGGCCCAGCTTCGGTGCAAGAACTGCCATATCCATCGCCCCTCGCTTTCCAGCAAGAATGCTCACGATCACACATCGAGGACGCCCGGCAGCGTATCCGGCAACAATTTTATACTTAAAACAATTTCACGCAAGAGCCGATTTTGCGCTTCGGAGAATTCAGTCCTGCGCCAATTCGCGCAGGCGCGTGACCATCGCCGAGTCCGGATCGGCGAGCGGCGCGATCGCGGTGAAATGATTGGCAGCGGCGACGACGCCGAAGCGGGTGGCAACGCCGGCCGCGCCCCATTGTTCGACGATGGTGCGGCTTTGCCGATGATATTCGGCGCTTTCGGTTTCGCCGACCACCGCATCCAGCGCTGCTCCGGCCGGCGGCCGCCAGAACAGCGGACTTGCAGCCTCGGCCGCCGCGGCATCCAGACGCAATGCCTTGTTGATCGAGGTTTCGACCAGCGGCGCGAGCTCGAACAGGCCCGAGATCGAATAGGCGGATATGACCGGCCGCTTCGGCAGCGACGCATCGAGCGCCGGCCAATCGGTCGCGAGCATGCAGGCGGCGAGATGCCCGCCCGCGGAATGGCCGCTCACCACCAGCGGTCGGCCAAGCCGAGCCAATACGCGCGAGGCATCTCGCATCTGGCCGATGATGTCGGCAATGGTGACAGTGGGACAGAGATCGTAGCTTGGCACGGCAACCGTGACTCCGTGGGCATTGAGCCCGCGCGCGCAATGGCTGAAGAAGGAGCCGTCGAGCGCCTGCCAATAGCCGCCGTGGATAAAGACGACGATCGGCCCCTCGCTGCTTTCAAACAAATCAATGGTGTGGCGATTGCCCGGGCCGTAGGCGATGCGGCGCGGCGCATGCTGCGCGCGATAGGCGGCCGCGTCCCTGGCCCAGCCTTCGATCAGCGCGGGATGTTCCGGTACCCGCGCGCGGTTGTTGTATTCGACCTCGTAGTCGACCCCAGCCACGCCGCTCATGGCGTCCGCGCTTTGGCCGATCGCTGCGCCGACGCCTTTGTCTTGGCGAGCAGCCGCATCAATTCGCTGATATCCTTGCGCGAGAGGTCGGCGAAGACATCGGCGATCCAGGTCTCGTGCTCGGCGGCCATCTTGCGGAACTCGGCGCGGCCGAGCTTTGTCAGCCGGATGAACTGCACGCGCCGATCGGTCTCCGAGGTGCGGCGGTCGAGATGACCGGATTCCACCAGCCGTTCGACCAGACCGGTCACATTGCCGTTCGACACCATCATCCGCTTGGAGAGGTCGGAGAGCGTCATGCCATCAGGCACCTTGTCGAGCTGGGCCATCAGGTCGAAGCGCGGCAACGTAACGTCGAAGCGCTCGCGAAGGCGGCTGCGCACCTCGCCCTCGATCAGGGTGGTGCAGGTCAGGAGCCGAAGCCAGAGCCGAAGCTCGGTGCCGTGATCCTCCGGCAGTTCGACCGCTTTTGTCTCGGAATCAAGCATCATGGGTAGTCACGCCTTTCGCGGCGCCAATCGCAGCCGATCGTTTTGACCTTCAAGCAATTCGCGGCATATCGCAAGCCGAATGAGCGATGCTCCATGATATCGCGGGATCTCTTTAAGCTTCAAGCAATTTGGCGCGGCGCTTGCATGCGGGCTTGCATGCGCTCGGCGGGCGGTCGAGACGCGGCGAGGCATTCGCTTGCGGCGCTTGCCGTCGTCAGAATAAGCTGTGGCGCGGGATTTTGATCTTTGTTGGCGCGGGGACAGACCATGAAACGGGCATTGAAGTTGGCAGGACTGGCGGCGCTGTTCGCCCTTGCTGCCGGACCTGCGCTGGCGCAGGAGAAGATCAAGATCGGCGTCATCGTGACGACGTCGGGCCCGGCTGCCGCGCTCGGCCAGCAGGTGCGCGACGGTTTTGCGCTGGCGATCAAGGATCTCGGCGGCAAGATGGCGGGCCGCGAGGTCGAGGTCGTCAATGTCGACGACGAGCTCAAGCCGGATGGCGCGGTGACCAAGGTGCGCGGGCTCCTGGAGCGCGACAAGGTCGATTTCGTGGTCGGGCCGATCTTCTCCAACATCCTGCAGGCGATCCATCGCCCCGTGACCGAGAACAAGACGTTCCTGATCTCGCCCAACGCCGGACCCTCGAGCTACGCCGGCAAGGAATGCAACCCATTCTTCTACGTCACCTCCTATCAGAACGATCAGGTGCACGAGATCCTCGGCAAGGTCGCGCAGGATCGCGGCTACAAGCGCGTCTATCTCCTGGTGCCGAACTATCAGGCCGGACGCGACTCGGTGGCCGGCTTCAAGCTCGACTACAAGGGCGAGATCGTCGATGAATCCTATACGCCGCTCAACACGCTCGACTTTCAGCCCGAATTGACAAAAATCTCCTCGCTGAAGCCGGATGCGCTGTTCACCTTCATGCCGGGTGGCATGGGCGTCAATCTGGTGAAGCAGTACAGGCAGGCCGGCGCCACCGTGCCCGTGCTATCGGCCTTCACGGTCGATGAATCCACGCTGCCGGCCCAGCAGGATGCGGCGGTCGGCATGTTCGGCGGCGCCAACTGGGCGCCCAACCTCGACAATCCCCAGAACAAGAAGTTCGTGGCGGCCTATGAAGCCGCCTACCAGAGCGTCCCCGGCACCTACGCCATGCAAGCCTATGATGCGGCGCTCTTGATCGACAGCGCTGTGAAAGCGGTGAACGGCAACCTCTCCAACAAGGAGGCGGTCGCGGCGGCGCTGAAGAAGGCCGATTTCGTTTCGCTTCGCGGCGGCTTCAAGTTCAACGCCAACGGCTATCCGATCCAGGACTTCTATCTGACCCAGGTCGCCAAACGTCCTGATGGAAAGTTCCAGACCGAGATCGTACAAAAGGTGTTCGAGAACTACGGCGACCGTTACGCCAAGGATTGCTCAGGCAAGTAAGCGAGGGAGTGGAACAATGAACGACGAGATCGCGGGCATCACCCGCGCCAACGAGGGCATGCAGGGCATCACCTGGAACATCCTCGGCCAGACCTATGTGCCGAAGAACCGCACCGAGCATTCGTTCTCGTGGCATGCGACGTTTCCGCCCGGCACCTTCGTGCCGCCGCACATCCATCCCGACCAGAACGAATATCTCTACATCCTCGAAGGCAAGCTCGACTTCATGCTCGACGGCGCCGATGAATCGGCGACGCCAGGCGATCTCGTGCGCCTGCCGATGGGCAAGCCGCACGGCATCTTCAACAAGTCACAGCAGGCGGCGAAGACGCTGTTCTGGGTGTCGCCGACGCGCCGGCTCTACGACCTGTTCTGGGCGATCCACAACATGCGGGAGCAGAACCCGGATGACGTGGTGAAACTCGCCGCCGAGTACAACATCCACTTCCTGCCGCCGCCGGCGGCTGCTTAAGTTCGTAGCTCGGGATGGGGCGCCGCTTTCCACCTCTCCCGAAGGGAGAGGTCGGCGCGAAGCGCCGGGTGAGGGGTTTTGCTCCCTCGTGGACACCGCCCCCTCACCCGGATCGCATCTGGCGATGCGATCCGACCTCTCCCCGCTGGGGAGAGGTGGGCACCGAGCTACTGCCGCGCCACCACGCGGGCGGCGAAGCCGGCCTTGGCGGCGTAGCCGCGCACGATTGCTTCGCGGGCCTCGTAGCTGAGGATGGTGTCGATATCCGTAAACCCCTGCGGGGCGATCTGCTCGACCGCATCGATCACGCCCTCCGGCCCGCCGCGGCGGTTGGAGGCGACGATGTCGGCGGTCATCGGCAGGCGCTGGCGTTCATAGGCGACCAGCGCCTGGCGCGGATGCTCGGAGCGCGCCAGCGCATCCGCGAGGCACCGCGCATCGAGGATGGCCTGTGAGGCGCCGTTGGAGCCGACCGGATACATCGGATGCGCGGCATCGCCGAGCAAGGTGACGCGCCCGCTCGTCCAATACGGCAAGGGATCGCGGTCGCAGCACGGATACTCCCAGAATTCCGGCGTGGCGCCGACCAGCGCTGCAAAGTCCACCTGCGGGATCGAGAAGCCTGTGACATGCGGCATCAGCTCTTCCCGCCTGCCGAGATTCGACCAGCCCTCGCGGCGCGGCGGCGGTGACGCGCCATCGCCGATCCGCACCATCACCGCCCAATTGGTGAGACGGCTGGCCGGGCTCGAGCCTTCCGCGATCGGATAGATCACGGCCTTGGCGTTCAGGCCCCCGGCGATGATCATCGAGCGGCCGGTCAGGAACGCGGGCCAGTCGGCGGCACCGCGCCACAGCATCAGGCCGTTCCAGCACGGCGGGCCTTCGTTCGGAAACAGCGTCTCGCGCACTTTCGAGTGGATGCCGTCGGCGCCGATCAGGATATCAGCGCGAGCGGTGTGCATATGTGCCCCCGCACGATCGAAGAAATAGGCCGTGACGCCGCCTTCATCCTGCGTGAACGCGCCGAGCCGGCAGCCGGTGTGGATCGCCTCGCCGCCAAGCCGCTCGACCACAGCCTGATGGATGACGCCCTGCAGACGGCCGCGATGGACGGAGAATTGCGGCACGTCGTGGCCGGCGTCCAGCCCGCGCTTCTCGTGCCAGACCTGCTGGCCATGGCGCGTCAGGTAGAACAGTTCATGGGTCCGGATCGCGACCTTGTCGAGCGCGTCAAGCAGGCCAAGCCCGGCGAGTTCGCGGATTGCATGCGGCAAGGTGTTGATGCCGACCCCGAGCTCGCGGATCGTCTCCGCCTGCTCGAACAATTCGCAAGCGATGCCGCGAGCCCGCAGCATCAGCGCCGTCGTGAGCCCGCCAATCCCGCCGCCAACGATAATCGCCTTCATCGCCCTACTCCACTCGCGGCGTCATGCCCGGCCTTGCGCCGGGCATCCACGCCGTCCGCGCTGAACCAAGGACGTGGATGGCCGGGACGAGCCCGGCCATGACGAAAGCATTCGCTCGACGCACCAGCGTCGCATGGTCCAAACCGGCGTCGCAAGCGGGTTTGTTGGAGGTGGAGCGCGCTTAAGGTTAACGCTCTCACCACCTCAATCCGGAACCACCGCGATCGCCTGGATCTCGACCTTGGCGCGATCCTCGATCAGGCCGGAGACCTGGACCGCCGTCATCGCCGGGAAGCGGCGGCCCATGATGTCGCGGTAGACGGCGCCGATCTCCTTCAGCCGCGCGGAATATTCGCGGCGGTCGAGCAGGAACCAGGTCATCGACACGATATGCTCCGGCTTTGCGCCGCCGCTGGCGGCGACCGCGACGACGTTGCGCAGGGTCTGCCCGATCTGCTCCACGAGGTCGTCAGTCTCGAACACGCATTGCGCGTTCCAGCCGATCTGGCCGGCGACAAGGATCATCTTGCCGCGCGCGGCAACGCCATTGGCATAGCCGACCGGCTGGGCCCAGCCTTCGGGCTGCAGGAGTTCGATCATGTGCTTATTCCCGTCAAAGCCTCAATTCCCCTCGAAGACCGGTTTCTTCTTGGCGGCGAACGCCTCGAAGGCGCGGCGGAAATCGCCGGTCGCCATGCAGATCGCCTGCGCCTGCGCTTCCGACTCCACTATCTCGTCGATGCCCATCGCCCATTCCTGGTTGAACATCGTCTTGGTCATGCCATGCGCGAACCACGGACCGTCGGCGAGCGAGCGGGCGAGTTCATAGGCCGCGGTCGGCAGTTCCGGCGCCGGCACCAGGCGGTTGTGAAAGCCCCAGGCAAATCCCTCCTCCGCGCTCATGGCCCGACCGGTATAGAGCAGCTCGGCCGCGCGGCCCTGCCCGATCACCCGCGGCAACAATCCGCACGCGCCCATGTCGGCGCCGGCGAGGCCCACGCGCGTGAACAGGAAGGCGGTCTTGGCCTGCGGCGTCGCCAGCCGCAGATCGGAGGCGAGCGCCAGCATCGCGCCGGCGCCGGCGCAGATGCCGTCGATCGCGGCGACGATCTGCTGCGGGCATTTTCGCATCGCCTTCACGACATCGCCGGTCATGCGCGTGAACGCGATCAGGTCGGGCATCGCCATCCGCGTCAGCGGCTCGATGATCTCGAACACGTCGCCGCCGGAGCAAAAATTGCCGCCGTCCCCGGTCAGCACGATGGCGCGGACATCTGAGGCGTAGGCGAGATCGCGGAAGAGATCGCGCAGTTCCTCGTAGGACTGGAACGTCAGCGGATTCTTCTTGTCCGGCCGATTCAGCGTGATCGTGGCGACGCGGGCATCGTCATCGGTTGCCCATTTGAAATGGCGCGCCTGATAGTCCTTGAACGGCCGGAGCTTTGCTTTCATCTCAGACATGATTTTTTCCTTGGGCGTTTCTTTTATCCCGTGAAGACCTCGCCGCCTGCGACGGCAATGGCCTGTCCATTGATGGACGATGAGCTAGAGGAAGCGAGCCAAAGAATGGTGTCCGCGACTTCCTCAGGCGTCACCAGCCGCTGCATCGGATTGACTTTCGCCAGGGCTGCGCGTGCTTCGGCTTCGCTGCGGCCGGTCTTGGCGACGATGTTGGCGGCCGCCTCAGCCACCAACGGCGTATCGGTATAGCCGGGACAGACCGCATTCACGGTGACGCCGCGACGCGCATATTCGAGCGCGAGCGCACGCGTCAGCCCGACAACGCCGTGCTTGGCGGCGACATAGGCCGAGACGTAAGCGTAGCCGGTCAGGCCCGCCGTGGACGATACGTTGATGACGCGCCCGCGGCCACGTTGCGCCATGCCGGGCAGCACCGCATGAGTCACCAGGAACACGCTGGAGAGATTGCTCGCCAGCATGTCCGACCATAGAGCGGCATCCGTCTTCTCGAACGGCGCGCTCAATGCCCTGCCTGCATTGTTGACGAGGATGTCGATCGGGCCGACCTCGGCCTCGATCCGCTTGATGCCCTCGGTGACAGCGATTTCATCGGTCACATCGACAGGCAGAACAGCGCCGGCACGCGCCCCAATGGACGCCGCAGTCCCGGCAAGCGTATCCGGCCTCCTGCCTGCAACGCTCACGCGTACGCCGGCTTCGGCCAGCGCTCGTGCGGTGGCCGCGCCGATGCCGGAGCCGCCACCGGTGACGAGCGCATGTGCGTCGGGCCAGAAATTCCGGGTCACGCTTTCGCTCCCGCTGCCGCGCGCTCCAGATTGGCCTCATATTGCGGCTTGCCGGAGAGATACTGCTTCGGCCAGGCAATCGACTTCACCCCGATCTTGGCGGCCTCGTGCAGCGTCCAGGCCGCATCCGCAAGATGCGGGCGCGCGATCGCGCAGAGATCGGCGCGGCCGGCGGCGATGATGGAATTGGCGTGATCGGCCTCGGAAATCGCGCCGACCGCAATGGTCGCAATGCCGACCTCGTTGCGGATCTTGTCGGCAAACGGCGTCTGATAGAGACGGCCATAGACCGGATGGTCGTCAGCCCAGACCTGGCCCGAGGAGCAATCGATCAGGTCGGCGCCGGCTTGCTTGAACAGCCTTGCGAACTGAAGCGCATCATCCGGCGTGTTGCCGCCCTCGGCCCAGTCATGGCATGATAGGCGCACCGAGATCGGCTTGTCCTGCGGCCACACGTCACGGATCGCGCGAAACACTTCCAGCGGATAGCGCGCGCGGTTCTGGATGTCGCCGCCATATTCGTCCGTCCGGCGGTTGGTCAGCGGCGAGAGGAAGCTCGATAAGAGATAGCCGTGGGCGCAATGCAGTTCGAGGATGTCGAAGCCGGCCTGCACCGCGCGCCGAGCCGCGGCGGCGAACTGCTCGCGCACCTCAACCAGTTCGGCGCGCGTCATCGGCTCCGGCGTCTGACCATCGGGCAGATAGGGAACAGCGGAGGCTGACACCAGCGGCCAGTTTCCTTCGGCAAGCGGCTCGTCCATTCCCTCCCAGGCCACGCGGGTCGAACCCTTGCGCCCGGAGTGGCCAAGCTGGATGCCGATCCTGGCCGCGCTATTGCCGTGGACGAAATCGACGATGCGCCTGTAGGCCTTCGCCTGCTCGTCGTTCCACAATCCGCAGCAGCCCGGCGTGATCCGCGCCTCCGGCGACACGCAGGTCATCTCGGTGAAGATCAGCCCGGCGCCGCCGAGCGCGCGGGCGCCGAAATGCACCAAATGGAAATCGTTCGGCACGCCCTCCACCGCCGAATACATTGCCATCGGCGAGCAGATGATGCGGTTGGGCAATGATAAGCCGCGGATACGGAACGGCGTCAACATCGGCGGCGCCACGCGATCATTAGAATCCGGCAGCCCGGCGCGTTCGGCAAACCAGCGCTCATAGCCTTCGAGCCATGCCTTGTCGCGAAGCCGCAAATTCTCGTGGCTGATGCGCTGCGAACGCGTCAGCAGCGAATACATGAACTGCTCGGGCTCCAGGGTATCAGCATAGCGCGCGCCCACCACCTCGAACCACTCCATCGCATTGCGCGCGGCATTCTGGATCCGCGCCACATCGACGCGGCGAAGCTCCTCGTAGGCCGCGAGTACCGCGGGAATCTTGTCCGGCGTCGCGCCGAGCTGCTTGAACTGGTTGGTCAGCTCGATCGCATCCTCGAGCGCGAGCTTGGTCCCCGACCCGATCGCAAAGTGCGCGGTATGCGCGGCATCGCCCATCACCACGACTTGGCTGTTGCCGTTGAACGCGGTCCACTTGCCGCAGATCAATCGCGGGAAAGAAAGCCAGGCCGAGCCACGCAGATGCCGCGAATTGGAGACCAGCGAATGGCCATCGAGAATTTCGGCGAAGATCTTCTCACAGAACGCGATGGAGTCGTCCTGATCGAGCTTGTCGAGACCATGCGCAAGGAACGCCTCCTCCGTGGTCTCAACGATGAAGGTCGCCGCGCCCTCCTCGAACTTGTAGATATGCGCCTGGAACCAGCCGTGCTCGGTCTTGCGGAAGTCGAAGGTGAAGGCATCAAAGCGCTTGTTGGTGCCGAGCCAGATATAGCGGTTCGGCCGCATCAGGATGTCGGGCTGGAAGCTTTCGGCATAGCGCGTGCGGATCTTCGAGTTCACGCCGTCGGCGGCAACGATCAGGTCGGCATCCGGAAATTCGAGATCGGACTCGACCTCGCGCTCAAAGACCAGTTCGACGCCGAGTTCCTCGGCGCGCGCCTGCAATATGTTGAGCAGGCGCTTGCGGCCGATGCCGACAAAGCCGTGGCCGGTGGTGCGCATCCGGCGACCCTTGATCAGGACCTCGATATCGTCCCAGTGGTTGAAAGCCTGCTCGATCGCATCCGCCGTGACCGGATCCCATTTGCGCATGTTGTCCATGGTCGCATCCGAAAACACGACGCCGAAACCGAAAGTGTCGTAGGGGCGGTTGCGCTCGACCACCGAAATCCAGTGCGCCGGATCGAGCATCTTCATCAGGATGCCGAAATAGAGCCCGGCCGGCCCGCCCCCGATGCAGACGATGCGCATGGCTGTCTCCTCACCTTCGGCCGTCCGGGTATCTCCGCGGAGGGCTCCCGGAACCGAGAGGACAATACTTTATGCTTAAAATAATTTTGTCAAGCGAGGGGCGGTCCGTTCACTCCGGCAAACGGACGATTATGCCGTCCTTTCGCCCATGGGAACGTGGATTTTCGCGTGACTCGGGTCTGGAGACGAAGACCGAGGGGAGTGTTGGGAGCCGCGCCCGCAGCCTGAAGCAAAACGCCGGCCTCAACGGAGGCCGGCGCGCTACACCTTTATATGACGCCATACGATGCGGGCGCCTGCCGATAAGGCCGCCCCAGCGGCTAATACGCCAGCGGCTTCGGCCGGCCGACGCCGCAGTAATGAAAACCGTTCCGCGTCACATCCTCGGGCGAATAGATGTTGCGGAGATCGACGATTACGGGTGTTGCCATGATCGTTGCCATCTTCTTCAGGTCGAGCGCGCGGAACTGCTCCCATTCCGTCACGATCACGATCGCATGGCTTCCTCGCGCGCAATCATAAGCGTCGCGGCAGAAGGTGACGTTCTCGAACACCTTCTTGGCCTGCTCCATCCCGACCGGATCGAAGGCACGGATCGTCGCGCCCATATCCTGCAGCGCCGTGATCAGCGGGATCGACGGCGCATCGCGCATGTCGTCGGTGTTCGGCTTGAAAGTGACGCCGAGCACGGCGATGGTCTTGCCGCGGATGTTGCCGCCGAAGGCATTCGCCACCTTGCGCGCCATGGCGCGCTTGCGCTGGTCGTTCACCGACACCACCGTCTCGACGATCCGCAGCGGGGCCTCGTGGTCCTGGCCGGTCTTGATCAGCGCCAGCGTATCCTTGGGAAAGCAGGAGCCGCCGAAGCCCGGACCGGCATGCAGGAATTTCGAGCCGATACGGTTGTCGAGCCCGATGCCGCGGGCGACCTCCTGGACATTGGCGCCGACCTTCTCGGCAAGATCGGCGATCTCGTTGATGAAGGTGATCTTGGTCGCAAGGAATGAGTTGGCGGCATATTTCGTCAGCTCCGCGGTGCGGCGGCTGGTGTAGAGGATCGGCGAGGTGTTGAGATGCAGCGGACGATAGACTTCGGCCATCACCTCCCTCGCAAAGGCATCCTCCGTGCCGATGACGATGCGGTCGGGATGCTTGAAATCCTGGATCGCGGCCCCTTCCCGCAGGAATTCGGGATTGGAGACGACGGCGAATTTGGCGTCCTTTTTCTCCTCGCGGATGATGCGCTCGACCTCGTCTCCGGTGCCGACCGGGACGGTCGACTTCGTCACCACGACTGCCGACTCCGGCAAGGCCGCGGCGATTTCGCGCGTCGCGGCGTAGACATGGGAAAGATCGGCGTGGCCGTCGCCGCGGCGGGACGGGGTGCCGACCGCGATGAAGATGACTTCGGAACGGCTGACCGCTCCCTTCAAGTCGGTCACGAAGGCCAGCCGGCCCTGCGCGATGTTTCTCGCCACCAGCTCCGAAAGACCGGGCTCGTGGATCGGTATCTCGCCCTTGTTCAGCGCTGCGATCTTCTTTTCATCCTTGTCGACGCAAACGACGTAGTGCCCGAAGTCGGCGAAACACGCCCCCGACACCAGTCCGACATAACCGGCGCCGACCATCGTGATATGCATGACTTATCCTGTCTGACCAAATGATCGCAGCGGCCGCACCGGTCATCATTTGACCAACATCGACTCGCCATCGAGATGCTGCGGGAAGAAGAAGAAATTGTTGATGTAGAACCGCCCTTCCTTGCGGCCACCATCCGCCTCGAGCGCCGCCGCATCCTGCAGCTCCTCGACATCGAACTTTTCGACGTCGACCACATCGCCTTCCTTCAGGAAGAAACCACGGTAGAATCGTTGCCGGAAGAAATCGAACACCGATTCCGTCGCGGCCGGCCGATGACGATCCTCTGCTTCCACCAGGAACACCGGCTGGCAGCGCTCCAGGAGCTCGACGGCACCGTTGAGGACGTTGAGCTCGTGCCCTTCCACGTCGATCTTCACGAAGGCGACCTCTTGATGCATCACCGAATCCAGTCGCGCCATCGGCACGTGGGCGGCGACGATCGGATCGGCCGACGCCATCACACGCCGCTCAAGCGAGGCAAGGCCGTGGACCAGACCCGTGTCGCCGCGCGGAATGAAGAGTTCCGCGTCACCTTCGTGGTCCGATAGCGCGATCTCGTGCACGCTGACGTTTGAAGCAGATGTCCGCCGCAGCAGGCGCGCCATGTCGTGCGAGGGTTCGAAGGCGTGAACCTCGCGGGAAAGCCGCGCCAGCTTTCGCGTGTAGAGCCCGCAATTGGCGCCGATGTCGACCGTGACCGCATCGTCCGGGATGATCTTGTCGAGATAGGAAAGTTCCCGCTCCGCCGATTTCGGGCGATGCATGAAGTGCCACTGCAGCCAGATCGATGGGAATGCATCCTTCAAGAGATCCTTGGCCTGCTGCTTGGCACCCATGTCCATTCCCTCCGTTATGTGTTGATGCGGATAGGATACTCCGAGGCGCCGCCCGCCGGATTGGCTTGCGGCCGCCACGTCACACCCGGTGGTAGATATCCTGCACCCGGACGATGTCGTCCTCCCCAAGATACGTGCCCGACTGCACCTCGATCAGGTTGAGCGGAACCTTGCCCGGATTTTCCAGGCGATGCATGCAGCCGAGCGGAACGAAGATCGATTCGTTCTCGCGGAGCAGCACTTCCTCGTCGTCCCGCGTGACGATCGCGGTGCCGTTCACCACCACCCAGTGCTCGGCGCGGTGAAAATGTTTCTGCAGCGACAGCTTGGCGCCCGGGTTGACAGTGATGCGCTTGACCTGGAAGCGGTCGCCGGCATGGATCGACGTGTAGTAACCCCACGGACGGTGCACGCTGTGGGTCTGCGTCGCGGCGCGATGGCCATTGGCCTTCAACCGCTCCACCAGCTTGCCGACATCCTGGGCGCGCTCGCGTTTGGTCACCAGCACCACGTCGGGCGAAGCGGTGATGACGAGATCCTCGACGCCGAGGGCGGCAACCAGCGGGCCGTCTCCCCGCACGTAGCAGCCGGAGCTGTCCTCGGCCACCGCATCGCCGATCACGACATTGCCGGATGCGTCCTTCTCGCCCATGGTCCACAGTGCCGACCAGCTTCCGACGTCGCTCCAGTCAAAACTGGCGGGCACCACCATGGCCTTGTCGGTCTTTTCCATCACCGCGTAGTCGACCGAGATGGACGGGCAGGACTCGAATGCCTTTTCCTCCAACCGGAGGAAATCGAGATCGCGCGTTGCGCCGGCCAGCGCCGCGCGGCAGGCTTCCAGAATCGCGGGCTCGTGCCGCGCCAGTTCATCGATGAAGGCGCGTGCGGGCAGCAGGAAGATTCCGCTGTTCCACAGATGATCATTGCCGGCCAGCAAGCGCTCCGCGGTCACGGCGTCGGGCTTCTCGACGAAGCCCGCGACTTTGCGGATTTCGGGAAGATCGGCGATCCCGCCGCCCATGCGGATGTAGCCATATCCGGTCGCAGGCCCGGTCGGCTTGAGGCCGAACAGAACAAACTGTCCACGGCGCGCCGCCGGTAGCCCGCTCGCGATCGCGGCGCGGAACGCCGCGTGATCGCGCACCCAGTGGTCGACCGGCGTCACCAGGATCACCGCGCCGGGATCAACCTCGCTGGCGAGAAGCGCCGCGATCGCGACCGCCGGCGCCGTATTTCGTCCGAACGGCTCCAGCACCATGGTCGGATTGGCGATGCCGGCCGCGCGCAGTTGCTCGCCAATGGCAAAGCGATGCTCGGCATTGGCGATCACCATCGGATCGGCGAACAGCGACGGCTCCGTCACACGGTTCGCCGTCTGCTGCAGCAAGGTCTTCTCGCCGAGCAGCGCGAGCAGCTGCTTCGGCTGGTTCTCGCGCGACAGCGGCCAGAGCCGCGAGCCGGTTCCGCCCGACAAAAGAACTGGGACTATGCGGCCGCGTGGCTGCAGCATTCTGTCGCTCCCCTTGTTGTGATGCTTGGATGTCGGCGGGCTAGAAGCCGCTGCCGGACAGGAATTCGCGGCGGACGGTGCGCACGATGATCATGACGTCCATGCGCAAGGACCACCGCTCGATGTAGTCGAGGTCGTAATCGATCCGCGAGATCGCGCGGCCGGCCTCAACCGTGCTTCCGCGGCAGCCGCTCACCTGCGCAAGGCCGGTGATCCCGGGCCGAGCGCTGTGGCGCTGGAAGTAATACGGCACGAGGTCCTCATAAGGCAGCTCAGCGGCCAGCATGCCCGGGACATGCGGGCGCGGGCCGACCAGCGACATGTCGCCCTTGATGACATTGATCAATTGCGGGATTTCATCGAGGCTCGTCTTGCGCAGGATCCTGCCGATCGGGGTGACTCGGGAATCGCCCTGCACGGTCTGCTTGACGCCGCGCACGTCGCCGGCGTCGGTCCGCATCGAGCGGAACTTGTAGATCTTGAAGCGCCGGTTTCGATAGCCGTACCGGTATTGGTGAAACAACACCGGTCCTCGCGACGTCAGCTTGATGCCGATGGCGATCGCGATCAAGAGCGGCGCGAAGAACAACAGCGCTGCGCTTGCAACCACGATATCGAAGATGCGCTTTGAGATGGAAGAACCCGGCTCAGTCCGCACCGCGCCGCGCGGGCGCTTTGCTCGATAGGGGCTATATGAATTGCTGCCGGCATATTCGACCGGCCGCATCGAGATGGTGCTCCGCTTGTTGCGGAGCGACCTGATACTGTCCTGGTCGAAGTTGGCTGTGACGATGGCGGCCATTTGCTCTCGCTCTCTCTGTTGAACCCAAAGAGGTCACAAGCGCGACGACGCAGACCGTCACTGCCCGTCTCGCGGGCACCTTCGCAATTGCGAATTTTCCTGCGTAGCAGAGACGCGTCTCGATCGCGCGGCGGTATAACTCTACGAACTCTTTGAGCGAAATGGGGCAGCAAAACGAAAATGTTGCGCGCGGTTTTGCATCGCGGCATCGTGAGCTTTGTGCGATGCAAAGAATCCGTTTTGTTCGGAAGCGCTTAGGTTGAAGTGCACGCGAAATGCGCTGCGTGTGTTTCGATGCAGCCATGCATTAACGCAAACCTGGAACCACGCGCGAATCGGATTCGATTCAGAAATGGCCACGCAACGGCTATATCAAGCACTTAATCTGTGCGATCATTTTTGAAGGATTTCTTTCACTGCATACTAAAGCGCCACTCGTACTCTCCCCGACGCGATCATTTCAATTGATGGTCTTCTCGATGATTGCGGGACGTCAACACGCGAAAACGGCCTTAACGAAGAAGCCGCTTGTCTCGGAAAGATTTTCCAGGGAGGCGCCAATGATCGCGGCGCGTTTGGATCGCCCTGAACCAAAACGACTCGATTCTGCGGGGCGTAAATTGAGGAACCGCATCATCCTGACGAACATGCTTGCCTGGATCGTGATCATTCTGCTCATCCGAATGATCTTCTTCTAGACTTTATATAGGCAAGCGAAACGGGAACAGGTGCCGCTGCGGCGGCGCCGCCGATTGACCTCATGACGGTTCCATGATCGAAGCAATCGATGATGCGGCCGCCAGTTGCATATCCCGAGTTCGTTGCACCTTCGGCTCCCGCAGATACGCGCATCTACGCGGTCGGCGACATTCACGGACGCGCCGACCTGCTCGCCGAGACCATTGCGCGTATCGACGACGACATAACCCGGCGGCCGATCCGCTACGCGCTCGAGATCTATCTCGGCGACTATATCGACCGCGGCCCGGATTCCAAGACCGTGCTCGATCTGTTGGCAGTTCGCCTCGTCAGGAATCACGCGGTTTGCCTGCGTGGCAATCATGAAGAGCTGTTGCAACACTTTCTTGACGATCCGGCGGCGTTCGCGCAGTGGCGGCGGCTCGGCGGCATGCAGACGCTCGCCTCCTATGGCGTGTTTCCGCGCGACGTGCCCGTCTCCGAAGTCAACCTGCAGCGCCGTTTTCTCAACGTCTTCCCGCGCACGCATGTCCTGTTCCTGCAATGCCTGCGCGACAGCTTTATCTGCGGTGACTTCTTCTTTGCCCATGCCGGGGTGCGCCCCAGCGTTCCGGTCGAGCAGCAGCATCCGGAGGATCTACTTTGGATCCGCCAGGAGTTTCTCAGTTCGGATGAAGATCACGGCAAATATGTCGTGCACGGCCACACCCCGGTTCCCCATCCCGACATCAGGCATAACCGCATCAACATCGACACCGGCGCGTGGAGAAGCGGGACCCTGACCTGCATCGCCATCGAAGGAACAGCGATTCTGGTCCTGTGACAGACGATGGCGCCATTAACGCTGCGCGATCATGGAACCGCATGGAGCTGTCGCGGAACCACTACCCACATTTTTTCGCCTTGTTTGCTCACTTATGCTCCGCGCCGTTACTACGGACTTTCGTGGGGATGCAGTCATGCAGCAACAATCAATCCGTGTCGCCCGCGGGGCGCCACGTAATATTCTATTTGCGTTTGTTTTGGCGAGTATCGCGGGTTTTGCAACTTGCGCGTCGGCTCAAACGCAAACCGGCTCGCATGCGTTCTCGACAGGGACCTACGTGCTCGGTCCGAACGACAGAGTGCGTGTGAAGGTCTATGGGGAGCCCGACATCACGGGAGAGTATGAAATCGACGCGAGCGGTCAGGTCTCGATTCCACTTGCAGGACGCATGAGGGCGTCCGGCATGACGACCAAGCAGTTGGAACGCGCGATCACATCCGCGCTATCGAAGGACATCGTGCGTGATCCGAAGGTGAACGTCGAGATCGTCGCGTACAGACCTTATTACATCCTCGGCGAGGTCAAAAAGGCCGGCGAGTATCCGTACCGCCTTGGTCTGACGGTGATGGATGCGGTCGCCAGTGCCGGCGGATTCACCTATCGCGCCAACGAGGGCAAGGTCTATCTGCGCCGATCGGGCAGTCCAGCGGAGGAGATCTACGCGCTCGATGCACCGATCCTGGTGTTTCCTGGCGACAACATCCGGGTTCCCGAGCGCTACTTCTGAGTGGCTCGTTCGACGGAGCAATCTCGTTCGCAAATCACGCGCGTAAACATTTACGTCATGCGCGCTGCCATAGTGTCGTCGATTTGCGATGAGTATTATTTTGCAATGCAGAAAACTTTTTCCCGCGACGCACGTTAATGCGCGGGAAGATGTTCTCTGATCAAACCAGCAATGCTCCGTAGTGCGCGCGTAACAAGTGCAAAGGGCTGCCATGTCAATGTGCAGTCGGCGGTGAATTTGTGAGCACGGGCAGCCGGGCTTCAGAACTTCACCGCTCCAGAGTTCCCGCAAGGGATGGATTATGGGACGCACGACTGCATTTGGCTGGTTGAACGCGATTGGAACGAGTGGGTGGCGAGCCCGTTCGGTCGTCGCGTTCGGTCGCCGCGGACTGACGATCGTACCCGCGCCGGTGACTGCGATTATGCTTGGACTCGGATCACCGGCGGAAGCACAGGTGCTCCCCTGGCCGAATGAGGAGGTGGCGCCGCCATGGAATGCGCAACAAATCTTCGAGCCATCCCCGCTACCCAAGCTGACCGATCCTGACACCCGTGAGGACATACCGCCGGAGGACACGCCCGTGAAAGGCCGCCTGCAGCCTGGCTATGAGCCAGTGGGCATTCGTTCGGGCTCGTGGATGTTCAATCCGTCGCTGATCACCGGCGGGTTCTTCGACAGCAACGTGTTCGCGTCGAATACCGACATCCGCAGTGACGTTGCGGCGGTAGTCGAGCCGCAGTTGCGCGCCCATAGCCTATGGGAGCGGCACGGTCTCGACCTTAAGCTCGATGTCCAGGAGACGGTCTACAAGCAGAACTCCAGCCTCAACCAGACCAATGCCAGCCTGAAGGGCAATGGCTGGATCGACATTGCTCATGACATGGCGCTGCTGGGCAGCTTCCAGATCGCGCATCTCAACGAGGGCGTCGGCTCGCTGAGTTCGCCCGCCAACGCCATCGCGCCGACACCTTATAACTGGTACTCAGGCGACTTGACCTTCCGCAAGGAATTCAACCGGCTGACCACCTCCGTCGGATTCAGCACCGATTCCTACGACTACGGCTCGACCGTGTCGCAGGATGGCAGGACCATCAACCAGGATGCCCGCGACGGACAGATCTACTCGCTCCATAGCCGGATCGATTATGCGTTTTCCGAGACCCTTGGCTGGTTCGGCAGCGCCGAGGGCAATGTGCGCGACCTCCGCGGCCAGCCTCTCCAGCCGCTGAGCTCCCAGGGCTATCGTGCGCTCACCGGCGTCACCCTCGGACTGGCGCGCCTGATCACCGGCGAAATCGGCTTCGGCTATGTGCAGCAACAGTTCGTCGATCCGACTATCGGCACGATCGCAGGCCCGACCTATCACGCCAGGCTGACCTGGAGCCCGACGCGGATGATCGACGTTCACTTCAACGCCGAGCAGATCGTCACGGAGACTTCCGTCACGAGTGCGAGCGGCGTGCTCGCCAACGCCGTGCAGTTCGGGCTGGACTATGAGTTCCGTCGCAACGTCATCGTTTCGTTCTACGGCGCCTATGAGATCGACCGCTTCTTCGGGCAGCCGCGCAAGGATCAGGTCACCACGTCCGATGCCCGCGTCAAATATCTGCTGAATCGTTTCGCCGCGATCGCGGTCTACTACCGCTTCACGTCGCGCGAAAGCAACATTCCGACTTTCAGCTACGACAAACACCTGGTGGGATTGAATGTTACAACGCAGTTCTGAGCACCTGCCTCGCCCTCCGGAAGAGAGGACGGAACCTGCCGCAAGTCGCTGGCAGGCTCCGACCGTCGATCTGCGCGAGATGGCGCGTATCCTGCGCCGCCGCTACAAGCTTGCCATCCTGCCCGCCGTCGTGCTGGTCGCACTCGGGCTGACCTACTGCCTGCTGGCCACGACTTTATATACGGCAACCGCGACCGTGCTGGTCGATCCACGCCGAGCCGCCGCTGTCGAGACCAACAGCCAGACCGCGCTTTCGAACTATGGCACCGATGATGCAACCATCGAAAGCCAGTCATTGCTGATCCAGTCGATCGCGATCCTGGACCGTGTGGTCCGCAGGCTGAAGCTGACGCAAGATCCGGAATTCATACCGACACCAGGCCTCCTCGATCCGATCAAGCGGCTGTTCGCCTCGGCTGCGCCCGAAGGCGCGGCGGATCCGCAAGACGCGGCGCGCGCGCGTTCGATCGAAATCCTGCAGAAGCGCATGAAGGTGACTCGGCAAGGCACGACCTTCCTGGTCGATATCAATGTCAGCTCGGAATCGCCGTCGAAAGCCGCTATTATCGCCAACGCGGTCGCGGACGCCTATTTCGAGGATCAGGTCCGCGCCAAGAATGACGCGACCCGCATCGCGGCTAACTGGCTCGGCGGCCAGATCAACGATCTCAAATCGAGGGTCGTCGCCTCCGAGAAGGCGGTTGAGGATTTCCGATCCGCCAACAATCTGACGGTGTCGCAGGGCGTGACCGTCAACGACCAGCAGATCACCGACCTCAACAACAAGCTGATCGCCGCGCGGGTGCAGACCGCGGAGGCGCGCGCCAAATACGACCAGGTGCAGCAGATCGCCAAATCCGGTGGCGACCCCGGCGGAATCAATGCGGCGATTTCGTCGGATATGATCACGAAGTTGCGCACGCAATATGCCGACATTGCCAAGAACGAGGCCGATCTCTCCAGCAAATACGGCGCGCGGCATCCGCTCGTCACCAATGTGCGCGC
This sequence comes from Bradyrhizobium sp. Leo78, assembly GCF_059512425.1. Classification (NCBI taxonomy): domain Bacteria; kingdom Pseudomonadati; phylum Pseudomonadota; class Alphaproteobacteria; order Hyphomicrobiales; family Nitrobacteraceae; genus Bradyrhizobium; species Bradyrhizobium sp. Leo78. The sequence goes on from NZ_JCAMOT010000006.1 coordinate 198,530, forward strand.
GCAGCTCAAGGACACCCAGCGGCTGATCAACGAGGAAATCAAGCGGATCCTCGAGAGCACCAAGCACGATTACGACGTGGCGCTCTCCCGCGAAAACTCGCTGAGCCAGAGCCTGGAGCAGTTGCAGAACGTATCCAATACTTCGAGCCAGGCCCAGGTACGGCTGCATGAGTTGCAGCGCGAGGCCGAAGCCAACCGCACGCTCTATGAATCCTATCTGGCGCGCTCGAAGGAAGCGACGTCGCAGGAAAGCCTGGAATTGCCGGATTCGCGGGTGGTGACCAAAGCCAGCGTTCCGATCCGTCCCTCCTCGCCGAAGACCATGCTAATCCTGGGCCTTGCCGGGATGCTCGGCCTCGGCTTGGGAACCGTGCTCGCCTTCGGGGCCGACTACCTCGACGGCCGCATCAAGACGCTGGAGCAGGCGGAGTCGATATCGGGCGTGCCGGCGCTCGCCGCGGTGCCATTGATCGGCACAAGGGAGCTTGCAGGATTGGCGCGGCGGCGCGGACGGGGCGAACTCGAAAATCACGATCCGAGAACGGTCAAGCTGTTGCCGGCCGCCTTGCAACCGCCTTTGATGCGCTATGCGATCGACGAGCCCGCCACATTCTTCGCGGAAGCGATTCGCTCGGTTCGCCTGGCGCTGCAACGGACGATGCGGCTGCAGCCGGTCAGGGTCGTGCTCGTCACCTCGGCCCTGGACAGCGAAGGCAAGACCACGCTTGCCGGCAATCTGGCGCAGTCGCTGGCGACGTTGGGTATCCGGACGCTTCTGATCGACGGCGATCTCCGCAACCCGCAACTCACCCGCTCACTCTGCCCCCGCGCCGACATCGGATTGTTGGACGTGGCCCTGGGACGCGCGGCTATCGACCAGGCGATCCTGACCGACGAAAGCACCGGACTGTCCGTGCTGCCGTCGACCGCGGTCAAGCAGGCCGAGATCATCACCGAACTGATGTTCTCCGACCGCATCGTCGATGTGCTCGATCACTTACGTCATCGCTACGAATTGATCATCGTCGACTCGCCGCCACTGGTGCCGCTGGTTGACGGCCGGGCGCTGGCCGAGCTTGCGGACCGCATCATCCTGGCGCTGGCCTGGGATCAGACCCCGCGCGAGGTCCTGGCCCACACCATCGACCTGCTCTCGCCGGTCTCCGATCGCATTCTCGGCACCGTTCTCACGCGCGTCGACCTCAGTCGCCTGCAGTTCTACGACTACTACCGCAGTTCCGCCTATCTCAAACCATACGGAACCGCGAGCCTCAGCCCCGGAGCGGCGCGGTGAACACGCGCGGCTTTGCCAGCCAACCTCTAAGCCTGCCCGGCGCGGCGTCGCACACGTCCGGAGCACGGACGCATGGGATGACATTCGACACTTTTGTCGAGTGGCTGGCGACGGGCTTTCTTGTGCTCGCAGTCGTCGCGATGTTCATGCTCTCGGCGGGCATGCTCACCAACGTGAAGATCCACTATCTGACGGCGGGCGGAAATTTTTACGAGAAGCTGCATCCGACGACGTACTTCACCTTCCTCGCCTTTTTCCTGCTGCTGATGCGCAGCCGCGGGCCGATCGGCGAGATCGACCGGATGTTCTCGCAATCGAAGCTCCTCTTGTTCTATCTGCTCTGCTGGCTGTTCCTGCTGGTGCAGATGTTCGTGCTGGAACGGCCGTTCACGGTGATCTTCGATACGTTCTTGACGCCGGTCGTGTTATGTCTTGCGATCTGGCAGCTCTCACCGTCGCAACGACGGCCGCTCGCCTGGGCGATCCATGTCACGATTCTCGTGAATATCGTGGTCGGCTATTATGAGTATTTCTCAGGTCACCGCCTGATTCCGCTGACAATGGGCGACATCGTCGTCCTCGGCGAATGGCGCTCCTCGGCGTTTCTCGGCCATCCCCTCACGGCATCGGGCGTGGTCGCGGGCTATGTGCTGGCGCTGCTGCTGCGGCCGGCGCTCTGCCCTCCGATTCTGATACGAGTGCCGCTGATCGCCTTCAGCCTGGCCTCGCTCATGGCGTTCGGCGGCCGGACCGCGCTGGTGACCGTGCTGATCGTGATGGGACTGCTTGTCGGGATCGAGATGCTCCACATGCTGCGGGGCAAGCGCATCCCGCTCTCGGCCGCGATCCTCGCGATCTGCCTGCTGTTCGCAGCGGGCGCAGTCGGATTTGCCGCGCTCGATCTCGGCATCTTCGACAAGATGCTGCTGCGCTTCTCCTCCGACAAGGGCAGCACGCTGGCACGCTATGCCACCTTTCACCTGCTGTCGTATTTCGACTGGCAAGAATTGCTGCTCGGCCCCAATCCGGTCCGGGTGACTTCACTGCAGAGCCAGCTCGGCCTCGACTATGGTATCGAGAATTTCTGGATCTCCTGCATCGCGCAGTTCGGCGTCATCCACACCGTTGCGCTGACGATTGGGCTCGCTTGCCTCTTCACCGAGATCATCCGACGCGCCGACCGCGGCGTCTGGGCGATGCTGCTGCTGATGTTGACGATCGCTGCGAGCTCGGTGAGCTTCTCGTCCAAGAATATCCAGCTTGCACAGTTCATCGTCCTGATCACCGTGCTGCTGCCGCGCGACGAATATCGGCGGACAGCCCCTCCGCCTCCCGTCGCTCAGCGCCGTTACCGGCCTATTCCCGCGTAAATCCGGCGTCAGGACATCGTATGGACATTTACGTCGACAACACCCATCTCGGACGTCACGTCACCGGACTCGAGCGCATTACGCTCGAACTGTTTTCCGCGTCCGCGCTCGCTCCGCTCAATGTGGTGCCGGTCACCGCGCGCGGCACGCGCCAGATGGTGACGACCCAGACCTTTGGCTTGCCGATGCGGCTTGCGACCTCGTCGGCGATACTGCTGTGCCCCGGTTTTCCGCCGAGCCCGCTATTGCTGCCGTTCGCCTCGCGCGTGCTGCCCTACATCCACGATGATTTCCTGGTGACCAGGCCCGCCGAACTGAACGCACGTGCCCGGCTCTATATGGCGCGTCCCTTCAAGCTGGCGCTGCGGCACTATCCGCGCTTCCTTGCCAACTCCAACGATACAAGGCGCCGGATCGCCGCCTATACCCGACCCGATGCCGAGATCACGCTGTACCGTCCCTCCGTGCGCAACGTGTTCGGATTACAGTCGGAGCAGCGCGCCGGCCGCGCGACTGCGCCGCCACCGCTGCGGCTGGTCGCCCTCGGCACCGTCGAGCCGCGCAAGAATTTCAAGGCCGCGGCCGCGCTCGTCGGGGCGCTGCGCGGAAGAGGTTTTGCCGACGCCACGCTGGATATCGTCGGCCGGCGGGGCTGGGGCGACGACTGGCAAGCGCTGGAAGCCATGCCGGGCGTTACGCTGCACGATTATCAACCGACCGAGCGCGTCAGGGAATTGCTTGATACGGCCGACCTGTTCGTCTGCACCTCGCATGACGAAGGGCTCGGCCTGCCCTTGCTCGAAGCGCAATATGCCGGGCTGCCGATTGCAGCACCCGATGCGCCGATCTTCCGTGAGGTGCTCGACGCCTCCGGCATCTTCATCAATCCCGCCGAGCCCACCGCCGCCGCGGCGCAGATTGCAGCTGCGCTGTCGATCCAGAATTGGCGGACGCGCTATGTCGCGCTCGCCGAGCAGAATCTTGCTCGCTGGAACGCGCTTGCCCATGGCGACCGCGAGGCGGTGATCGACCTGATCTCGCGCCTTGCTGCCCACCCCCTCTCCTCTGGCCAGTTCAACCCGAAGCGGATCTAAACTTTTGCACAAGACCACCAACGCGATGCGGCACCTCGACAGCCTGCGGATCATCGCCGCTTGCGCTGTGGTGATTTTGCACTATTCCGATTATTTCAAGGAGCTGCCGACCGGGCGCATCATCATCGCCCATGTCTGGCATTTCAACCTGTTCGTCGACCTGTTTTTCGTGGTTTCCGGCTTCGTCATCGCGCGTCAATATCATGACGACGTCGGCGACGGCCCCGCCATCGGACGCTTCCTCTGGCGGCGCATCGCCCGCATCTATCCACTGCATCTCGCCACGCTGACATTCTATATTGGCATTGCTTTCGCGCTTTCGTTTGGCATCGCGCACACGGACAATCCCGGGCGCTATTCGTTCTCCGATCTGCCGGCGCAATTCCTGTTGCTGCATGCTTTCGTCGGTGAACGGTTGACATTCAACTTCCCGAGTTGGTCATTGTCGGCGGAAATGTTCTGCTATCTGCTGTTTCCGCTGATCGTTGCGCTCACATTGCAGCGCAAAGTACTGATCATCGCGCTCGTAGCGTTGTCTGCGCTTGCTAACAGCATTTGGGCAGCGACCATGGATACCCTGCCATGGTCCGAGTGGATCAACTTGGGGGGAGCCTTCCGCGCGGTTCCCGCGTTCAGCCTCGGCATTGCCTGTTCCCTCTACCGCGACCAGATCGCGCGCTGGCCCGCAACGCGCGGCGCCCTGATTTCGACGCTTGTTGCATTCATCTTGTTCGGATCGTGGCTGACGCCAATGGCTGCGCTGGTTGCGGTCTACGTGATCGCCGTACTCGCGATCCAACTCGACTGCAGCGGCCGCGATACGTTGCTATCGATGCTCGAGCTCGATCGCTTCGCGCCACTGACTTATTCCAGCTATATGCTGCACATGCCTATCGCAACCGTCGTCATCACCTTGGATTCGCGTCTGATGCTTTTCGCCTCTCCCGATGCCAAGCTGATCCTGGCGCCCGTGTCGATCATCATCCTTGGCATCGTGAGTGTGCTGTCCTACCGATACTTCGAGACGCCGTCACGACGCTACCTGACCGACCTCTACGACCGCCGCTTCGTCAAGCCGGTGGCGGCACCGATCTCCCATCGGGAGATCGCGTGATGACGCTCGCGGCGTCGGCACAGGCAGACATCGTTCACGCCCGCGCGGATGCGCGGGCGACGAGCCGCGACGCCGTGATCGATACCATGCGGGGCGTTGCCATCCTGATGGTGATCGGGATCCATTCCCTGCCGCAGCCGCTCGATCTTGCATGGACCAAGGCGATCGATGCCGCGCTGCGGCCCTGCGTGCCCATCTTCCTGTTCGCGTCCGGTTACCTGACCGCGCGCGCCGGACGTGTGCCATTGTTCAAGCGGCTGAAGGCGGCGGTGATCCCCTATTCGATCGCCTTCATCGCCGCCTATCTCTACATGGCCCTGCACAATCCCGCGATGGATCATCGCGTAACCACGACGTTGGCGCGGTTCGCACTCGCTTATGTCTTCGTGTACTATTACGTGTTCGTCTATGTCGGCTGCACCGTCGTGCTGTGGCTGATCTATGCTGCCGCCGGAACGGACCGGCAGAACACGGAGCAGCGGATGACAATCCTGCTCGCCCTTGCGATCGGTTTCGGGCTTGTCGCCGGAAGCTACCTCGATCCCCTGCTGTTCCATCTCGGCTTTGCCGAATCGTTCGTCGATGAAGCCCGGATGCGCGATATCCCCTTCTGGTTCTCGTTCATGGCTGTCGGCGCGCTGACGGCAACGTTCGCCGGCGTGGCCGCGCGGAGCATGCGCGCGATCATTGTCGGTGCCATGCTGTTCGCCTATTTGCTGTATCTGGCCGTGCGCCTGTCCGGAATCGGCGATGCGGCAGTCTACGACTCGACGGCGTTCTTCCTGTACGCGGCGCTGTTCAGCCTTGCGCTGCTGGTGTTGCAGCCGAGCGCAGCCTGGCTCGCGAGCCTCGGCTCGGGCAGCTATTTCATCTATCTCTGGCACATCTTCATCGTGATGTTGCTGCGTGACCACGCCGGATTGCGCCAGTTCGGCCCCGCCGTCAGTTTTGCGATCACTTTCGGACTGACGGCACTGGTCAGCATCGCTGCGCTAGGCGCGGTCAAGCAGTTCTCCTCCGCGCGCGTTGCCCGCTGGCTGGGAGCGTGAGGATGTTGCTGCGCCACACACTGCTCTACCTCCCTGCGCAGTTCGTCGGGCCGCTGTTCCAGTTGATTGCGATGATCGTATGGACCCATGTGGTCAACGATCACACGCTCGGCATCATCACGCTAGTCACCGCCACACACGAATTCCTGCAGATCGCGTTCCTGGCCTGGTGGTCGCAATACGCGTTGCGCTTCTCCGGCCGCTATAAGGATGGCGACGCGCCGCGCTTCTACCGCACCGAAAATGCGGTGCTGCTGGCGTCGGTCCTGCTGCAGAGCATTGTCATCGTCGTCGTGCTGCGCCTCGTCATTTCACCCGACGCGCACTTCGGCATGCTGCTTGCGGCCGTCGCCTACGTGGTGACCCGTTCGCTGAACCTCTATATCGGCGAGCGCGCCCGCGCCCAGCAGCAGATCTGGGTTTACACGATCCAGCAGGTGGTCGGCCCCGCATTCGGCTTTGCCGTGGGCCTCGTGATGATCAAGCTGTTCGGCCAATCCGCCGAATGGCCGCTGGCCGGATACGCCGTCGCGCAACTCGCGGCTGCGCTGGTCGTGCTGCCGAAGATCGCCTACGGCCGCCGCCTGTGGCCGATCGATCGCGAGATCGTGGTGCACGCATTGCATTACGGCGTTCCCCTGATCATCGGTGGCGGGCTCGGCTGGGTCGGCCTCAATGCCTCGCGCTTCATCATCAACGAGATGCAGGGTGTGGCCGCCGCCGGCCTGTTCGCCGTCGGTTACGGACTGGGACAACGCGCCGCCGCGGTCGCCGCCATGCTGGTGACGGCCGCCGCCTTTCCGCTCGCAGTCAAGAGCATGGAGCAAAGCGGCAGCAAGGCGGCAATGCGGCAGCTTGCCGATAACACCGCGCTGCTCGTTGCGATTCTCGCGCCAAGCCTGACCGGCATCTTCATGCTGCGGCTCGAGATCGTACACCTTCTGATCGCGGTGCCGTTCCAGCAGGCAACGCTGAGCGTGCTGCCGCTCGCGACACTCGCCGGCGCGATCCGCAACCTTCGCGCCCATTTCGGCGACCAGGTCTTCCTGCTGCATAACCGCACGCGCTGGATGATGGCGATCTCCGCCATCGACGCCACGATGACGGTGATCCTCAGCGTGGTGTGCCTGCGCTACTGGGGACTTGCCGGCGCGGCAGGCGCCACGGTTCTCGCTGCGACTGCTGCGGCCGCCGCGAGCTTCAGCATCGGCTTCTCGCTGTTCGGGTTGACGCTGCCGTTTGCGCACCTGGCGCGCATTGCCGTTGCGACCGTCGCGATGGCGGCGCTGCTCCGCGAGTTCCCGGAAGCGCGAAATGCGATCATGCTCGCGGCACATATCGCAGCCGGGGCGGCGGTCTATCTGACAATGCTGGCGCTGCTGTACGCACCGTCACTCCTGAAGATGCTGCGGGCACGCCCGCAACATTCCGGAGCATGACGATTCTGTTACGCTTTCTTCGCATTCTCGAACGCGCGCGCGATCGCAAACCACAGCGGCTTTCGCTGCATCGATGAATCATAAGGTAGTGGCCGCGGCAGGCGTTGCGCCAGCGGATCCTTCTTCTTGGCAGCATCCGTGTAGAAGGAATAATTGTCCGCCAACTCCCAGGCGATCACCATCTTGACCGCCGGCACCCGCAACGCGTTGTTGAGGAATTTCTCCGCAGTCTCGGCGATCATCGCGTCGCGGGTGGCTATATCGTCCGGGAACGTGTCGTCGCGCACATCGAATTCGGTGATGTAGATGTCCACGCCGCGTGATGCGAGTTCATGCAGGAACTCGACGAACCGTCCCGGATCATGCGGATAGCGTGGCTGCAGGTGACCCTGCAAGCCGACGGCCGCGAGCGGCACGCCAGCCTGCTTCAATTCATCGACAAGACGCAGCAATCCGCTGCGCACGATGTGCCCAACCTCGTCATCGCGCTCGGTCTGCGCCTCGTTAAGAACAAATTTGGTTTTCTTATCGACCATGGCCGCGCGTTCGTAAGCACGGCGGATGTAACCGGTTCCGCCGAAAGCGTCATACCACGGCCCTAATCTGTAGCCGCCGGGCGCTTTGTGGCCGGGCCAGAACGGCTCGTTGACGACATCCCATGAATGCAACTTGCCGACGTAGCGGCTGACCACTTCTTCTATATAGGAGTCGAAGAACGCCTGACGCTCCGCGTTGCTCATGCTCTTGATCCACTGCGGAACCCAATCATTCCAGATCAGGCAATGACCGCGCATCGGAATGCGATTGCTCGCACAAAATTGCAGCAGACGATCCGCGCTCTCGAAACGTTTGGGGCCGGGTTGTGGCGCGATCGTGCCCATTTTCATCGCAACGTCAGTTGTGATGATGCGCGTTTGCGTTGTGTAAAGCTCGCGATACGCAAGATCCTTGTCGATCACGGGGCCAGCGGCAGCGCCAAAGGCAAAGCCATGTTGTGCAGCGATTGCACCGAGACTCTGTCCTTGCGCCGGCGCCGCAGTTGAAATTCCTGCACGCGCGGCTACGCCTGAGGCTGCGAGAATGGCGAGTGCACTTCGTCGCGACATCTGCATGGCTGCTCTCCATCAAGTGAATGCATTCGTTGCGCTGAATCATTTTTGCACAGCGGCATCGCCATCGTTGCGACGCAATAGTTCTATTTCGTGACGCCGCTCGTCGAGGAAGAGTCTTCGAGATGCGAGTTCCCATCGCACAAGCATTGAGCATGCCGACGACTTCCATCAGCGCACCTCGGCTTCTCTCGCACCTGGAGATCGACATGCCGGAAATACAGACGCAGCCTGCGACATCCAATCTCAATGTTGATGGCATCTCCATCAACATTGGTTCACTTCCCGAAGCGGTGAACTCGATCGTATCGGCTGCGCAGCAAGGCGAAAACTTCAGCGTATGCACGTTGAATCTCGATCATGTCGTTCAACTGCAACAGCGGCCTGACTTCCGTGCCGCCTATCGTCGTGCAAAATTTGTGACGGCGGACGGGTTCCCGATCGTCGTGCTGTCGCGTTTGCTTGGCACGCGTATCGAGCGGACCACCGGCGCCGATCTCGTGGAACCGCTCTGCGAGGAAGCGCGAAAGAAGGGCCTTCCTGTATTCCTGCTTGGGTCGAATGACGCGACATTGAAGATGACCGCGCAACGTCTGTCGGAACGGTTCCAGGGCCTGCAAGTTGTGGGATGGTATGCGCCCGGCCCCAACTTCGATCCTTATTCCGCCGAGGCCGATCATGCGATCGAACTGATCCGCGAGTCCGGTGCAAGACTCTGTTTCGTTGCGCTCGGCGCGCCCCGCCAGGAGGTATTTGCCGCGCGCTGCCTCGACGAGCTCGATGGCACTGGTGTGTTGTGCATCGGCGCGGCGCTCGATTTCATCGCCGGCACGCAGAAGCGCGCGCCGTCGGTTACCCAGAAGGCCGGACTCGAATGGGCTTGGCGCATGCTGAACAACCCAAGCCGGCTCGGACCGCGCTATGCCCGCTGCATGGCCGCCGTTCCGGGACTCGTTGCGCGCACGCTGCCCCAGATCATCAACGCACGAATCCGGAAGACCGCATGACCTCGACCGTCACACTGGCGCTGCGCGCCCGCAATGCAAGCCGCGTTCGGCCACGCTATCAGATCTGCCTGCTCCATCCGTTCGATCCGCGCGGCCAAAAGGTCGGCGGGCTCGAGACCTATATCCGCGACTTCATCACCTTCCATCCTGACAACACCGACATCCTGTTCGTCGGCGTGGATTCGATCGGTGACCTCACCCTCGGCGAAGTGCACCGGGTCACATTCCGCGGCCGCACCTTCGATTTCCTTCCGATCCTTCGCTACAGCGATGCCCAGGCGCGTGAAGCCGCGCGCACCATTCGTTCCTCGTTGACAGGCCAGTTCTTCGTGGCACTGCTGCGTCATTTCGGCCAGATCGCACGGCTGGTACGGACACGGCGATGCTCGATCGATTTACGTCGGGTTGAGTTCTCCTGGCTGCCGGCGATCTTGCGTCTCCCCTTCGTGCAGATGCTACATGGCGAGGGCGCGCCGAAACTGCAGATGGATTCGCTGCTCCGGAAATATTCCTTCGTGCACAATACCGGCGAGCGGTTCGCCGTGACGATGAGCGAGAAGTTCCTCTGCGTTAATCCATTCATCACCGAGCGGATGCAGAAGACCTATCCGCGCAGCAAGGACAAGATCGATACGCTGTGGACCTGGGTCAATACCGACATCTTCCAGCCGCAGCCGTTCCCGGAGAGCATGTCGCCATTCCAAATCGTGTTCGCCGGCAGGCTCGACGAATTCAAGGACCCGCCGCTGATGTTCCGCACCATCGAGCGATTGCGACAGCGGCTGAACGGCCCGATCCGCTTTCACTATATCGGCACCAGCGACCCGCATCGCTTCAGCGAGTTTGCCGCGATCGAGGACATCACCATTCGCCACGGCTTCAAGGATGCCACGGGCATGGCGAAGACGCTGGCGGAGGCGCATGCGGGCATCCTCACCTCCGAATTCGAGGGCATGCCGCGCTGCGTTCTGGAAACGCTTGCGGTCGGCCGTCCCGTTGTCGCGATGCATCTGCCGCAGCTCGAGTCCGTCATCCATGATGGCCAGAGCGGCTATCTGGTGACACGCGATGGCAGCCGCGACGAGATGGTGGAGACTCTCGCACAGCGCTTCATCGATGTCCGCGACGCCATCGACGGCGGCAAGATCACGCCCGAGCAGGTCGCCGATGCGATCCAGGACTTCACGCCGGCCACGCAACTGGCGCGCGTGTACCGCTACCACCAGGAAATTCAGGACGCCCGCGGCTTCGCCGCCGCCACGGCCTCTTGAGGCATCGACGTGAACATCCTGCTGCTGACCAGTGAGTTTGCTCCCGCCATGGGCGGGATCGGCACCTATGCAGGGGAAATCGCCGCCGCCGCGGCCCGGCTCGGCGCGCGCGTCACCGTGGTTGCGCCGGACTACGGACAGGACAATGCAGGCCGCGATCGCACGCTGCCGTTCGAAGTGGTCCGCTTTGCCGGTGGCCTGCATTCGATGAAGGAGCTGCCGGGGAAAATGCTGCTGGCACGCAACAAGGTTCGGGAGCATCCATACGATGTGATCCATGCGGCCGATTGGCCGTTCTTCATTCCCGTCGCATTGTCGCGCTGGCAGACGCCGGCACGCGTGCTGATGACCGTGCACGGCACCGAGATCAACGAAACCCAGACACCGTTGAAGCGATTTGCAATCCGCAGCGCCGGCGTGTTCGGCCCGCGGACGGAGATCGTGGCGAACAGCCGCTACACCAGGGATCTGTTCCGAGAACGGTTTGCCGTTGACGCAGGACAAATCAGCGCGATCAGTCTCGGCGTTTCCGACTTCTGGTTCGGCGAGCGACGCAATCGTGCGGACATCCGCGCCGGCCTTGGACTGGCGCCGGAGCGGCTGGTCATAGTCACCGTCGCGCGGATCACCCACCGCAAAGGACATCATCTGACGCTCGCGGCACTGGCGCGCCTCCCCGAGCGGTTGCGCCAGCGTATCACCTGGCTCGTGATCGGCCCGAATGGCGAGGCCGACTATGTCAACGAACTCCAGCGCTTGATCGAAACCGCGAACTGCGATGTCCGCCTGCTCGGTCCGCTGCCGAATGAAGAGATCCGCGACATCTATGGCGCGGCTGATCTGTTCTGCCTGACGGGCCTTCCGGATTCCTCCGGCCGGGTCGAGGGATTCGGGCTGGTCTATCTCGAGGCCGGTGCCGGCGGCGTGCCGAGTGTTGCGACGGCTGTCGGCGGCGTTCCCGACGCTGTGCTGCCGGATCAAAGCGGCATTCTTGTTGCGCCCGATATCGACAGCATTTCCGCGGCGATCGCCAGGTTTGCCGAGAATGACGAACTGCGTGCGAGCCTTGCCGCAGGCGCGCTGGCCCATGCACGCGCATTGTCCTGGGAACGTTGCGCTGCCGCGACCTACGGACTGGCTCGGAACGAGCGGCCTGCGCCGCAGGCCGAGGTGGTGACGGCATGAGGCGGATCGCCGCCGCCGCGATCCTGCTTGTGCTCGCCACCGGCACGGCACACGCCGGCGCCGACAACTGCCGCCGAAGCCGCGAATACTTGTTGGGTAGCCTCGGCGGCGATCTGAAGTTGCCGCCCCAATCCTACAACGATCTGTTCAAGATCTGTATGGCGGCGAGCAGCATGACGAATGTGAAGGACGCCTATATCCTCAAGGACGGCGGTATCGCGGTCGTTCCCAAGCAGGACACCATTCCTGCCACGGCGTCGACATTGTCGCAATTCTGCGACGCCTATCCGAGTGCGACGCTGCGCTTCCTCACCAGCAAGGAAGTGCTGACGATGAAATCCGTCGTCGACATCGTGCAGCTTTCCTCGACCTCGGCGACACCTTGCAAGAAGATCAAAGGCCTCACCTGAAGCGTCACTTCTGCGCGTCGTAGTAGCGCGGCATGGCGTGCGGATCGAGCGGACGCTCCGCCCGGCGTCCGAGGAAGAAGAAGCCGCTCGCCGCATCCGATCCGGGGCGGCCGCGCGTCAACGGATCGAGCAGGCGGATCCAGAAGAACGGCAGCGCGACCAGGCGCGAGAGCTTGTCGCCGGCGCCGAGCGCACGGGCGAAATAGCGGATCGACCACACCAGCGCGACGCCTGCGCCGCCGACGCGGCCCGCGCGGATTTCCGCGAACTGCTTGAACAGCCAGCGATGGCCGCTCCGCGTGAAGCGCGAGAAATCATAGCCGCGCTCATGCACTTGTTGCATGAACGGCGTTTCGGCATAGACGAGGCCTCTGCGCCGAAGCACGCGGTGAATCTCGCTGACGACGGATGCAGGCTCGAGGACGTGTTCGAGCACGGCCTGGATCCAGACGCCGTCAAACACGCCATCCTCGAACGGCAGCCGGTGCGCGTCGGCCACCAGCAGCGTATAGGGCGACGCGTAAACATCTGTTCCGATCAACTCGATGGAGTCATCCGCGTAGAGTTCGTCGGCGCCGTCGCCAACCGCACCTCCGCCGATGACGAGCACGACCGGCCGTTCGCATTCCTGCTTCAGGAGCTCGACGAAGCGTGCACAGTTGGATTGCGCCACGTGATTGCCGCCGAAGGTGAGCTGATGGAGGCGCGAACTGATCGAGCGGCGCGACACGTCGCGGTGAAAGACCGAACCATTGCCGCCACCATACATTCCGCGCTCGAAGACGCTGGCGGCGAAATCGATCAGCACCGGCTGGTCCTCGACCACCGGAAACCCGCTTCTAGAGTATTCACACGTCGCGTCGGAACAGAACAGCCGCGCGTCGATCTCGCGCAGCGACGCCGCACAACGGGGACAGCGAACCGCGCGCCGCCACCAATCGGTCTGCGCCCACGTGTCCAATCGGTCAGTGACAGAGGAATCCAATGAAGCCCCTTCGTTCAAGCGATGTTCCTGGGTTCCGCCCTAGGAACTAGTTGTGATTTTTTGTTGCAGATTGCGGCACGTCGGCGACGCAACAAGCAAACGCGTGCGGGGTTGGATGGTTCTGTCTGATGGGCGCATGGACTTGCCTTCAGCAAGCCACAATATGCCTGCCGCCGGTCAGGCCACGCACCGACGCAGGCCCGCGCTTTCGAACGTGAGAATGTTTCTTCAAATTGTCAGCACGATGGCCGGGCCGATTGTTGCTACGATCTTGGTGATGGGCTCATTACGTGAAAATGGCTCACGGAGCTTCTCTGCCCACAGGCCAGTTCGAGCAGCGTTCAGGTAAGCGCCTGCCTCTTCAGCGAAGTGGTGTCGGTGGACGGGGTGGATTTTGCGGAATTAGCCGACCTTCGATTCTTTGATTGCGCGAAATCATGCATTCCCGTTTGCCACTGAAGGCCAACGATCGCGCCTTTCGTCGGCTGAAGCAGCGCGAGCGATGCGAACAGCGTAAAGGGCAGCCATATCGCGAGTTGCAGCCACGCCGGCGGCGCGTAAGCCATCTCGACGGCGAGCAAAGCCGGCACGACCACATGTCCGACCACGACGATGACGAGATAGGCGGGAAAGTCATCGGCACGCTGCGGCGTGTAGTCCTCGCCGCAGACTTCGCAGTGATCCACGACCTTCAGGAACCGGCGGAAAAGGTGCCCCTTCCCGCAATTGGGGCATCGCATGGTGAAGCCGCGCAATGCGGCTCGGGCAACCGAAACTGGCTGTGTCATCGCTGAATTCCTTGACCTGAGGCATGTCCATACAGTACGAGAATGTATGGATACAATCAAAGACAAACAGGCCTATTGTATGGATTGGGTCCCTACACTTTCCGAATGGCAAGGCCCCCTGTTCATGCGGATCGTCGATGCGCTGGCGTCCGACATCGAGAGCGGCCGGCTTGTTCGCGGACAAAGGCTGCCGACGCACCGCGCGCTCGCCACCGAGCTCGGCATCGATCTCACCACCGTCACCCGCGCCTACGGCGAAGCGCGCCGGCGCGGCCTGCTGGACGCCAGGGTCGGTCAGGGCACGTTCGTCTCGGAGACGACGGTGCGTTCGCCGTCGCACGTTCCCGCGCAAGTCACGATCGACCTTTCGATGAATCTTCCGCCTCAACCGGTGGAAGCCAATCTGGATCTTCGCATCGCGCAGGGGTTGGAGACGATACGCAGGGAGAGCGGCTTCGGCGCATTCCTGACCTATTCAAAACCAGGCGGCAGCGATCCCGAGCTGGAGACGGCGGCAAACTGGCTGCGCCATCGCGTGACGGATGCGGATGCCGAACGTCTCGTGATCTTTCCGGGATCGCAGGCCATCGTGTTCAATGCGCTTCTCGCCCTCACCTCGCCCGGCGACGTGGTTCTGACCGAGGCACTCACCTATCCCGGCCTGAAGACAGCCGCCGCCCGATTGGGCGTTCGCCTGATCGGCTTGCCGATGGACGAACAAGGCGCGCGGCCGGATGCGCTCAAGGATGCATGCCGCAAGTACAAGCCGAAGGCCGTCTATCTGGTGCCAACGCAGCAGAATCCGACGACCGCCACCGCAGGCCCGGCGCGCCGTAAGGCCATCGCCGAAATCATCCGCCATGCCGGGACCTTCCTGATCGAGGACGACGCCTATGGTCTGCTCGAGCCGTCAGCTTCGCCGATCGCAAACCTGATTCCCGAGCGGAGCTATTTCGCCGCCAGCACGTCGAAATGCATCGCTCCGGGACTGCGCGTCGCCTATCTGCTGGCACCCGATCCCACCGCCGCGCAGACCATGCGCAGCGGATTGCAGGCGACGATGCAGATGTCACCACCCCTGATGGTCGCGCTCCTCACCCACTGGATCCGAAACGGCATCGCCGATGAGATCATCGAGGCAGTGCGCAACGAAGCCAAGGGACGACAGCAACTGGCGGGACGTATCCTGAAGGGCATCGCTTTCGCATCCCGTCCCACCAGCCATCACCTTTGGCTGGAGCTACCGCCATCCTGGAATCGGATGGACCTGCTTTCGCATCTGCTGCGCCACGGGCTTGCCGTTGTCGGCGAAGATGCCTTCGCCGTCATTGACAAGCCGCCGCGCGGGATCCGTGTCTCCCTTGGCGCGGCGCGCAACCGCGCCGATGTCAGCCAGGCCATGCAGGTGCTCGCGGCGGCCATGAAATTGTCTGTCATGGCAACACAGATCGTCTGAGGCGCCGGCCGCTCAATTCGGCTTTCGCCACCAGATGAAGAGCGAATAGAGGACAACCGGGACGGCCAGGGTGACCCATGAGAGGGCATCCCACCAACCGTCTCCCACGAGCGCGCCGACGAGGCCAAGCGTGCTGACGATCGCGACCAGCAGGGGCGCGATAAAGATCTGTCGAAGCGTGCGATGCATGGGTTTGCGCGACGTCATCAGGACGACAATGCGGGACTTTCGAGGTTGGAGGAGCGCGCGATCACGCGATCGACGCTGACCCCTGCCCTTCGCCGCCGCACCCACAAATAGATGCCGGTGCCGAGGATGATGATCGTGAGCACGTCGAGCAGTGCCCAGAGGATCTTGAGCGGCATGCCGCCATAGTCGCCGAAATGCAGCGGCTGGGAAATGAACAGCGTCGAGACGTACCAGGGCATATCGCGGCTGTCGGTGAGCGTGCCGGTCTCGGCGTCGACCAGGGCCGGCTTCAAAAGGCGCGAGGTGAGCGGCGTGTTGCCGCGCAGGAATACCGCGTAGTGGCTCTTGCTGCTGAAGATCGAGCCGGGGAATGCGACGAAGCTTGGCGTCATCCCCGGCACCGCATGCGCCGCCACCTCGACCGCTGCATTGACCGACGTCAGCTTCGCGGGCACCGAGCGATCGCGATATTGCGCGGTCATCTCGGCAAGCTGCCCATACTGCCACATCTTCAGGACCAGGTCGGCCCATGTGTTGATGACGCCGGTGAAGCCGACCACCAGCGTCCACGCAACGAGAAGGATGCCGGCAAGGTTGTGGACGTCGAGCCAGCGCACCACGCGCGTGCGGCCGGCGCGATACGTGCCGAAGCTCAGCTTCCGCATCGAGGGCGCATAGACCACGATGCCGGAGATGATGGCGACACAGAACAGGATGCCCATCAGGCCGAGGAAGAGCTTGCCCGGCAGGCCTGCGAACATGTCCGTGTGCAGCTTGAGCATGATGTAGGTGAAGCGGCCGGTGACATCGGGCGCGTCCAGATAGGCGCCCGTATGCGCGTCCATCCGGATCAAGAGGTTCTTGCTCGGATCGGACGTGATCGAAGGCCCGACGCTGACGAACATCGCGTTCGGATCGTCCCGGTCCCAGATCAGGAAATGCGGGACCTGTCCCGCTGCATTGGCGATTGCGTTGGCGAGCAGATGGTCGAGATCGGCAAGCGGCGCATCCGCCGCCACCTCAGCCGGCTTCACCTGGCTGTGCAGGAGGTCGTCGATCTCCTCATGGAAAATCAGCGGCAGCCCCGTGATGCACAGGAGCAGCATGAACACCGTACAGATGAGGCTCGTCCATTTGTGGACGAAACCCCATCGCCGAAGAGACCTGGTTGCCGCCGTCACTTTGCCGTCCTAGTTCCAGCTATATTTCAACGTGCCGAGCACCGTACGTCCATTCCCCAAGCCACAATAGGGCAAGCCGGTCAAGCACGACGCCACGTAGAAGTGGTCGGTCAGGTTGGTCACGTTGACCTGCGCCTTCAATCCCTTCCAGTCCGGCCGCAGATAGCCGAAATCGTAGCTCACGGCGGCATCGAACAGCGTATAGGCCGGGATGACGAAAGTGTTGAAGCTGTCTCCATAGGTCTCGCCGACATAGCGCACGCCGAACCCGAGCCCGAGACCTGCAACCGGACCATCGTACCAGGTGTATTTGCCCCAGAGCGAGGCTTGGTCCTGGGCCGTGTTCATCATGTATTTGCCGGCATATCCGGCAATGCTTGAAGTGACCTTCGGATCGAGATGGCTGTAGCCGCCGACGATCTCCAGTTCGCGGGTGATGTTGCCTTTCGCTTCAAACTCGAAGCCGCGAACGCGAACGGCGTCGGTCTGCACGTTGAACAGCGGATTGATCGGGCTTGCGGTGAGGATGTCCTGCTGTTTGATCTCGAACACGGCGGCCGTCAGCATCAGGTTCGATCCGTTCGGCATGAATTTGACGCCGGCTTCAGTGCCTTCGCCGGTCGTCGGCCTGAACGAGTTGCCGGCGAGATCGGCGCCCAGATTTGGCGTGAACGATGTCGCATAGCTCACATAGGGCGACAATCCGAAATCGAAGAGATAGTTGAGGCCGACGCGTCCCGTCTGCGCCCGGTCGTCGCGGGAGTAGCTGCCGGCGAGCGGAAAGACTGCGAAGCTCTTCGAATCCGTGCTCACCCAATCATTGCGGCCGCTCACCGTCAGCGTCCAGCGATCGAGCTTGATCTGGTCCTGCAGATAGAGACCGGCCTGGCTCAGCTTGTCGTTGCGCAGGATGAATGGCGCCAATGATGCGAAGGACGGAACAGCGGTATTATATACCGGAGCGTAGGCGTCGATCGGAGCGATACCGGCGGATCGATAGTCGGTGTTGGACCAGAGATTAAAGTAGTCGAAGCCCAACAGCACCTTGTGGGCGAGCGGTCCGGTCAGGAAATCCGCCTGCAACTGGTTGTCGAGAGCGATGTTGGCGGCGCTTGCCTTCACATAATTATAGCTGCGGTTGACGAGACGGTCGCTTGCCATGCCTTCGGTGCGAACCGAGGAGAGATCGTTGGTGACATCGGTGTAACGCAGGTTCTGCCGGAACTGCAGGTTGTTGTCGAAGCGGTGCTCGAAGGCATAGCCGACCATGAACTGCTCGAGATTGTAGCCGTCAGCCCCGGGTACGCCGAGATAGCGGCTGTATGGAACGTGCCCGTTCGGGTTGGGTAGGAACGACACCTGGCCCGTCACGTATTGCTGGTAGCCCCTGTTGTCGGCCTTCTGGTACTGCGAGAGCAGCGTGAAGCTGGTGTCCGTCGTCGGGGCCCAGGTGAAGCTCGGCGCAATGAACAGCTTGTTGTCCTGCACGAAATCGGTCTGGGTATTGCTGTCACGTGCGAGCCCGACGATGCGGTAGAGGAACTCGCCATTCTTGTCGATCGGGCCGCCGAGGTCGAACGCGCCCTGGAAGCGATCGAATGAGCCGAACGTGCCCTCGATCGTGTATTGCGGCGTCGCCGTCGGCCGCCTGCTCACCATGTTGAGCAGACCGCCCGGCTCGGACTGGCCATAGACCACCGACGACGGCCCCTTCAGCACCTCGATCCGCTCGAGCCCATAGGTCTCGATCCGCGGCACGGCGAAGGTGGTGTTGTCCAGCGGCAGCCGCAGGCCATCCAGATATCTCGGCGCATCGAAGCCTCTGAGCTTGAAGTTGTCGAAGAACGCATTGGCCCCGAAGCTCTGCACCGTGACACCAGGCGTATAGCGCAACGCTTCGGCGACGTTCTGCGCGCCCTGCGCCTGGATCTGGTCCTGGGTGACGATCGAAATCGACTGCGGCGTCTCCAGGATCGGCGTGTCCGTCTTGGTCGCGGTCACGCTTTGCTTGGCGAGATAGCCGACCACCGGACCGGTACCCCTCTCGCCGCTTGAGCGTCCGGCCGCTCCGCCCGGCGCGGCGGCTTCCTGCGTCACCGGGGCCGGCGTCCGCCGCGCGACGTTGCGGCCGGATCGCGCCGCCCGCGTCGATCGCACCGGAGCCACACGGCCGCGCTGCTGGCGAGGTGCATCGACCGTGACCGGCGGCAATTCGGTGTTCGATCTCGGCTGCTCCGCGCCGGACGGACTCTGCGCCAGCGCCGGCGTGTCCGTGAATGCCATCGCAGCGAAGCCACAAATCGTCACAAGGGCGCGTCCCCACTCGCTCTTTCGCTTGAATTCCATCGCCAGATCCCCCGTCGCGGAACGCCCGCAGACTCAAGGGAGTGAGTGCAAGAATTGCGAAGCTCACGCCTTTGCGATTGCGCAAAAACTCTTTGATCTATTGTCGACAAGCTCCAGATTGGCTGCCGGAACATCAGCATCAGCTTGCTACCTTAGTGGACACACGTCACGATCAGCCGCCCCACTGCGTAGAATTATTCTCATTCTAATTTGATGGACGGCAGCGACTGGGGGCGTATCCGAAATGCTTGCGAAACGCGGTCGCAAAATTGGCGGGGTTGCCGTAGCCCGCGAGATAGGCCGCCTCGTTGATCGATATGCCCTGCTCGATGATCGCATCGCGTGCCGATTCGAGCCGGCGCGTCCGCAGATATTCGGAGGCGCTGACGCCAAACGCCCGTCGGAAATGGGTGTTGAAGGAGCGGCGGCTGATGCCTGCCTCGCGCGCCAATTGGGAGACTTTCCACGAGCGCCGCAGATCCGCGTCGATCGCGTCGCGGATCGCGCGCAGCCGGCGCTGCTTGTGATCGCCGGCCATCTCCATGCTCGCGCGCTCGCCCGCGATCGATATGACGCGCGCGAGGATCTCCATCGCATGCGCGGACAGCAGCAGCTCTTCCGCGCGTCCTTCCAGTGTCGGAGACAGCATTTCGGTTGCCATGGCAAGGATGCGTGGCGGCGCCTTCAGCGTGACCACGAATTCATCCGATTCCGCCGAGGAAAATAGCTCGAGGAACTCGCGCTGCAGGCCGAGCCGATCGATCGATGCCTTGGGAAACGCGAGGCCCGCGGCAAACATACGCACTCCGCCGGAGGTCTCGCCGCTCCAGAGCTGCGGTTTCCGCAAAGCCATCACGACAATCGAATTTTCCGAGTAGCGGAACCGCGTGACATCGCGATGCGGACCTCCCTGGCCTGAGCCCTTCAACACGATGGTGACGAACAGGCCGGCCTTGATCACGCCTTCGCTGCGTATCATGCGATCAAGGATGAAATTGTTTCGCTGGAACAGGCAGCCGGGAGATTCGAGCCATTGCGCAGTCCCCTCGAAGTCGTCCTCCCTTGATACTCCCTCGGAGTCGAAGACGCGGAACTGATCGAAGATGCGATGATAGATGTGCGTCACGTCCTTTGCCTGGAGCCGGCCAGCAAACCTTGGATCTATCTGCCTCTCAACCGTTGCCGAGGCAATTAGAACGCTTTCAAAGTGCCGCGCTGCGTCCGCAGTCGGTAGGATGGGTCGAACCTCGCATCGGTGTCGTCCCGTCGAAAGACGGGACCCATAACCACAGGGAGGTGTTGTGGCGCGAGCATGCGGTTGCAGCGGAGCACATCATAAGCGCTTGTGGTTATGGGTCCTGGCCTTCGCCAGGACGACGGCGTCATTGCGAGCGGAGCGAAGCAATCCATCTCGCCGCTTGCGGAAGCATGGATTGCTTCGCTTTGCTCGCAATGACGGGGTCAGGTCTGAGTTGAATGTCAAACAGCGATAAGGATATGACTCCGCATTCTCGCGGCGCCTTGCGTCCGAGCTTTGCGTCTCGTTCCACCCTCCTCGATATCAGAGGGCGCAGGGAAAGCCGGGTGCCGGTTGCACCCGTGGGTCCCGTGCAACAAAAAGCACGGGGGTAGGACCACAGGTTCAACCGAAGCAGTCCGGCTTTCCCTGCGCGATGGTTTACGGCTTACTTCGTACTCTCCCCGGTGACCGGGCTTTTTTGCCACCGTCACTCTGCGGATGCTTGATCCACAGAACTTAGCGCCAGCGTCGGGGCGCCAGGACCACACGACTTCGCCGTCCGTGATGTGTGTGCTCGTCACTCACACGCTTCACGTCCACCGCATCTCACCGCAACGTTCGTGACGATCGCGAGCCGCCCCTCATCCGCCGTGAGACGCGCCGAGTTAAATCACTGATTTGCCCGACGGGTTAAGCGGTTTATTTTTCGCGTCAAGGCTGGACCGGGCAAATCACATTGAAATAATTCATGAAATTCGTCCAAAAGTGACTCCGCGCACAGGCTCGGGCCGCTCACGACTGGCCTCCACTATCGGCTCGTCGTGAACCCTGCCTATAACGGCGATCGCGGTCCGGTCTCGATCCTCTCGGCCGCGTGCACGCCGGGTTCTGACCAGAGGTGGCTCATGACGTTTCAGGATATCCGCAGCGCCGTCCTCGGGCAAAACTCGCTTCGGCCCAATGTCTGGGATCTCGTGGCGCTGCTGCTCTTGATCGGCGTCCTAGTGCTGATCGTCTATGGCGGCAAGCAGACGATTGAGCCGCTGTCGGAGCTCGAGCGTACGCCGGTTACGCTCGATCCGCGCAATCTTCCGCTCTATGCGCTGCGGACCACGATGCGGATGCTGCTGGCGATCGTTTGCTCGACGGTCTTCACCTTCATCTATGCCACGCTCGCCGCCAAGAGCCAGCGCGCTGAGATCGTGCTGATCCCGCTGCTCGATATCCTGCAATCGGTGCCGATCCTCGGCTTCCTGACCTTCACGGTCGTGTTCTTCATGAACCTGTTCCCGGGGCAGGTGCTGGGTGCCGAGCTGGCCTGCGTGTTCGCGATCTTCACCAGCCAGGCCTGGAACATGACCTTCAGCATGTATCAGTCGCTGCGCAGCGTGCCGAAGGATCTCGAGGAAGCGACGCAGAGCTTTCACCTCTCCGGCTGGCAGCGGTTCTGGCGACTGGATGTGCCCTTTGCGATGCCGGGCCTGATCTGGAACGCGATGATGTCGATGTCCGGCGGCTGGTTCTTCGTGGTGGCATCGGAGGCGATCACCGTGGGCAACACGACGGTCACCCTGCCCGGCGTCGGCTCCTATGTGGCGCTGGCCATTCAAGAGCAGAACCTGCCGGCGATCGTCTATGCGCTGATGACCATGCTTCTCGTCATCATCGCCTACGACCAGCTCCTGTTTCGCCCGATCGTGGCCTGGGCCGACAAATTCCGCTTCGAGCAGACTGCCTCCACCGAGCCACCGACGTCCTGGATGCTCGACCTCTTCAGGCGTACGCGCGCGCTGCGCGCGTTGACCTATCCGCTTGGCGCTGCGAACAAGGTCATTTCGACCCTCCGCATCAGCGTGCCTGCGGTACTGCGGACGCAAGGCAAGAGCAGCCAGCCCTCCCGCCTCGTCGACGGCATATGGGTGGCAGTGGTCGCCGCCGTGACGAGCTACGCGACCTGGAAGATCTATCAATATCTCTCCGCCACGCTCGGCTGGTCTGACGTGACCACTACGGTTGCATATGGATTCGTCACGCTCGCGCGCGTGGTCGTGCTGATTGCGCTGGCAACGATCATATGGGTACCGATCGGCGTCTGGATCGGGCTGCGGCCGAAACTCGCCGAACGCATACAGCCGCTCGCGCAGTTCCTGGCGGCGTTCCCGGCCAACCTGGCCTTTCCCGTGTTTGTCGTGCTGATCGTGCATTTCGGATTGAATCCGAACATCTGGCTCAGCCCGCTGATGATCCTCGGCACCCAGTGGTACATCCTGTTCAACGTGATCGCCGGCGCCGCCGCCTTCCCGAGCGATTTGCGGGAAGCCGCCGGCAGTTTCCATCTGAAGGGATGGCGCTGGTGGGTGAAGGTGATCCTGCCCGGCATTTTCCCCTACTACGTCACCGGAGCGATCACCGCCTCGGGCGGATCGTGGAACGCTTCGATCGTCGCGGAAGTCGCAAGCTGGGGCGACACCCATCTGACCGCGATCGGCCTCGGCTCCTATATCGCGCGAGCGACCGAAGCCGGCGATTTTCCGAAGGTCGTGCTCGGCATCGCCGTCATGTGCGTGATGGTGACGCTGTTCAATCGCCTGCTGTGGCGGCAGCTCTATGCCTTTGGCGAGCGTCGTCTTCGTCTCGGCTGACATCCAGAGCCGTTCAGCCTCGAAGATCGGGGTTAGAGCATGATGTCATTTGGTTGAATCGGCGTGACCGCGGTTGTCCACCTCTCCCATAGGGAGAGGTGGGCGCGCAGCGCCGGGTGAGGGGTTACGGTTCCTCGATGGAGCTCATCCCCCTCACCCGGATCGCATCTCACGATGCGATCCGACCTCTCCCCGTCGGGGAGAGGTAAGGCACCTCCGACGTGGCGCCAATTCGACCTGATCTCATCATGCTCTAGCGTCCCCAACGGTCCTCCCAGAGCTTTTCGCCGATCTGGCAATCGATCCTTGGTTCCTTCGCGGCGGCGGGAACGACCTTCTGCTCGGGGTCACGTCCGGCCACTTCGAGCACCAGCTTGGTGCGAATGGCTTCCTTGAATCGTTCGCGATCCTTGATTGCCACGACGAAGGAGCCGGGGCCGCCGATGACGCAATCCTCGTAGTACCAATCGAGATTGTCGATATCCATCATTGAATGGGACGGCTCCTTGATCATGATGGGCAGGCCGTTGATGACGATGCCTTTCGCCAGCGCCTGGTCGCGAGCGGGCGTGACAGGTGGCCCGTTGTTGTTCGGACCGTCGCCGGAAACATCGATGACACGCCGAAAGCCGCGGTTAGGGTCCTCGTCGAAGAGCGGCGTCCCGAACAGGATTGCGCCCGAAATTGAGGTGCGTGACCCGCGCCGGATTGGCGCCTGCATGATTTCGCTGGCGACTGCGTCAGCCGTCTCGGGGCCGTCGATCACGCGCCAGGGAATGATCACCCGTTGGTCGCCGAACGCCGACCATTCGAAGTAGGTCAGGGCGATCTTTCCGTTCGGGCCCCCCTTCAGCGCCTGCAAAAATTGCCTGGAAACGATGGCCTCAGCATAACCCTCGCGCTGCACCGTGAGCTCGTCCGTATCCATGGAATAGGAGACGTCGGCCGCAATGATAAGTTCGATATCGACGGAAGGCGGGCCCTGCCGGTCGGCAAGTGCCGGTGGCTGACCAGGCGCTGCAGCGCCGGCGGCGCCCGCGAGCATGCCGGCGGCCAACACCGCTGCGATCGAGATGCACCATCGCATCGCGGACCTCCTCGATCGGTAGCCCCGATATGATGGTGACACGCAAGTTTCACAGGGCAAAGCGGAGAGATTGGCGACTCGGTATCCATATTTCGGAATTCCCCAAGCCATGACTGCCTAAAAGTGCGCCGCGCTGCCCATCCAGTCTGGAACCGCCGGTCCGCCATTCCGAAACGCGGGATTGTGCATTGCAGCACGATCGTTATGTTGCGGCTCCGCAAAAGGATGCTACGTGTCTGAAATCAATGCCGAGGCCTGGGTATCGTCAGGCCACCGCCCGATGGGCTTCCCCGAATTTGTCATTGCGATCGCATCGATCATGGCGCTGAACCCGCTGGCCATGGACATGATGCTGCCGGCGCTGCCCAGCATCGGCGCCGCATTCAACATTGCCGACGCCAACCATCCGCAGATGGTGCTGTCCACCTTCCTGATCGGCTTCGGTGTCGGACAGTTCGTGATGGGCCCGTTGTCGGATCGCTTCGGCCGCCGTCCGGTGCTGCTCGGCGGCATGGTCGTCTATGGTGTCGCAAGCCTGCTCGCGATCGCGGCGCCATCCTTCGAGACGTTGCTGCTCGCGCGTGCGCTGCAGGGCCTCGGCACGTCGGCAACGCGTGTGATCGCCACCTCGATCGTGCGCGACTGTTACGCAGGACGACGCATGGCGAGCGTGATGTCGCTCGCGATGATGGTCTTCATCGCGGTGCCTGTGGTCGCGCCGTCGTTCGGCCAGGCGGTGCTGCTGCTGACGCAGTGGCGCGGCATTTTCGTTGCACTGATGCTGTACGGCGTGATCGCGCTGATCTGGAGCGCATTGCGCATGCCGGAAACGCTACCGGTGGAGGAGCGCAAGTCGCTTCGGCTTGGCGAGGTGCTTGGCGCCTTCCGGCAGACCATCAGCAACCGCCAGACGCTGGGCTATGCGTTGGCATGCGGCGGCGTGTGGGGCGCGATGTTCGCGTTCGTGTTCTCCTCGCAGCAGGTGTTCACCGATATCTACCGGCTCGGCCACTACTTCCCGCTCGCATTCGCCGCCATTGCGACCGGCGTCGCTATCGCCGGTTTTCTCAACTCCCGCATCGTCGGCCGCCTCGGCATGCGCGTGATCTCGCACGGCGCATTGGCGGGATTTCTGCTGGTTGCCGCCGTCATGCTGGCGGCGGTGAAGCTGCAAATGCTGCCCTTACCGTTGTTCATGCTGCTGTCGGCGCTGATGATGTTCACCTTCGGCCTGATGATGGCGAACTTCACGGCGCTCGCCATGGAGCCGCATGGCCATATCGCAGGCACCGCGTCGTCGCTGTACGGATCGATCACGACATTGCTCGGCATCGGCGTCGGGATGGCGATCGGCCAGAGCTATGACGGCACGCTGCTGCCGTTCTCGACCGGCTTCTTCCTCTGCGCGCTGGCGGCACTCGCCATCGCGGCTGTGACGGAAAAGGGCCGCCTGTTCCGGCCGCATCATCACGCGGTGTAGCCGCGCAGGTCTGATGATTTTCTCAAATCGAGGAAATGGCTCGGATTCACCTCGCCCCGCCCGCGGGGAGAGGTCGAAATTCAAGCCAACGGGTCGGCGCGAAGCGCCGCCCGATGACAGGCTCCGCTTGAATTTCGGGTGAGGGGGAGCCTCCGCAAACACCGCCGTCATCGTGTTCGCGGATAGAGCCCCTCACCCCAACCCTCTCCCCGTAAGAACGGGGAGAGGGAGCGCAGCATTCATCGTGGCAGCAAAGCGACGGCGGCTTATTTTCCGTTGCGCACCTGGATCACCAGCGCGCTCAGGCGGGCGTTCAGTTTGTTGTAATCGACATTCGCGCCGCCCAGGCCGGCCATGCATCTGCGCCTGCATCCGCCGCCACCGCCGCCGCCATCACCACGGGCCGGCTCGCCGAAGGTGGCGACGGGAACGCTGCCGGTAACCTGGAAGCCGCGCGCCATCAGCCGCGAGCGCACCGCGAGGCAATAGCTCACCGACAGATGGGAGAAGCGCGTCTCGCCATGGCCGGCGCGGTATTTCATCACGGCGGTGCAGAGATCGCCACGGGCGAGTCGCCATGCCTGGGCGAGGTAGGTCACCCCATAGCGGATGTTGGTCTCGGGCACGGCGAGCTCGGCATTGGTGCCGGTGAAGCCAAGCATCCGCGCCGTCGAGGGCAACACCTGCATCAATCCGATTTCACCGACGCCGCCGATCGCGCCCGCATTGTAGCCGCTCTCCACGCCCATCACGGCTTCCGCGATCTCGGGCGCAAGACCCGTGCCGGCGGTCTGCTTCTCGATCAGCTCGCGATAGCGGGAGCGAGGCTGCGCGCTTGAGGTTGAGGTCGCGCCCCCTCGCGCCGGGGGCAACCCGACCTTGGCATTCTCGCGCCATCGCCGTTCGATGGCGGACGGCGTCTCGGCCGGCGCAGCTTCCTTGGCTGGCGCAGCTTCGGCTGGCGCAGCTTCCTTTTCAGGCTCGCTTGCCGCCTCGGCAGCGGGGGATTCCTCCGCCGCCGCGGGTGACGTATCGGCGAACGCGAGAGCGCTTGTCAGCGCGAGGCCGACGCCGGTCGCCAGTGCAAGCAACCAGCCGCGCGACAGCCTGGTCTGCCGATGCCCCCGCACGCCCCCGCCTCGCTCACTCTGTAGATCGAAGCCGCAGGCGAAGACGCAGCGGCTGAAGCATGTCGGGAGGCGGCGCGCCGGCATTGGCGGAGGCAAGCAGCGGACGCAACCGGCCGGCAAGCTCGGGATCCATGCTGCTGTCGAACGCGATGCGGTCCATCCTGCCGTCGGGCAGGATCGAGGCGCTCACGACGAATGTCAGCGGCTTGTTCTCCTTCTCTCGCCCCGCCGCGAAGGTCACAAGCCACCGCGACGTGTCGCCGTCGGCATCGATCTGCTGCTGAAAGGCCCCCTGCAGCCGGGACGCATAGTCGCGCCACGCGGCGGGCGCCTCGGACGCGGCCTTGTAGTCCGTGCTTTGCGCCGTAGCCGGCGCGCGCCCGGCGGAAAGGCCGAGCGCCACGAGACCGAAGGAACGCAGCAGACGCCGCAGCCTGCCCGGATTCCCGTTCATGATCTGGGATTTCGATGCCATCGTTTCCGTGCCGAATGCTGTTAGCGGGCAGCGCCTGCCGATTGCGTCAGCTCGCCAGCGATGCGGGATAGAGCGATTTCGTTGATCGCGGGCGGATTCTGCTCGAGCGCGCGCGCAAGATAGGCGCGGCGATTCAGCTCGGCACGCTGCGCCCGCAGGCGCTGGACCAGGGTGTCGCGCACGTCGGCAAGCGCCATGGTTTCGGACGGCTTGGTCTCGATCAGCTTGACGATGTGATAGCCGTCGGCGAGCTTGATCGGCTCGCTCACGCTATTGACGGCCATTCCCATCACGCGGCTCTTGATCTCGGGAACGAGCTGCGGCTCGGGCAGCCAGCCGAGATCGCCGCCCTTGTCCGCGAGCTCGCGCTGGTCGCTGGTGTCCTTGGCGATCTGGGCGAAGTCCGCCTTCGGCTGCTTCAGCTTGGCCTGGATGTCCGCGACCTTCGCCTTGGCCTTCTCCTCGGCCGCGGCGTCCGCTCCTTCCGCCAGCGCGACATAGATCTGGGCGAGATGAAAGCGGCGCGGCATGATCAGCGCGCCTTTGTTGGCGTCATAGGTCTTCTGGATTTCCGCCTCATCCGGATAATTCTCCGGCGGCACCGACGCCGACTGCAGGTAGGTCTCGAAGATGGCCTCCTCACGCAGCTTGGCGAGCTGAGCGACGACGGCCGGTTGGTCCTGCCACTTCTTGTCTGTGGCTTCCTTGAGGACGAGCTGCCTTGCAAACATCGCGCGGAGCGTCTGGTTGAGAAGCGCGGGATCGCGTGCGAGCGCGGCGCGCTGTTCGGGCCCGACGGCGGCGAGGAAAGCGCGGATTTCCGACGCGGAGACGTCACGTCCGCCAACGCGCGCGACCGGCTCGTTGCCGGGCGCCGCCGCCTCGGCCTGCGGCGCCGGGGCGGCCGGCTGGGCCGCTGCAACAGGCGCTGGCGCTGCGGCAGGCGCCTTCGGCTTCACCACCCGCTGCGGTGCCGCCGGGGGAGGATTTTGCGCGAAAGTGGGTTCAGCCCCGCCCAATGCGCCGGCCAGTCCGACGATCGCCAACGCCACGAGGTGACGGCCGACACGATCGCGATGGTATCGCGGTGCTGGGCGTTCAAACGCAGGACGAAAGGCAATCATAGTGACCTCAGGGTTCGATCTTCTGGTTCAGAATCCGGTCGCCGTAGTCCTGCGACAACGTTCTGGACCTCGACGCGGCGGAAGCCGAGTAGCGGTTCGCTAGCCACTACTCACCAAATGTCACATTTTCATAACAGTCCACCAGTTCGCGACCGGTCTTGGCCGGTTGCTGGTATCTCTGTACGTACCTGGCGGATCAGCGCCGGGAAGGCTCGTGGGCGAGAAGGTTCTTGTAGACCTTTCCGCCTTTCATGATGACGAGGAAATTCTTCGCCGGATCTTCCACGAGCCTGATGTTGTCGATCGGATTGCCGTCGACCAGCAGGAGGTCGGCGAGCGCGCCCTCCTCCACCACGCCCAGCTTGCCGGGATATGGGTTTCGGGGTCCGGACAGACTGAGCAATTCGGCATTCATCGATGTCGCCATTGTCAGCGCTTCAGCCGGCGTGTACCAGCGCGTGAGGTCGGCTAGCATGGCGCCTTGCCGCTCCGCCAGCGCCTGAGAGAACAGAATGTCAGTGCCGAAGGCAGTCTTGATTCCGTATTTCTTTGCCAGCGCGTAGACTCTGTCCGTGCCGGCAACCACCTGCCGCATCTTCGCCTGCTCCGACGGCCCGAGCGCACTTGCGCCCGCCAGATCTAGGAAAGGTTGCGTGCTCAACCAGATTCCTTTCTCCGCCATGAGGCGCGCCGTAGCCTCGTCCATCAGGTGGCCGTGCTCTACGCACTTTGCTCCCGCCGCAATCGAGCGCTGGATCGAAACCGGCGTATAGGCGTGCACGGCCACATAGGTGCCCCAGTTCTCGGCAGCTTCGACGGCGGCACGCAGCTCGGGCTCGGTGAAGGTGGATACATCGAGCGGGCTGAACGGCGAAGCGACGCCACCGCCCGCGGTGAGCTTGACCTGTGAGGCCCCCTGCATGAGCTGCTCTCGCGCGCGCACACGAACCTCATCCGGACTGTCCGCGACCATGCTGCCGCCAATTCTTTCCATGCGGCTGAGCATGCCGCCGATCGTTCTTGGCAGATCGGTAAGCTGCCGGAAATCGCCATGGCCGCCGGTGATGGTGATCACGGCACCAGACGGATAGATGCGAGGGCCGGCGACGAGGCCATCGTCAATCGCGCGCTTGAGCCCAAAGCTCGGCCCGCCCATGTCGCGAATGGTGGTGAAGCCCCGCATCAGCGTGGCGGTGGCTTCCGCTGCCGCAAGGAGATTGTTGTAGCCGACGTCGTCAGCCAGAGTATCCGCCGGCGTCGGGCGCACCAACATCGCATGCCAATGCGCGTCGATCAGCCCGGGCATCAGCACGCGTTCGCCGCCGTCGATCACCTGAGCGTCAGCCTTGATCGCTGCAACCGAAATCTTCTCGATCTTGTTGTCCCGGACCAGGACATTGGACGGCGCGGAGAGCGCGGCGTTCTTTCCGTCAAAGATGCGAACGTTCTGGAACAGCACGGCGGACGCTTGTTGAGCCTGCGCAATCGGCAAAGCCGCGAGGTACATTCCAATTGAAGCCAGGAGCGCAGCAATGAAAGCTCGACCCGGCTTCCTCAAACCTGCCATGACTGATCTCCACCAATGGCGCATAGCGCAAGGTTCGCATTCTTGTTGTGCGGGAGGGGAACGCCCGACGTGATCGCCGGCGATTAGCGACGTACTGCCAGTCTTCGTCGATCGACGGCTGCTACCCCGTTCTGACAGCCGGCAGCCAGGCAAGGGTCAGCCATCCGATGCCGTGAGACAAGAGGTCGATGCCGAGCAGCAATCCGATCACCCATGTCCCGGTGGCCGGAAATCCCGTGAGGATGATGAGACCTGCCACAACACCGAACAGCCCGGACACCAGAATGATCCAGCCGAACTGCTGCCAATGGCTGATGCCGACCAGGATGCGGATGAACCCCGAGATCAGAAGCAGCAGACCGAGGACAAGGGTCAGGATCAGCGCACTGGTCAGCGGCTGGGTCACCAGCACGATGCCGAATGCAAGATAGAGCGCGCCGAGCAGCAGTTGCCACACGAACCCTCCCCAACCCTTGGTCCAGAAAGCGTGAATGATCTCGAATCCGCCGGCGAAAATCGCCATCCAGCCGATGAAAATGGTGCTGATCACGGTGAACAGCGCGAGATCTCCCAGGACCAGCAGGCCCGCGACGATCATGACGATTCCGAGCAGGATGCACACCCATAAAGGCGGTGTCGGCAGCCCCGTCAGGCGCATCGTAGAACCATTGTCATAGGTGGTCATGTCATTCTCCTCGATTTCAAGAGCACTCGACCCCGTTGCGCATCAGGCGGTTCGCCCGCTTTCGCTCGCCGTCTCGTCGCTCGGAATCTCTCCCGGTCGATAGTTCGGCAGCCGCCCGGCCGGAATGATCGACACAAGTGCCAGCGCAGCCATGACCAGCAGGCCGATTTTCAAGGCGCGCAGACGCGCCTCCGTGTTGACGCGCACCGCCTCGGCGACCTCTGCCGGGGATGCACTGGTATCGGCAAGGACAGTCTGAAGCCGGTCATTGCTGACGAAATTGATGTTGTCGAGATCGACCTGCGCTTGAAGTTCGGGCGTGAGCTTGGGGCTCGCGGCGATGCCGGTCAGCGCGATCGAACTCAACAGACCGACAAGGAGCGCGCCCGCCACTGCCGTCCCGACAGCGGCAGCGAGGTTGTTGGTGGTGCCGCGCAGCGATCCGACATCCCCTGCGAGTTCCTTGGGAGAAGCCGTGACCAGCACGTTGAACAGCAGCGTGACGAGCGCGCCTTGCCCGATACCAAAGACAACGAGCCCGAGCAGCACGGGCACCTCGCTCCAGTCGTTGCGCACAACGAATGCGAGCCACAACAGCGCGACTGTACAAAGGATGAAGCCGGCTCGCCCGATCTGCCGCGGCGTCAGCCTGTCATAGACATGCACGATCAGCATCGCGGCAAAGAATACTGTAAGGTTGAACGGCATCATCGCCACCGCAGTGGCAATCGGGCTGCGACCCTGCACGATCTGAATGTAGAGCGGGACGGAGAAGTTGAGCGCGGCCTCCAGCGCGACGACGGCGAACATCGCGTAGACGGCCGCTCGTTCTTCCGGCGAATCGATCACCTGAAGCGCAAGCAGAGGAGTCTTGCCTGCCTCCTGGCGTCTGTGTGTCCACATCAGAAACGCCTGGCCGAGCACGACGCCCGCCACGATCAGGATCGGGGCGGGAGACAAGCCAAGAAAGCTGAACGGCGCGTTCGGGCTCGCCAACGCGAGCCCCCATCTGTTCAGATTATTGAAGCCGAAGCTGATGAGAATGATCGCGGCTGCTGCAAGTATGACGCCAACGAGATCAATCTCCACATCCGGCCGGCCGTGATCGCGCCTGAGCCGGAAGCTGAGGAAAAACACGATGGCGGAAACGGCGATGAGAATTCCGAACACCGGCCGCCAGCCGATATAGGTGCCGAGTACGCCGCCGATGATGAATGCGAGCACGCCGGCCGCTGCACGTGCAGAACCGAGCGCACCCACCGCGGTCGCCTGCTGGCGTCCGGTGTAGTTCTCGGCAATGAGGGCCACCAGCGAGGGCACGATGACGGCGCCGGCGGCGCCGCAGAGCGCCTGCGCCGTGATCATCACGACTGCCGTCGGGCTGAACGTCATCATGACCTGAGATATGAAGAACAGCACGACGGCCGCGCGGAACACCTGTAGGGCGCCGTAGCGCTGCGCCAGCTTGGCACCCAGCATGACGAAGCCGGCGACCAGCATGGAATAGGCCACGATGCCGGTCGCGACCGTGGTCGGAGGAACGCCGAAGCTTTTGACCATTCCCCCCATCGCCACCGGCAGCGAAGCGACGTTGAACGACATGATCATCTGGCCGAGCGCGATCGCGATCATGGGAATCCATGATGCGCGTTCCTCCTCATGGATGCCGCCGATCGAGATTGTCTGTGTCACTCTGGCGTCCTCCGATTTGCCCGGGCTTTCAGGATCGGCTAGCTGGATAGGACGCCGATCCAGTCAACATTGGTCAGTCTTCCGGTTGCGAAACGAACAGATCCATGCCCAATCGCTGCGACAGGAATTTCGCGGCGAGTTGCCCTCTCACGCTGTTGCCGGCCGCATCCAGCGGCGGCGCGAACGTGCCGAAGCCGCCTTTTCCGGGAGAAACCGCGACAATGCCGCCGCCGATCCCGCTCTTTCCCGGCAGGCCGATGTCGTAAAGCCAGTCGCCTGACGTCTCATACAATCCGGCCGTGATCATCACGGCCAAGGCGTAATGACAGACCGCAGCGTCGACCACGCGCTGCTTCGTGATCGGGTTCATTCCACCGTCCGCCAGCGTCGCGCCCATCACGGCGAGGTCTTTGGCGGTCACGTTCAGCGAACACTGCCGCGTGTAGAGATCGGTCGCCTGTTTGGCGTCGCAATAGATCCGGTCGTAGCTCTCGAGCAGCCGCGCGATACTGCGATTGCGAAAATTGGTCTCTGACGCGGAGGCGTAGACCTCTTCGTTGAGTGGAAGCTTGCGGCCCGCGAAGCGCGACAGCCCGCCGTGGATGAACTCCCACTGCGCCTCGGCGGACCTGCCTGGCGCCAAGCTCGTCGTCGCGATGGCGCCCGCATTCACCATCGGATTGGTACGCCCCTCCCCGCGCTCGATCGCGGCAAGCGAGTTGAACGGAAGTCCGGTGGCGTTGGCGCCGAGCTTTGCGCGTGCCTCTTCGGGGCCAATGGTCTCGCAGATCAGCGCGAAGACGAACGGCTTCGACACGCTCATGATGGAGAATTCGTAGTCTATGTCGCCCGCGCCGTAGACATGCCCATCGGTTGCAACGACACAAACGCCGAACAGTTCGCTGGGCACTCGGGCGAGCGCCGGGTAGACCTGCGAATTGTGGCCGTCGGCGTTCGATTTAATACGCCGGTGCGCGTCTTCCACCAGCGACTGCACCATCTCGGGATTAGGTAGATGACCGGTCGAAACGTAAGGCCGTTCATCGATCGCCGATGGTGACACCATCGCACCACTCCGCCGAACCGGGCTATGTTATTGATCTAACGCCCACGTTTAATGCGAGTCAATCTGCAACCGATGCAGCAATTTGCTGATAGACCAGCAAATGTGCCGGCTGCCATCGAGTTCTCTCACGCGCGCAAGGCTCCAACACTCGTTAGGTAAGGCACACTGTCGCAATCGACATCGCCCGCAATTGAATCAAAGAGCAGCCATTGACTGCAGAATCCGAACGCCGGGAAATTTGCAAGGTGGCCGCCTGAGTGTACGATTGCGTCACTCACGCGAGCCTGCCGCTGACCTGAGAAAAAAGGACGCGACGAGAAACTGGAGAAGGCGGGACATCATCTGAACAGCGAGGCTGATCATGGTGGCAAGTACGAGTGACGGACACTTTCTGCTGGTGAAGAAGCTTGGTGGGTTGGTCGCGGTTATCATCGGATGCCTGCTGACGGCAGTTGGCGTGACGTTTGAATCCACCAGCACGACGACTGTCGGCGTTCTCTTTCTTGTTCTTGGCGCCGTCCTGCTCACCCTCAAGATCATCAGACGGAATCAAGGAAGCCCGCTCGGATAGCTGGCTTGCGGCGTTGAGAATGAGGATGAGCCCGCAGCGATAGCGGTTCACTTCGTTCGCCAGTTCGGACAATGGGCGGTTGTTGACGATCGGCAGTCCGCGTTACCAGGCGCGTGCCTCCGCACATGTGCCCTAAAGGTAAGAGCGAGTCGCTTAAGCCGATAGCGAGTCAATCAAGTCTAGGACCCTCCCCGCCTACCCACCCTCGACTTGCTGACCTTGAAGTCCGCTTTGCCCCAAGAGCAGACGCAGGATGTAAGTCGCATTTTGAACCCGGAACGGACATGGAAAGGGTCCGATCGCTTTGTCGCTAAGGCGGGAAAACGCGCCCTGAAAGAAAACAGCAAAAATAACTATCCCCGAAGCAAGGATGACCCTGGTTGCCGATATGACCTGCCAAAGTTGAGCGTCGAGGGCAGTCCCGGTACGCTAGAAGCGTCCAAAATGCTCAATAATAGGCGCAATTGGCTTGGCCTTGAGATCCTTGAAATCCAATGGAACTCATCAAGGATATCAGCTCACGATTGCGCGACATTTAATTCTGCTTTAATATTTTAAATTCATCACCATTTAAATTGGGAGCAATCGAATGAAAGCCATAGTAGCGTCGGTCGCCCTGTCGATGCTTATTTTGTCACCGGCCTTGGCCGATCAAGGTGGGATCCCCAATGGTGGCGTCGGCAATGGCAACGGTAACGGCAACGAAAAACACGCACAAGGTGCTCCTGCCCCGCTTCTAGGCGCCGGCATTCCCGCGCTTGCGATCGGACTAGGCTATGGCGCTTATTGGCTCGTGCGCCGCCGCCGTAGCGGTAGCTGATTTTTCGAGAGACTTACACAGATTGAAACGAGGCCGTTGTATGGCGGCCTCTTTAATCGCTAGGAGATAGCCATGGTCAGGCGCATTCCCATTACTCCGGGCGACTTAACGGATCATCAGATAGGCACAGACGACATTTTGGTCGGCTTCCCAGACGGGACCAACGTCGTATATGGCGACGCCGGCGGAAGTCTCCTGGATCACGCCATCGGTGGTGATGATACTCTCACCGCGCAACTTGTCTTCAACGGTGCCCTGCCGACCCCCGTTACATTCAACATGTTTGGTGATGCGGTCGGAAATATTTCCGATCATGCCAGGGGCGGCGATGATACCTTGTCCGCTCAAATCACTAGCGAACTATCGCTGACTACATCTACGATTACTGTGAACATGTACGGCGATGCGGGCGGGAGCATTTCCGACCATGCGATCGCTGGCAATGATACGCTGAACGTTCAGCTCACCGGGTTTTTTACCCCGATACCCGTCAATGTTTACGCTGACGCCGGTGGCGATTTGTCAGATCACGCCATTGGTGGTCATGACAGGATCACGCTCGCGCTCGGAGAAGGGCATTTTACAGACACCGTTTACGGCGATGCCGGCGGCAATCTTTCCGGCTCCGCCCAAGGGGGCAACGACACATTGACGGCCAGTAACGGACCAGAGAGAACGTTGCGGTTCTATGGTGACGCCGGCGGCGACATGTCTGACCATGCCCACGGCGGCAATGACAGTTTCACAAAAAACGGCTCCTCTGAAACCAACAATTATTTCTACGGCGATGCCGGAGGCGATATGTCGGGCCACGCCGCCGGTGGTAACGACGTTTACACGATGCGCGGCATTGAAACCGACAATTTTTTCTATGGCGACGCTGGCGGCAACATGTCTGATTTTGCCAAGGGTGGCGATGACACCTACAATCAGCTTAGCGGAACTTTTTTCCCAAATTTTTTCTATGGCGATGC
This sequence comes from Bradyrhizobium sp. Leo78, assembly GCF_059512425.1. Taxonomy (NCBI): domain Bacteria; kingdom Pseudomonadati; phylum Pseudomonadota; class Alphaproteobacteria; order Hyphomicrobiales; family Nitrobacteraceae; genus Bradyrhizobium; species Bradyrhizobium sp. Leo78. Next base: position 234,370 of record NZ_JCAMOT010000006.1, read on the forward strand.
TGGCGGAAGCATGTCCGGCAACGCCCAGGGCGGCAACGACACATTCAACAAGACCGGCGGGGAAGGAAGCACATTTTACGGCGATGCTGGCGCCAACATGGGCGATCACGCCGTTGGCGGCGATGATAGCTATAACGGTGGAAACGCCTTCTCACAGGTTCTGAGTGAAGCATTTGGTGATGCCCAGAGCATGTCCGGCAACGCGCAAGGCGGTAACGACACCTTGACCGGATGCAATCTTTCCAACCCACCTCCTGCTGGAACATTCCAATCCCTCCTTATCGGTGATGCGCAGACCATGTCCGGTAATGCGCATGGAGGAACCGACAAATTGATCAGCGGCACTGGAAATGACGATATGTGGGGCGACGCTCAGGTCATCGCGGTGTCCGCCCAAGGCGGCAACGACACGTTCGTGTTCAACTCCAACAACGGTCACGACAAGATCGAGGATTTTGGTCAGGGCTTCTCGAATCTAGGGACCGACCACATCGACGTGTCTGCTCTCGGCATCGAAAATTTCAACCAGCTCAACATCTCGGCCTTTGACCCGACGACCCATGAAAGCACGATCACGTTCAGTGCAGGCAACGACGTGGTTGTCCATAGCGAGGAAGCACTCAGGCCTCAGGATTTCGCATTCGCGACGCACGGCCTCTTGCTGGCCTAAAAGGCGGTGGCCCGGTCCGCTAGCTTCAACCATTGAAGCGGGCCGGGCTTATGTTGGTTGGCCCAGGCCAATTGGTCCGCCGTTGCAGACCTCAAACGGCGCTTCCCGACCTTCGGATTGCCAATTCGATAGAGTTTTAGGCACTAACAGTCATCAAGTGTTAGTGTGTTTTCTTGCACTACTATGCGTCAGCCCTTTCCCCGTATAGAGGTGACGCCGTGAGATTTATAAGATCGACGATCCCCGTCCCGATTTTGTTCGCATTCATTGGCATCATGATTTTTGGCCTGTCCGACGCACTAACCGGAAGGCTCTTGAGCCAGTTCATTTCTGACGTTGCAGTAGCCGCTCTATTATCGGCTCTCTGGGGCGCGGTGATGGGTTATTTGCTCGGCTGGCATGTGGTGAGAAAAAGTGGGCTCCCACCCAGCGCGACGCCATATGACGTAGATGCTGCCTTTATCACGAAGAAGCAAAATACCCCTAGGTAGTAAAGGCAAGCAGCGCCTCGCGCATAGCAACAAGCACCGAGTTTCCGCTCTTGGCCCTTCTGAGACATGCGGGTTTGGCCGAATGTCCGGTTTGCTCCGGAAGCTACCCTCTACGTGAGATGTCGTTTTCACCCGCCCCAGACATCAGGCGATTTTCCGTCTTGTGCCGCTATAGGAGGGATATTGTTGTAAGAGTCGAAAATCGAATAACCCTCTCGCGATAGGTGATCTCTGGACTTCTCTGCTTCTGCGTAGCTTTTCATTGCCACTACGGACGTCCGTGATGAAACGTCCCTCGCGTCGCCCCGCGTAAATTGCATCAGCGATTTCTAAGACATCCGTTGAAAATTGCGCCGCGATCTAACTTCGGTGGTTCACTCGAAGGAAAACGACCGCGGGTGGAACTTTCGGTTTCGCTCCGAGTCATATTTGTGACGGGATGCAGCCCGCCCGCGGAGGAGGGAAGCGAAGGGAGTGATCATGCCAAAGTCCCGCCTTGGCATGGCTGCGGCTGGCCTTGCCCTGGTCGTTCTAGGAGCGCTGCCGAATGCGGCCGAGGCGGGCTTACGCCTGCGCGTTGGCGGCCCCGTTGGTGTCGCGCGCTTCGCGATGGCCGGCATGCTGTCGGTCGCAGGTCTCCGTCACGCACGTATGGCGGCGCGCCACAGCCGCGTCCGAATGGCTGCCTTAAGACCGCAAGATCTTCGCCCCGCCGCCGAGTCGACCCGCCCGAGCGAGCGCGCGCAGCTCACCGCCATCGCGGCGCTGGCCGGCTGGCAGGGCGGCCGAGCTGCGCAAGGCTGGTGGCAGCACGCCGACGGTTCATACGGCTGGGTCGGTCCGCTGTTCTGGCCGTTCGCCTATAGCGATCTCTATGAGTACGCGCTCCTCAGTGATGGCAGCGGCTTCTGGGGCTATGGCTACGGCGATCTCTACGCCGCGATCTTCTCGCCTTACGCTGCGAGCGATCTCCCAGCGTTTGCGGCCGAGCGCCCCGCCGGGAGGCGGCATCGCAAAGCGCCCTCCGTGCAGGAGGAGCTCTGTGGCGGCGACACCGCCGAGACGACCGGCTTTCCCCTCGAACGGATCGGCCGGGTGGTCGCGGCGAACGAGGCGCAACGCACAGCCTTCGACGAGCTCGCAAGCGCCTGGACTTCCGCCGGCGACACCATCCGCGCCTCTTGTCCAGCACAGGCCGCAACTACCGCGCTCGAACGGCTCGCGGCCATGCAGAGCCGCGTCAACGCGATGCTGAGCGCAGTTGAGGCCGTTCAGCCGCCATTCCAAAAATTCTACGATCTCCTGAGCGATGAGCAGAAGGCGCGGCTCAACGCGCCCCAACGCGACCGCCGCGCTAACGCTGAGGTCGCGAAGCTGAAGGAGATGCAGGACGCCGCCTGCCAGGCGAGCCGCGAACCGCAGGACGAGCAACAGGCCGAAAAGCAATACCGCCAGCTCGTCGCCCAGCAATGGCCCCTCGACGACATCGCTGCCGGCTTGAAATTGAACGATACCGAGCGCGCCGCGCTCGAATTGGTGCAGGACACCACGATGGGCACGATGGAAGCCTTAAGCGCATGCCCGCCAAAGGACGCGCTCACCCCGCCGGCCCGTCTTAAGGCCGCAAAGGCGCGGTTGGAAGCGATGCGAGAGGCGATCGGAAGCGTGAACGACGCGGTCGACGATTTCTATTGGTACCTGAGTGACGAGCAGAAGACGCAATTCGAGGGGCTCGGGCCGAAGAAGCGGGGGATGTGATTCTTCCATCCCCAAGCGGCGCTGATCGGCTAAGGCAGCACTTCGCATCCCCTGTCGCATTTGCGAGCAATTCGCTGGCTTGCGAGCAGTTTCGCAACGGCAACATTCCGCCCGGTCCGCCTCACGAGCCTCGTATCCGAGCCGCTGTACTCGCCGACACTGCTCTGAACTTTATGTTCAGCGCGGAGAGATTGGCAGGCATCCAAATTCCCTTGCTGATCTGGCGATCAGAATTGGAAGGCGGAGGTGTTGATCCGAGAAACTCCGCGCTCATTGCCGCCAGCTTGCCTGGAAAGCCAGAAACCCGCGTCGTGCCGACCGGTCACTTCGCTTTCTTCCGCCCTGCACGGCAGATCTGGACGAAACGGAGATCTGGACGAAACGGACTGCTACTGGCTCTTCTCAGCTTATGCGTCCGGCCGAATGTCCGGCGAGCCTGAGTGGCAGGTCAGCAACCCGCGCCGCTCAGGCGCCCTCTGCGTGAACGTTTAGTGACGTCCCAAAGGGGCCGAGTAGACAAGCGGCGGCGGGCGGTACGGCTGGGCCGAAATGCCGAAATTCTGCCCGTACTGCTGCCGAACCCCCGGTATGTTGATAACGCCAATACGGGTGTCCGGCGATCGCGCGTCGAGCGGCGGCTGATTCGTGATCGGAGGATTGACCTTGTTGACCTCGCCCATCAAGCGTTTGTTGAGATCGTCATAGCCGCCTTTGGCATTGCCGGCGTTTCCGGAATTGCCGCGGGCGGCGCTGTTGTTTCCTGAACCCTGCTGCGGCCCGAGGTCGAGAGCCGGCGGCAAATTATTCCGCTGCGGATCGACGCTCACGGGCGGAAGGGACATCGGCGGCTCCTCGGTCTGAGCCATAGCGACTCCCGCCACGGCAACAGCCGTCAAATTGATAAGCAATAATAGGCGCATCCCAATCACCTGCTCGACACTTACGATAGCGGCATCCCTTGAATATAATGCGCAGATTGCAAAAGCGTATGTCTTGCGCAGGGATGCGATTGAAATTCTACGCGCTCCGGCCGTTCCCGGTAAACCGTTTGTTGAAACGATGCCCAATCAGCATCTTCGGCAAGATCAACCCCAGGGTGATCGCAAGAGTGATCAGGAAGGCATTGATTCCATCCGCGAGCGTTGCCTGCAGCAAGCCTGAAACGTTACCTCCGCTCGCGACGAGTTCGAGGAGCCCATCCGCCATCCGGAATAGGAACACCCCCGGGATCAGCGAAACCACGGATGCAAAGGCAAGCCCCGCATAGGGCAACCTGAGACGTTCTGCCACAGGCGTGGTGATCGCTCCGACAATGAGGCAGGCGATGAAGGCGGCGCCCGACAGGCTGACGCCGGCGTTGGCCAAGAGGGCCCAACGCACGCCATGGGCGAACATCCCGATCAGGATCGGGACTGGCAGCATCCGCCACGGCATGGAGAAAAAGGTACCATAGGCGGACACCGCCGCACCCGCAGCGATCACGTCATAGATCAACGGGACCGGCGGCGACGGCGCCGATGCCGGCAGGTTGGCCCCGCCGAACGACAGTCCGGCGAGCAGGCCGATGCAGATCGAAAAGATGATCAGGCTGGCATAGACCACCCGGCAAATCCCGAGCGCCAGGCGTCCACGCGCAAGGTCGATCGTGCCGTTGAGAATGTGCGGGCCCGGCACCAGCACCATGCAGGGACAGACGGCAACGAGCCGCTGCATGCTGGAGGACAACTGGAGATCGACGACCAGCGCGCCGATCGCGCCGGCGAGCAGCGCGGCGGCGAGCGGCTGGGCGAACGGGTTATGGCTCCGCCCTGCAATCCAGCGGCGCAGGCAGGCGCCGAGGCCGGCGCTGACGGCGATGACGATCAGGCTTGCCACATGCGCGGCGCCGAAGATGATGCCGAGCGCGGCGGCGCCGATGGCGGCGAAGGATGCGAAGCGAATGAGCGAGACGGGCGGGCGAGCCTGCACCCTGGCAGGGCGGAGCGCAGCAGTTCTGGTGTGGAGGGGTGATCGCAGAAGTCGTCAATCAACTTGGTTGCGACAGCGACCTTTCCCATCTCGATGCCGACCGGCCTCGCCTCGACGGTCGTGCTCGCCACTCCGCCGCCATTCTCGATCGCGATGGTCACTCCGTCCCAGCGCAGAAAGACCCGCGCAGAAAAGCCGAGCGCTGTCGCCAGCCGCTCGACATACTCGGTCGTGCGCTCGCTCGTCTGGCCGTTCGTGAACAGCAATATCGCAGCCGTCACCAGCACGTCGAGCGCGCGCGCCGGATCGCAATCCGGGCTTCGGGCGGCGGCTGCCCTATCAAGCGGCTGGCTCATCGCATCAACAAAACCCAATCTCCGATCGAACGCGTATCAAAAGTGCGATACCGCCCGCCTCGCGGATGGTCTTTCCGATTTCCATAGCCGTTTTTCCGAATGGCCCGATGCCACGATTGTGGCGTTGATGGCACTGACTCCGCCCGACCTCGTCAAGGGACATCTCAACCTCGACGGCACCGCGATGAAGACGCTGAAGCGCGAGCGCTGCGCGGTCGTTCGCTGATCCCAGATCAGCTTTCGCCTGAGAGCCGGGCGTGACGTTCGCCGGCTGGATCGCGCCGGCCGGCCTCCGCGGATCACACCTGAGCGAGGGCCTTTTCGCGGCTTGCAATCAGAGCCCGCAACGGCTCTGCGACGGCAACAGAGCTGTGGGTCCGCTGGTCCGTGCACACCCACACGATTTCGCCGGTCGAGCGGAGATCGTCGCTGCCCTTGGCGAAAATGGCGAGCGCCAACGTGATCGAGGACCGGCCGATCCTCGCGACGCGCACGCAGACATCGATCTCCTCGTCGAACCGGATCGGCGCCTTGTATTCGACGACCGACCGTACAAGGTGAAAATCGACGCCGGTCTTGGCGACCTCGCCGAGATAGTCATAGCCGAGCGCGCGAAAATACTCGGTGATCGCGGTATCGAAATAGGTCAGGTAGTGCGCGTTGAACACCACGGCCTGCGCATCGACCTCGGAATAGCGCACCCGAAACGGGTGATGGAACCAGAAATCCTGGCGCATGCTTTCTCCTTCCACGAAGTATCGTCCATCCCTGATATCACGATCGCGACGGATGTGAGCTGCCCGTGAAGCCAAATTTGCGAACGGCTATCGGTCTGGAGGATTCTCCTTGCATCTGATGGAAAAATAGAAGGACTTCTGTTCCAGAACGGACCGGAATCGATGGCGGGGGTTGGTGGTCTCGCGAAAACGGTTTCGATTGTAAGCAATTGGCGGAAACGCCCGGCAAAGCACTTAATTGGGCGTGACCTTTTGCGATCACGGCGCAAGCCGTGCCGCCAAGCGGAAGGCGCCTGCGCAACGCGTGCCGGCGCTCCCCCTTTCTTGCTCCTGAGAATCTGCCATAGTAACGACAATGTACCCTGCCCTCACCATGCTGACCCCGCCGCGGATTGCAACCGACGCGTTCACCGACGCCGCTGCAGCGGTCGCGCGGCTGGAAGAAATCTACGAGCGCAACACTGCCTTCCTGCGAGATCATTTCGAGGCCTATGCCAATGGCCGGCCGCTCACGGCCCGCGTGCGCGCCAACTATCCGTTCGTGCGCATTGCAACCTCGACCTATGTGCGGGTCGATTCGCGCCTCGCTTACGGCTTCGTCGCAAGGCCGGGGATATATGAAACCACGGTGACGAGACCGGACCTATTCCGCACCTACCTCACCGAGCAGATCGGGCGATTGATCGACAACCATGGCGTACCGGTGGAAATCGGCGAGTCGAACGAGCCGATCCCGATTCATTTCGCCTATCGTCGCGACATCAACATCGAAGCTGCACTCACGCCCGGCGACAAATCGAACGTAATGCGATCGCTGCGCGATCTCTTCGATGTGCCTGACCTGGCCACCATGGACGATGCCATCGCCAATGGCACGCTCGAGCTCGCGCCTGGCGCTCCCGAGCCGCTGGCCCTGTTCCGCGCGGCACGTGTCGATTATTCGTTGCGCCGGCTTTATCATTACACCGGCACGGATCCGGAGCACTTCCAGAACTTCGTGATCTTCACCAACTACCAGTTCTACATCGATGCGTTCGCCGAGTTGAGCCAGAAGCGTCTGGCTGCGGGCGCGATCGGCCCCGACGCCTTCGTCGGCCCGGGGAACGTGATCACGCGCAACGCGCGCCTTGGCGGCGGCACGACCGGGATCGCGCCGCAACGCATGCCGCAGATGCCGGCCTTTCACTCGGTCGAGGTCGGCTATCGTGGCATTACCCTGATCAACATCGGCACCGGTCCGTCCAATGCACGCAACATCACCGATCATGTCGCGGTGCTGCGGCCGCACGCCTGGTTGATGCTTGGACACTGCGCCGGTCTCAGGAATACACAGCGGCTCGGCGACTACGTGCTCGCGCATGGCTATGTGCGCGAGGATCATGTGCTCGACGATGAGCTGCCGCTCTGGGTGCCGATACCGGCGCTGGCCGAGATGCAGGTCGCGCTCGAGGAAGCCGTGGGTGAAGTGACCGGGCTCGAAGGCTTCGAGCTGAAACGGTTGATGCGCACGGGAACGGTCGCAAGCGTGGACAATCGCAACTGGGAGATCGGCGATCGCTCGGTCATTCGGCGTCTGTCGCAATCGCGCGCGATCGCCCTCGACATGGAATCGGCGGCGATCGCCGCCAACGGCTTTCGCTTCCGTGTTCCCTACGGCACGCTGCTATGCGTCTCGGACAAACCTTTGCATGGCGAGATCAAGCTCGCGGGAATGGCGAGCGAGTTCTATCGGCAGCGCGTCGGCCAGCATCTCGAGATCGGCCTGAAGGCGCTCGAACGACTGCGGGAGCAACAATTGGAGCGCCTGCATTCGCGCAAGCTCCGGAGTTTCGCCGAGGTCGCGTTTCAGTAACGCGTCAGATTTCGCGCCGCTTGTCCACGTCAGCAAGCTTCAACCCACCAGGAATGTCTCCAGCTTCTCGCAGAAGAAATCCGGAACCTCCTCGGCAACGAAATGACCGCTATCCTCCGCGACGACACTCGTGAGATCGGCGGCCTGATCACGCAAGGATTCGGCGAGCTTGTCGCCGGCGCTATGACGCCCGGTGATGGTCATCACAGGTGGCATCAGTTTGCGTCCGCGCAGCGTCTCGGCGAGCTTCGCATCCTGGCGCAGCGCTCGATAGTAGTTGAACCCGGCCGTCATTCCGCCGGGGCGGGCGTAATGATAGGCGAACTCTGAAATGGCATCCTCGGAAATGGCCATTTTGTTGTGCGACCAGGCCCGAATCTGCGCGCGGATGTAGTCGCGCTCTCGCCCCCTGGTCAGCATCTCCGGAAACTCCGCCGCCACGTGAAATCCATAGTGCCAGGCTCCGCCGCGCAAGGCGTCCAAATTCTCGGTTCCCGGAAGCAGGCAGTCGACGAGCACCAGCTTGGAAACGGCTTGCGGATAAAGGTGGGCGAGGACATAGGCCGCCTTGCCGCCCATATCGTGGCCGACCACGTGGGCTGGACCGGGTCCCAGGTGCGCGATCAATGCGCGTATGTCCTCGGCAATCGTCTCCTTGTCGTATCCAGCCTCGGTGCGCTCCGATAGCCCGCACCCACGCAGGTCAGCCGCAACCACGGTGAACTTCCTGGCCAGTCGCGGCATGATGCCGCGCCAGGCAAACCACGTCTCGGGCCACCCGTGCAGCAGAACGACGACAGGGCCGGATCCCATGGCAACGTAGTGCATGCGGATGCCATTCACATCGACGAAACGACTAGACATCCCGGCCGGTATGTTAGTGGGCTCCGCGCTATCGAGCTTCTCTTGAGCAGAGACGGACTGAAGTCCGGCCGCTGTCGCAGCCGCGCCCGCGAGCAGTATCTGTGATCCTCCGAACAACAGTGATCGCCGGTCGAATTCCATCGTGCACCTCATCTTGGCCGAGTTCTTGCGCGGAATGTTCATCATGGACCGCACCGCGTCTATCCGCTATGAGCGAATGATCTGCATAACCAGGTGTTATGAATGGATCTGACCGCCGCCCTTCGTGCTTTCGTGCGCACTGTCGAGCGCGGCTCCATCACCGCCGCTGCCCGTGACCTGGGCGTCTCACAGCCCGCGGTGAGCAAGCTGCTGCGCAACCTCGAGCAGTATACCGGTGCGCGCCTGCTCGAGCGGACCGCGCGCGCGGTGCGCCCAACCCCGCAAGGCCTGATGCTCTACGAAGCAGGCGGGACCTCCCTGGCGGCCATCGATGCGGCGGTAGAGATGGTGCGCCGTGATATGGGCGAAGTCGGTGGCAAGCTGCGCATTCACGGCCCCGTCTGCCTTGGTGAAAGCCATCTGCACCGCATCGTCATGGACTTCCAAAAGCAGCACCCGACCGTATCGGTCGACCTCACGCTGGAGAACAGGGCGGCGGACCTCGTGCATGAAGACATCGACCTGGCGGTTCGCATGGGACGCCCGACGGACCAAAGTACCGTCCTGCGCAAGGTCGGCATCATCAAGCGCATCCTGGTTGCGACACCTGAGTACCTGGCAGAGCATGGTCCGGTCCGGCGCTGGCAGGCACTGACCGACCACGCGCTCGTCGTCACTGACGCGGTGCTGTCTCGTCGAGGAACACTGACGCTCTTGAGCGGCGCCAGAACCATCGAAGTGCCAGTCCAGCCTGTGCTGAAGACCAACAACGCGCGGGTCCTTATTGCGGCCTTGCTGACGGGCCGCGGCCTGGGTCCGGTACAGCTTCCATTGGTGACGGAAGAACTGCGTGCGCGACGTCTGGTGCAGGTGCTGCCGCAGTACGAGATTCGAGCGAGCGAACTCTACGTGGCTTATCCGACGTCGCGCTTCCTGAGACCTGCAGTGCGCGCCTTCATCGACTTCGTGGTACCCGCGCTGCGCGCTGTCGAGGGTATCACGTGAGCGCGGCGGAGGAACATCCACCACCGGCCTGAGTTACAGTTTTAGAGGGAACCCAGCGCGGCCCTTTCTCCTGCCGAGGACTGGATCATGACGGGCGGACGAGCGCAGATCAGCGACGTCAACATTGGTCTGCATCATCTCGCCGGCATACTGGGCGTACCCGAGGACGCGACTGCCATCGTGATCTTCGCGCATGGCAGCGGCAGCGGCCGCCACAGCCCGCGCAACAATCAGGTGGCGGCGGGCTTGCGCGAGGCGGGCTTTGCCACCCTGCTGCTCGATCTCCTCAGTGAGCAGGAAGAGCGCAACCGCGGCAACGTTTTCGATATCGGTCTGCTGGCGTCACGCCTCGCAGAAGCCGCGGACTGGGTCCATGCCAGGCCCGAATTCGCGGCACTGCCCGTCGGCTATTTCGGCGCAAGCACCGGGGCCGCGGCTGCACTGGTCGCCGCGGCCGAAGGGCAGAACGTCGGCGCAGTGGTCTCGCGCGGCGGACGGCCCGATCTCGCCGGCGAGGCGCTGCGCGCCGTCACCGCGCCGACGCTGTTGATCGTGGGCGGCGCCGACCTGCCGGTCATTCCGCTCAACCGTGCGGCCTTCGCCGCGCTTTCCTGCGAGAAGGATTTGGTCATCGTGCCACGAGCCGGTCATTTGTTTGAAGAACCCGGCGCGCTTGAGGAGGTCATCGAGCATGCCAAACGCTGGTTCCGCCGTTTCCTGTCATCGCCGCTGACAGGAACCTGCGACGAGCGCATCTTCGCCGACCGGCGCGAGGCCGGACGCCGGCTCGTGCCGACGCTTCTGAAGTTCAAGAACGACAACCCGGTGGTGCTGGCACTGCCGCGCGGTGGCGTACCGGTCGCATTTGAGGTCGCGCAGGCGCTGAACGCGCCGCTCGATGTCGTGCTGGTGCGCAAGATCGGCGCGCCCGGACACGAAGAGCTCGGGCTGGGCGCGGTGGTCGATGGCGCGAAGCCGCAGGTGGTGATGAACGACGAGATCGTTCGCGCCATCGAGCCCGGCGCCGACTATCTGAAGGCGGAGACATCCCGCCAGCTCGCAGAGATCGAGCGGCGGCGCTGCCTCTATCGCGACAGCGAGCCGCCCGTCGACATCACAGGCCGCACCGTGATCGTGATCGACGACGGCATCGCGACCGGTGGAACGATGCGGGCCGTGCTCAAGGCACTCTCCAGGGCGGGTGCGCGCCGGCTCGTGCTCGCGGTGCCGGTCGCTCCGCCCGATACGCTCGAGGCCCTGAACGCCGAAGCAGACGAAGTCATTTGCCTGATGAATCCGGAGTCGTTCTTTGCAGTCGGCATGCACTACCGGGATTTCAACCAGATCTCGGATCGGCAAGTGGTGGAGCTGCTGCGCCGCGCCAAGGGAAATGGCGGCCGTGCGTGAGCGACATCTCCTTGTTCAATTTCGCAGCCAGCAATCACCAAGCTCGCGCGAACATGGAGCCGAAGTCGGTAGCCTCCTCCCATACTTGACCATCTTGCACCAGCCGCCTATCTGGGCTTGCATCAGTCGCGGACAGGAGATGCAAATATGGCGATTGGCGATGTCGATGTGCTTGATTTGTGCAACAGCACAAAGCTGCGGCGTGCTGCTCGCCATGTTAACCGTTTCTACGATGCGCATATCGCGGCGTCCGGGTTACGTGTCACGCAATACGCGATTCTGGGTCATCTGAAGCAACGCGGACCGAAGTCGATGCTTGAGCTGGCAGAGATGCTGACCATGGACCGCGCCACGATCGGTCATAACCTTCGCCCGCTTGAACGTGACGGCCTGATCAAGATCGAGATCGGTCCGAAGGATCGGCGGGTTCGCCTCATCTCCATAACTGAGGCTGGTTTGGAGCGGTTTAAATTGGCGCGGCCGGGATGGGAACGTGCGCAGGCTGAATTCAAGACTGAGTTCGGTGCTTCCAACGTCCTTGCCATGCACAAACTCATGGACCAGCTTCTCTCGTGCGGTTTGGGCGAGCGCGGCGAGAAAGAGACTTCGGTGAAGGTTCAATCGAGCAAAACGGTCCAGGCCAGATCGGGACGGAATAGGCCGAAAGCGGCATATGGCCGTTCAAACACATCCCCCTGACCGCGAGATGTTTGAATCGCTCGTCGCCCAATGAATCCAGCTTGACCGCATAGTCCGCCACCTGACGTGGCGAGGCGCGCTCCGTCTACTGCACTGCGCCGCTAAGGCGCCACGCGCAAAAGTTCGAGTTCGTCGAGATCGATCGAAATCATCACCGTATCCATTTTTGGCCTTCCCTCGGCATCCGGAAGGTAAACCCGGCGCTTATGGGAGAATGTGATGCCTTCTGTCGCTCTGTGATCATAGCGATAGTGAGTAGCCTTTCGGCCGCCAAAAATCTCCACTGCGTAGTCATGCCGGCGGATCAGCCCGTTGCTATCGAAGTAGAGAGTCTGCTCCGTCGAGTGGGTGACTAACAACTTGGGAAACTTCAGTTTCAACGCACGCCAGGTCTCTCCGTCTTCCGCCCACGAACCGATTTCCTCTGTTTCGATCCCCTCCCCTACGAGGGAGAACGGCATGGTGAGATACATCCACATCGCGTAACCGGCAAAATAAGCCAATTGGGTCGCACTCCAGGGCGTTCCCATATCCCTGAATGACTCGCGCGGGTTATTCAGCTCCTCCAGAATCGTGCCATCGGAAGCTGCAATGGCCGTGCGCTTCGGCTCAAAAATCGCGCTTTGCCCAGAACCGAGGAAAGGGACGTAGACTGCTCTTTGCTCACGGGTGTCCACAGTCACCCTCGTTCGCTCCCTGGTGAAAGCGTCTTGTCCCCTTTGCTTGAAACTGAGCCCCCCAGGGATGAAGCTCGCGGAAATCTGTCGGAGCTGATTCCAACGAGCGAGTCCGCCGTGCGCTTCGATCGAAAAGCCAATCAGGTCATGCATACGCGCGTCCAAATCCCGAAAATGCCGTTCCTCAAGTCGAGAAATGTTTATCGTTCGTTGAGCTGACGTGGACGGACGGCCTACTGAAAGGCCGCCCGATTCTTCTCGACGAACTCACCGACGGTCATCGGCGGCCGACCGGCGATCTTCTCGACCAAGTCATTCGTCCCAGCGAAGATACCGTCGTTGTGGTCGATCGCTACCTCCTGTAGATGCTGTGCAAGGAACGGAATCTCCTGTCCGGTGACTTCGCGCGCCCACTGCTGCGCGGTGATCTTCTCGTAGCAGATTTCCTTGCCGAGGATTTTACCCACGGTCGCGGCGATTTCCGGAGCCGTAAGCTCGACGGGGCCAAAGAGGGGATAGATTTGCCCCTTGTGCGGCGCCGGATCGGCCAGGATCGCGGCGATGACAGCCCCCTGATCTTCCGCAGCAATGGGCGCATGGCGGCCCGTCGTGCCGAAAGGAACTGACATCCGGCCCGCGCGAATCATGTTTCGCATGTAGAGGAGCCAATCAGCGAAGTAAGTCGGGCGCAGGTGCGCGACGGGCGTCCCGGCCCAGTCGAACACGCGCTCCGACAGCCAGTGCTGAAGCGCAGCATCGCTTTTCGAATCCCGACGAGACGATTTCTGCGACATATTGACGATGAACTCGGCCTTGGCCTCAAGCGCAGCCTGCGCGAACTGCGCCGTCGCCTGGGTGATGCCGGGCCGGATCGGATAGACGAAGTATGCCCGCTGCGCCCCATCGAACGCACGGCGTACGGCTCGGAAGTCGAGGAGGTCGCCGACGACGATTTTGGCCCCCTCGGCTCGGAGCTTGCTGGAGCGCTCGTCATCGCGGTGAACGAGCGCCCGCACAGGAAAGCCCTGCTGCAGGAGAAGCTTGGTGGCAACGCGGCCGGTCGCACCTGTAGCGCCGGCGATCAAGATAGTCGGTTTCATCCTGGATACTCCCTCACTTGAGACGGCGATCCGTGGCCCGCTTTGATCGATAGGGGCATACTCCCCTAAAATAGGGGCATATAAGACTTTTGCAACAGGCGGATTCCTTCATGAACTTGCATTCGATAGCGGCAGGAGCTCCTGCGACAGCCTACCTGCTTTTGACCGATATCGTGCCGCTCAAGCGCGCCATCGGCGATCCAGAACGGGCAAACTCCGCAGATGCATGATGGATTCGAGCGCGTGCTTGGCCATCGCCACGAAGGCGGCGTAGCTCCTGTCGTTACAGATGTAACTTCTCAGTCCGATCGCGTCATGATCCAGTAGCAGAGCTCGCCAACATTTGAAGACCGCACAGGCCGCGTCTGGCAGTGCCCTTGCTCACGCTTGCGAGGACGTCGAATGAGCATCGTTTCGCACAACGGAGACCGAAGGATTTGTCTGAAGCGTCATTTACACAACGGCATGATTAGCGTCGCGATCAAGATGATTGTCCTGAGCATCGCAGATCGCATTTCGTCAGCGATCGACGTCAGAGCGCCACTGGGTCGAGGGGCGTTGCAGGACCGCAGGTCGCGGGCAGAAGGTAAGCAAACAAGTGACTCTTTTATCACGTCTATTCCTGCTGGTGGCTATCGCATTGATCCCAGCTATCGCGATTCAAGCCTACAATGAATTCCAATTCCGTTGCACCCGCCAAGTCGAAGTGCAAAACCAGGCACTCAACCTGGCGGAGCTTGCCGCGGCAGAACAGCGGCAGATCGTCCAGGGAATGCATCAAGCCCTGATCGCACTATCGGAGCTTCCGGCGATAAAGGCGAAGAACACCGAAGGCTGCAACGCCTACCTCGCCAGGATCATGCGACGATATCCGGGGTTCATCAGCTTCATCGTGGTCGACACGAACGGCGACGCCTTCTGTGACACCAACATTGACTACAAGCGATCGACCGCGGCTGGAAGGCCCTACTTCGCCGACGTACTGAAAACCGGTAAATTCACAGTCGGAGAGTTCGCAATCGGTCGGCAGACTGGTCGCAAGGTCCTTCATTTTGCGCTGCCCTTCTATGGCGACGATGCCCGGCTTGGCGGCGTCGTCATAGCCGCCCTCAGCCTGGATTGGCTTGCCGGCTCCATCGCTCAGCAGGATGTGCCGCCGGGGGCCGCACTTGCGATCATGGACCGGAACGGCACGTACCTGGCCCGTTATCCCGATAACGACCGCTTTGCCGGCCGGAGGATACCCGGGGATAACGATCGAAAGCCCGACCATCGGAGCACTGCCGATATCGTCGATCTCGATGGTGTGGAGCGGATCGTCGGGTATTCGGTCCTGCAGGATGGGGGAATCGTTATCGTCTTTGGCCTCGACAAAGCCCGGGCGTTCACCGAGATCCAGCACGGCACACAGCGTGGCGTTTTCCTGATCGTACTGAGCACCGCGCTGGTGTTGAGCCTGACGTCGCTGGGGGCTCGGCGGTTCATCCATCGTCCGCTCGAGCAACTGGTCGACGCCGCCAACCAATGGCGGCTAGGCGACCTTGCACGACGCGTCGACGTCCAGGGAACATCCGAAATCATCCGGGTCGCCGAAGCGTTCAACACCATGGCCGATGCGCTCGAACGCCGCGAGCACGAATTGTCCGAAGCAAAGGAGAGAGCCGAGGAAGCTGCCGCTCGGTTCACCATGATCTTTGAGAACACCACCGACAGCGTGCTTATCGTCGATCGGGATTGGCGGGTCAGCTATCTCAATGGACCGGCCTCGGCGAGTGTCGCCCACGGCCGGAACATCGTCGGCATGGCCCTTCCAGAAGCCTTCCCGGTCGCCGCCGATCTGGAAGCCTTGAAGAAAATTCGGGAGGCGACGTCAGAGCGACGACCGACCTATCTCGAAATGTTTTGCCCGCGCATGCAGGCCTGGTACGCACTCAATGCCTTTCCCTCGAGCCACGGCCTCGCGATCTTCCTCCGCGACATCACCGATCACAAGCAGGCCGTGGAGGCGCGCCGTCAGATGGAGGAGCAGCTCCATCAGAGCCAGAAGATGGAGGCCGTCGGCCAGCTCACCGGCGGCGTCGCGCACGACTTCAACAACCTGCTTACGGTGATCTCTGCGAATCTCGAACTCATCGAGGATGCCCCAGATATCGGCAAGATCCGGCAATACGCCGCAGCGGCGCGACGTTCAGTGCATCGCGGAACGAAGCTCACGACGCAGCTTCTCGCCTTTTCCCGTGGGCACGCATTGAAGCCGGAATTCGTCAACCCCAATCGGCTGCTTTCCGAATTCCAGGGACTCATCCGCCAAGCCGTCGGGGATGGATGCGAAGTCCAACTGCGGCTCGATGAAGAATTATGGATGTGTCGCGTTGATCCGTCGCTTCTGGAGACTGCGCTCCTCAACCTGGCCTTGAATGCGCGCGATGCCATGCCCGATGGAGGTGTGCTGCAGATCGAAACCCGGAACGTGGTCCAAGACAGGAGCTCGGTGTCCGGCTGTCCGCCCGGATCGTATGTGAGGCTCTCCGTCGCAGACACCGGCTGCGGAATGCCCCCGGAAGTGCGGGACCGCGTGTTTGAGCCATTCTTCACGACCAAGGATGTCGGGAAGGGTACGGGACTCGGACTCAGCATGGTCTATGGCTTCGTTCGACAGTCTGGTGGCCATATTGTCATCAACAGCGCACCCGGCGCCGGAACTACGATCGATCTATACCTCCCCAGGGCTGCGCAAGCGCGTGAGGCTGATCCGGAGTGCTCTCAACCCCAGGCCATACCGACCGGCACGGAACGAATTCTACTCGTTGAAGACAACGAGGATCTGCTGGAGGCCACGTCAGCCATGCTGACCACGTGCGGCTATCAGGTTTCCTGTGCCCGCAACGGCATGGACGCGCTTCGGATCCTCCAGAGCGGTCAGGATTTCGAGCTGTTGCTGAGTGATATCGTGATGCCCAACGGAATGAGCGGAGTTGAGCTTGCTCGCGAAGCGAGGAAGTTCGGCAAGGATATCAGAATCCTGCTCGCCTCCGGCTATGCGGCAGATGTATTGGAACGACACAATGCGGTCGGGGAATTTCCAATTGTCGAAAAGCCGTTCCGCCTGGCAGAGCTTGCCCGGCGTCTGCACGCGATGCTGCACGAAGCATGAGCGCTGACCCGTTTACCACAATGCTGATTGCTGGTTGGCGGCCACCGCAAATCCCTCGGGCATGCTGCGGATCGTGGAGCAGCCTGCAACTAGCGTCCCCGACCGCGATTGGCGGCAATCGGTTCGCGCGGGATCGTCACCTGTGACAACGCTTCAACAAAGATGGGCTCCCAAGCCCTGATATGATGCCTGAGCAGATTGGTGAGAGCCTCCTCCTTGCCGGCCATCGCAAGCTCAATGATCTGATAGTGCTCCGCGGTTGACTCATTCTGGCGGGCGAGACCTGCACGCGACTTGATACCGTAAAGTCGCATTTGGTCACGCAATCCCATCACCAACTCGGTGAGTCGTGCATTGTCCGCCGCGGCCGTCAACATCTGATGAAAGCTTCGATCGGATTCGAGATAGAGCCTCAGGTCTTCCGTTCTCACCGCGCGCGCGATGTCATCGGCAAAGCGATAAAGCCCTTCGAGATCCCTCTTTGGCTTGCGTGCAACGATCGCGGCCGCATGGAGCTCCAGGACTTCGCGGAGATCAAACAGGTTGCGCAGTTCGGTCAAGGTCGGTTCGACCACCTTGAAGCCCCGATTGCGCATGGGTTCGATCAGTCCGCTGCGCGTCAGCTCCAGCAGCGCTTCGCGCACCGGAGTCGTCGAGATGCCGAGGCTCGTGGCGAGGGTCGGCACGGAATACATCGTTCCCGGCGCGCTCTGACCGGAAATGATCTCGGCGCGCACCTGCTGCACCACCTGCTCCCGCAAATTCTGCTCCATCCCCATCTCCGCTTCGTCGGTTCCAGAGCCCTCCGGCTTAGCAAGTGCAGCACAATAAATGCGCTTGACGGAGGATATGCCCACAGATCATGCTGTGTAAAGCGTTACAGTAACGCGCTACATTAACTTCCCTGTGACACGGTTTCATTGACGATGGCTGAGCGCATCCCGGGCTATTGCACGCTCTGCCGATCACGGTGCGGCTCGACCATGGTGGTCGAGAATGGCCGGCTGATCGGCGTCGAGAGCCTGCAAGGGCATCCGACCGGCGGAGCGCTATGTGCAAAGGGCCGCGCCGCACCGGAGATGGTCCATAGTCCGCGGCGGCTGACCAAACCGCTTCGTCGAACTGCGCCGCGAGACGCTGCCGATCCGGGCTGGACCGAAATTTCCTGGGACGAGGCGCTGGACGACATCGCCCGAGAGCTCGGCGGCATTCGCAAAACATCCGGCGCTGAAACCGTGGCCTTTGCCGTCACCACGCCCAGCGGCACACCGATGGTCGACAGCTTCGAGTGGGTCGAGCGCTTCATCAGGTGCTTCGGCAGTCCAAATCTGATCTACGCCGTCGAAATCTGCGGCTGGCACAAGGACTATGCCCATGCCCTGACTTTCGGCCGCGGTATCGGCTTTCCGGATTATGAGCAGGCCGATGCCATCGTCTTGTGGGGACACAATCCCGCCCGCACATGGCTTGCCCAGGCGACCCGTATCGGCAATGCGCGACGGCGCGGAGCGCGGGTTGCAGTGGTCGATCCCAAGCCGAACGGATCGGGACAGGACGCTGACCTCTGGCTACGCATCCGTCCCGGCTCGGACGGAGCCCTCGCGATGGGCGCAATCCGGCATCTCATTGCGACAGGATCGTTCGATGCGGGCTTCGTCACGCGCTGGACCAACGGGCCTTTCCTGGTCGACACCAATACAGGCCGCTTCGTTCGTGCCAACGAACTCTGGGACAATCAAGCGTCGGAAGCTTTCGTCGTGCTGGATCAGTCCGGGATGGCGCAGGCCTACGACGCCCGAGTTGCGGCTCTCGATCCTGCGCACTGCAGGCTGGATGGCCGGGCGACGCTCGCCGGGCGCGATGGCCGCGTCATCGCTGCGGCGACCGCCTTCCGTCTGCTGGCCACGGAGGCTGCCCCCTACACGATCGCGCGCGTCGCCGAAGTGACTTGGCTCGAGGAGCGCAACATCGCTGCGTTCTACGGCCTGTTCGAGAACAGCCCAAGGCTCGCCTACCACTCGTGGACCGGCGTCGGCCAGCACACCAATGCGACGATGACCGAGCGGGCGATCGCAACGCTCTACGCACTGACCGGCGCCTGCGACCGGCCCGGCGGCAATGTCTGGCCGGTGCCGCCACCGACACGCAGCGTCAACGACTATGACTTGTTGCCGCCGGAGCAGAAGGCCAAAGCGCTCGGCATCGACGAATTGCCGCTCGGGCCGCCAAGCCGGGGATGGATCACCGCGCGCGATTTCAGCCGCGCCGTGCTCACGGGCGAGCCCTATCGCGTCCGGGCGCTGATGAGCTTCGGCACGAACTTCGTGGTTTCTCAGGGGCACTCCTCACGCAATCGCGAGGCATTGCGTGCACTCGACTTTCACGTTCACGTCGACATGTTCATGAATCCGACGGCAGAGAATGCGGACATCATCCTGCCGGCCAATATGCCGTGGGAGCGGGATGCCCTCAAAATCGGTTTCGAGATTACGCAGGATGCCGTCGAAACGATACAATTCCGTCCGCAGATGCTTCCGCGTCTCGGCGAGTGCAAGGCAGACTATGAAATCGTAGCCGAGCTCGCCGTCAGGCTGGGCCTGGCAAACCAATTCTTCGGTGGCGACATCCGCGCCGGCTGGAACCATCAGCTCGCGCCGCTTGGCATAACCGTCGACGAACTGCGGCGACATCCAGAGGGCCTGCGCTTTCCCCAGCAGTTCCGGCACGAAAAATACGCAGTGCAGCGGGAGGACGGCACGATCGCGGGCTTTGCCACGCCCACCCGCCGTGTCGAAATCTACTCGGAATTGATGCTCGATCACGGCTACGCGCCGCTGGCAGGTCATATCGAGCCTGCAGAAAGCCCGCTTGCAGACGGCGCCGACAGCCGTTTCCCGCTGGTGCTCACCACAGCCAAGAGCGGCTGGTTCGTGCACAGCTCGCACCGTCACGTCGCCTCGCTTCGCAAGAAAACGCCTGATCCCGCGATCGAGATCACCAGCACGTTCGCGGCGCGGCGCGGCCTTGAGGATGGCGACTGGGCGATCGTCGAGACGTCAACGGGAGAGGTACGGCTGCGCGTGCGGCTGAACGAATCTCTCGACGATCGCATCGCCATCGCCGAGTTCGGTTGGTGGGAGGATTGTCCGCCACTGGGCCGCGAAGCGACCAGCTCCGCTGGTTTTGCGACATCGAACATGAACGACGGCTTAAGCGACGCAACGCGCGATCCGGTCAGCGGCTCGGTGCCGCTGCGGGCGATACGCTGCGACATTCGCAAGGACGAGACCGCGAGCCGTGGCCGCTGGGTCGGCCGGCGCGCTTTCTCGGTCGCCGCCATTCGCAGCGAGTCCAACGATGTCGTCGCGCTCGACCTCCTCCCGCGCGATGGCGGCCCGCTTCCCGCGTTCCGGCCGGGACAACACATCATGCTGGGCCTGCCGGGAATCGATGTGACCCGCGCCTATTCGCTGACCGGCCATGGCGGCCAGGACGTCCTGTCGGTCGCAATAAAGAAACGGCGTTTCGACGATTTGGCCCACACCCGCGACACCGGTCATCTTTCCGCTCATATCCATCGCCTGACCGTCGGTGATCAAGTCCAGATCGAGGCGCCAAGAGGAATTTTCACCCCGCCGCTGGCGGGCCCCCGGCCTCTCATTTTTCTCGCCGCGGGCATCGGCATCACACCCTTTATGAGTCACCTCGAGGCGCTGGCGGAGCGCGAGCCGACGGAGCGCGTCGCCAAGGTGCTTCTGCTCTATGGTTGCCGCAACGGTGATGAGCATCCCTTTGCCCGGCGGTTGCGGGAGCTTGCAGACCTCTTGCCGGAGCTCGATCTCGTCACGGCGTTTTCAGCGCCACGCGCGCAGGATCGCTGTGCGCAGGACTACGATTATGCGGGCCGGCTCGACCTAGCGGCGATCGATCCGCTGCTGCCGCAACGGCCCCTCGCCTATCTTTGCGGCTCGCCGCACTTCACGACATCAATGACTGAGCGACTGGTAGAACGGGGCATGCCGCGCTTCGACGTATTCGCGGAGGCGTTCGCATCACCGCCGATCGTGCCGCGGACGTTGCAGCCACAGAAGGTTCACGTCGCCGGTACCGACAAAAGCTTTATCTGGTCGCCTGAACTCGGAACCCTTCTCGATGCCGCTCAGGCCGCGGGCCTGTCTCTTCCCAGCGGTTGCCGTGTCGGCCAGTGCGAGAGCTGCGCCATGCGCATCGTCAAGGGCGACGTCGCACAACTCGGCGGCGATGAGGGCGCGACGGACCAGTGCCTGACCTGCCAGACGGTTCCTCTCTCCGAACTCACGCTCGCGCTTTGACCGGCAATGACGCGACGAAACCAACACCGACATAATAATGGGGACAGCAATGACCGACGCTACGCATAGAAATTCCTTTCCGGACAAAGTGCCGATGCAGACCAACCTGCTTGCAAGGCTCTCGCAGCATATGGTCGCCTTCGCCGAGCGTTGGTTTCCGGATGCCTATGTGTTCGTTCTGATTGCCGTGGTCGTGATCGCGCTCGGCACCATCGTGCATGGCGGCTCACCGCTTGCGGTCAGCCGCGCCTTCGGCGACGGCTTCTGGAATCTGATTCCGTTCACGATGCAAATGGCGCTGGTCGCGATCGGCGGCTATGTGGTCGCAATGTCGCCGCCTGTCGCGGCGGTGCTGCGGCGGCTGGCGGCCGTACCCTCCACCGCGCGCGGCGCTGTGGTCTTCGTCGGTGTCCTCAGTATCGTCCTGTCGCTGTTGAACTGGGGTCTCAGTCTGATCTTTTCCGGCCTGCTGGTGCGCGAAATCGCGCGGCGCACGGACATCAGGCTGGACTATCGCGCGGCCGGTGCGGCTGGCTATCTCGGCCTCGGCTGCGGTTTCACGCTCGGCATCACATCATCAGCCGCCCAGCTTCAGGCCAATGCGGCCAGCATCCCGAGTTCGCTGTTGCCGATCACCGGCGTCATCGGTTTCTCCGAGACGATCCTGACGTGGCAGAATCTGGTCACGACGGTGGTCGTCACCGCGCTATCCGCAGCGATCTGCTACCTGACTGCTCCAGATCCGAGGTTGGTCAAGACCGCCGCGGATCTCGGCGTGTCGCTCGACGACGACCAAATCGAGCCGAAGAAGCCGGCGCGGCCCGGCGATTTTCTCGAGTTCAGTCCCATTCTGACGATCCTGATCGTCGTGCTGGCGCTGGGCTGGCTCTGGCAAACCTTCCAGTCCGGCAATCCGCTGATCACCCTGTCGGGTCTGAACACTTACAATTTCGTCTTTCTGGTGCTTGGCATCCTCTTGCATTGGCGTCCACGCAGCCTGCTTGAGGCTTTTTCCAAGGCGATGCCAAGCGTCTCGGGCGTGCTGTTGCAGTTTCCTTTCTACGCCGGAATCGCTCAGATGCTGACCAAGGTGCCGAACAGCAAGGGCGTAACGCTGTCCGACACCATCGCACACTGGTTCGTGGACGCCTCCGCCAACTCGACCGTCTTCTCGTTTCTGGTTGGAATCTATTCCGCGGTACTCGGTTTCTTCATCCCGTCGGCTGGCGGCAAGTGGATCATCGAGGCCCCGTACATCATGAAGGCGGCCAATGAGATCGGGGCTCATTTGGGCTGGACCGTGATGATCTATAACATCGCGGAGACGCTGCCGAACTTCATCAATCCATTCTGGATGCTTCCGCTGCTTGGCATACTCGGCTTGAAGTCAAAAGACCTGATCGGCTACACCTCGGTGCAGTTCTTTGTGCATTTCCCGATCGTCATGATCCTTGCGGCAATCCTGATGACGACTTTCACCTACCACCCCCAATTCTTCCCTGATCGACCGCTGAGCCGCGCGAACTGACACGCCGGGACGATCGCACTGACGTCCCGGCCGTATCCTCGTCCGGCATGCCGGAGCACAACGTCGATTTGGTTCGGCAACCGCGACAGCATGCGGGCGTCGCGCGAGAGCCGCGACGCAAAGTCTTGCAATGAGAAGGCCATGACCGAGAAACAACCGCTGCAGACCATTGATGCAGAGGAGGCGACGCGCCTTCTCCCGATGGATGAGCTGATCCCGCATCTGCGCAGCTTCTTTGTCAGGGGCTGCACGGTTCCGCCGCGACATCATCATACGATTCCAGTTCCGGGCGAGCCGGACGCGACGCTGTTGCTGATGCCTTCATGGCAGCAGAAATCGGAAGGTGACGACCTGCTTGGAGTCAAGCTGGTCGCCGTATTCCCGGGCAACGCCGCGCGCAAGATGCCGGCGCTCACATCGGTCTATCTGCTGTTCGACAGCGGCACCGGTGTGCAACTTGCGACGGTCGCAGGTGACGTCCTTACCGCCCGGCGAACCGCTGCGACGTCAGCGCTCGCGGCGTCCTATCTGGCGCGCGAAGACGCGACCAACCTGCTCATTCTCGGCTCCGGCCGGATCGCAAGCCTTTTGCCGGAAGCCTATCGGGCCGTCCGCGACATTCGCCGGATCAGCGTGTGGAACGTCAACGCCGACAGCGCCATTCGGATGGTGGATCGTCTCCGCGACTCCGGACTGGATGCCGTGTTCGTGTCCGACCTTGAACATGCCGTCAGGACGGCTGATATCGTCACGTCGGCCACTCTGGCAACATCGCCACTGATCAAAGGTGAATGGCTGCAGGCCGGCGTCCATGTCGATCTCATCGGCGCCTTCACGCCGGCGATGCGGGAATCGGATGACGAAGTCGTCAAGCGTTCCGCCATATTCGTGGACACCTATGAGGCGGCACATGAGGCCGGTGATCTCGTCCACCCGATCGAGGCAGGAATTTTGTCACGTCAGGACTTGAAGGCGTCGCTAGCCGAACTGTGCAGCGGCGCCGTTCACGGGCGACGATTGCGCGACGACATCACCATGTTCAAGGCAGTCGGGACCGCTCTGGCGGATCTTGCCGCCGCAGGTCTTGCATACAATACCCGCATACGGCGCGTCGCCCACATCGCGTAATAACGCGACAGGTATGAAAATTGAACGAGCTCGGCGTGTCATGCGTCGAAAGCCGGTCGTGCGCCGCGTACTGTGCCGACCCTCCGCCGATCCATCAAGCGCCTGACCCAGTCACGCCCGGGCTCCTCGACAAGACGATACGTTGCAACCGACAGCAGGACGGTCAACAACAGCATCGCAATTTGCAGGAGATCACCAAGCCAGAGCGATCCATTCAGAGAGACAACTTTCGTCGGTTCATGGCCCGGGCTCAACGCGTAAGAGGCAAACAATTCCGTATGCGTAAGGCGCTCGACGACCATAAGGATGGCCCGCACCACTGCCCTGAGGAGCGGATGCAGCATGTAGATCGAATAGGTCAGCGTCCCGATCGTAAGCATGGACGGAACCGTCAGCCAACGGCTGACCGCGCCAGCTTCACGCGCGAACACCAGAACGACCAGCGTAAACACCAGCGGCGAGGCGACCTGCAGAGTGACGCTGCTTCCAGCGACCGAAACATAGCCCACAACGAGCACGAGACTCGCCGCCTCGAGCAATGTCTCAACGGATGGCACCAGGCGTGCGCGCAACACTGAGAGGCGCTCTCGTAGATCGAAAGCGAGAACGCCAAGCGCGAAACCATAAAGGCAGCGCACCAACCCATAGTCATAAGTCGCATTCATCCCGTCCGGGCTGATGGTGGCGAGCACAACCGGCCCCGCAATGATCGGAAGCAGCCAAGGCCAGATTGTCGGCCCGATCCTGCTCACGACGGCGGCGAAGATCACATAAGCGGCGAACTCGGTGCTGATGCTCCAACTCGCGAAGTTCAACCAGTTCTGCGGATTAACGCCGAGCCCCTGCAGCAGCAGAATGTTGGTGACGATGGCCTGCAAGAGGTTTGGGCCAATACCGTCCTTCGCAGCGTCGATGGGAATGAACAGCAGCAAGGTCACGAGATGCAGCGGATAGATCCTCCCAAGCCGCAGGAGGAGGAAGCGGCCTGTGCCGAAGCCCTCAGCGAGACGCGAACGATAATTCGACGCGATGACAAAGCCGCTCAACACGAAGAAGAAATCGACGAAGAGGTAGGCATTTCTGGTGAGCGGCAGGAACGACAGATGGCTGATAACGTCGAAGTGAAACAGCGCGACCATGCAAGCGCAAATGCCACGCCAACTGTCGAGAGCATGATACCGGGTGATATTTTTGGCCGAGTCCATCGAAAACGGGTAGGCAAGACCTTCCACCGGCACAAGCAGCGGTTGACGCTATGCTTAATGTGGCGCCATCGCCGTCACGGATGTATCTCGCGCCATGGCAAGGACGACGACACCATCGACAGGGCACGCGAAAGCGGCACCAGCGGCAACATCAGCGACCCGTTTGACCTCGGCGGCGATCCGGAATTACCGGCGCATGGACATCGCTGGTATCGTCGAGCTCGCATCATGGCGCGGGGGCTCGCTCGGGCTCAGGCCGTATTTCCATGACGACACTCAGATCGTGCTGATTCTGTCGGGTTCTCGTGCCTTTCGTGGCGGCCATCAGAACGCAGCTGGAACCCCAAAGCACATGCCAAGAGAGCAGCCCGTGCAGCAGGCTCGGGTGCCACATCAGACCTCAAGCAAATTGTCGAGATTGTCGGACGGTTCGGCGCTCACTATAAGGCCGATCACTGCGTGCTACGCAGGGGGTACCCATAGTTGAGCGCGGCGCGCTCAACCGAAACCGTAAGCGATTGAAAACACATCGGAATATGGTCGGAGTGGCAGGATTCGAACCTGCGACCCCTGCGTCCCGAACGCAGTGCTCTACCGGGCTGAGCCACACTCCGACTGAGAACGCGGCTTATAGCGTCGGGTTGGGACGACCGCAAGCCGCGCATTTGAGGATTTGAGTCACAGTGGAAACCAGCCTGAAAACCCGGATCCTGCCGGCCGGACCAGCCGCGACCGCGGCGGCGGCCGGCGTGCTCGCAAAAGGCGGCCTAGTGGCGTTCCCGACCGAGACCGTCTACGGGCTCGGCGCCGACGCCACCAATGCGACCGCGATTGCCCATCTCTACCAGGCCAAGGGGCGGCCGGCGTTCAATCCCCTGATCGCTCATGTCGGCGATCTCGCCGACGCGCGGCGGATCGCCCGGTTCGGTGCGGTGGCGACCGCGTTGGCCGAGGCGTTCTGGCCGGGGCCGCTGACGCTGGTGCTGCCGAAAACGGAAGGCTGCCCGGTGGCGGAGCTTGCGACCGCGGGGCTCGATACCGTCGCGGTGCGCGTGCCCGCCCACCCCGTGGCCCGCGACATCCTGCGCGCCCTCGGCCGGCCGGTGGTGGCGCCTTCCGCCAACCTCTCCGGCCATGTCTCGCCGACCACGGCGGAGCATGTCGCAAGCGATCTTTCGGGGCGCATCGACCTGATCGTCGATGGCGGCGCTGTCGAGGTCGGGGTCGAATCCACCATCGTCGGCTGCTTCGAGCGCGTGACACTGCTCCGGCCGGGCGGGCTGCCGCGCGCGGAGATCGAGCGCGTGCTCGGCCACAAGCTCGACCAACTTCCAGCGGACGCCGAAAGCGACAACGGCCAGCCGCTCGCGCCGGGCGACGGCGGCAAGCCGCTCGCGCCGGGCATGCTTGCCTCCCACTACGCCCCGCGCACGCGTGTGCGACTCAACGCTGACAGGATCGAGCCCGGAGAGGCGCTTCTGGCGTTTGGGCCCTTGAGCATATCGGGGGTTGATTCGGCGGCTGCCGTGATGAATCTGTCTGATGGTGGCGATCTTGCCGAGGCCGCCGCCAATCTGTTCGGCTATCTCCGCGCGCTCGACACCGAAGCCGCGCGTGCGATCGCGGTGATGCCCATTCCCCATCACGGTCTGGGCGAAGCCATCAACGACCGGCTGCGCCGCGCAGCCGTTGGCCGCGAATGAAGGCGGCCGGAGTGAAAGAGACCGGGATGAACATCGCAGATCCGCCAGCGCCGCAGCTTCCGCCGGAACTGATCGACAAGTTTCGCGCCATCGTCGGCGACAAATATGCGGTGACTGATGCCACCGACATCGCGCCCTACCTCGTGGAGGAGCGCAACCTGTTCCAGGGGCGCTCGCCGCTGGTGCTGCGCCCAGGCTCGACCGCGGAAGTCGCCGCGATCTGCAAGCTCGCCTCGGCGCATCGCATCGCGCTGGTGCCGCAGGGCGGCAATACCGGCCTGGTCGGCGGGCAGACGCCGCATCATGGCGAGGTCGTGATTTCGCTGAAGCGGATGGACAAGATCCGCGAGATCGATACCGCCTCCAACACCATGACCTGCGAGGCCGGCGTGGTGCTGCAGGTGGCTCAGCAGCGCGCCAGCGACGTCGACCGGCTGTTTCCGCTCTCGCTCGGCGCCGAGGGAAGCTGCACCATCGGCGGCAATCTCTCGACCAATGCCGGCGGCACGGCCGCATTGGCCTATGGCGTGGCGCGCGAGATGGCGCTCGGGCTCGAAGTGGTGCTGGCCGACGGGCGCGTGCTCAACGCGCTGTCGAAACTGAAAAAGGACAATACCGGCTACGACCTGCGCAATCTCTTCATCGGCGCCGAGGGCACGCTCGGCATCATCACGGCGGCGACGCTGAAGCTGTTTCCGAAGCCGCGCGCAATCGAGACAGCCTTTGTCGGGTTGAAATCGCCGGCGGATGCGCTGCAGCTATTGTCGATCTCGCAAACCGAAGCCGCGGGCAGCCTCACCAGCTTCGAGCTGCTTGCCGACATCGCGGTGGATTTCTCAATCCGCCACGGCATCGACATTCGCGATCCGCTCCAGAGCAAGCACCCCTGGTATGTGCTGATGGAGCTTTCCTCGCCGCGCGACGATGCACGCGATACGCTGGAAGTCATCCTCGCCGAGGGCATGGAAGATGGCATCGTCGATGACGCCGTGATCGCCGCCAATTTGAGCCAGCGCCAGGCGTTCTGGAAATTGCGCGACGAGATGTCCGCGGCACAGAAGCCGGAAGGCGGCTCGATCAAGCACGACATCTCGGTCCCGGTCGCCGCGGTCCCGGCCTTCATCGAAGAGGCCAACGCCGCGGTGGTCAAGCTGATCCCCGGCGCGCGGCCGGTGCCGTTCGGCCATCTCGGCGACGGCAACATCCATTACAATGTCAGCCAGCCGATCGGCGCCGACAGCGCCGACTTCCTCGGCCGCTGGCATGAGGTCAACGCTGTCGTGTTCGACATCGTGCTGCGGATGGGGGGCTCGATCTCGGCCGAGCACGGCATCGGCGTGCTCAAGCGCGATGAATTGCCCGATGTGAAGGACAAGGTCGCGATCGAACTGATGCGCAGCATCAAGGCGATGCTCGATCCGCTCGGTATCATGAATCCTGGAAAAGTACTGTGAACGTCGCACCGCCACCCCCTATCGCTGCGCTCGCCATCGCGCCGATGTCCGACAGCGACGTCGCTGACGTCGTCGCACTGTGGCAGCGCTGCGGGCTGACACGGCCGTGGAACGATCCGGTCGCCGATATCGCGCTGGCACGACGAGGGCCCAATTCGGACATCCTGGTCGGCCGCGACAATGGGGTGATCGTCGCATCCGCCATGGTCGGCCATGAGGGCCATCGCGGCTGGGTCTATTACGTCGCGGTCGATCCCGAGCGACAGGGCAAGGGATACGGCCGGGTGATCATGCGCGCGGCGGAGGACTGGCTCCAGGCGGCCGGCATTGCAAAACTGCAATTGCTGGTGCGGCGGGAAAACGCCAAGGTCGGCGCGTTCTACCAGTCGATCGGCTATGAGGAGCAGCAGCTTCTCGTGTTTTCCAGATGGATCGACGGGCGCACGCCGCCATGAGTATTTCCGACCGCGTCCACATCAAGGACGAGCGCGTGCTCTCCGATGAGCACTACGTGCTGAAGTCGGTGACCTTCGACTACCGCCGCGGCGACGGTGCGTGGCAGACGCTGAACCGCGAGGTGTTCGACCGCGGCAATGCCGCCACGCTGCTGCCCTACAATCTCGCCGCGCGCAGCGTGGTGCTGGTGCGGCAATTCCGCCTGCCGCCCTTCCTCAATGGCCATGACGATTTCATGATCGAGGCGGCCGCGGGCATGCTGGACAATGAGACCCCGGAGAACCGCATCCGCGCCGAGACGGAAGAGGAGACCGGCTACCGGCTTCACCACGTCGAAAAAGTGTTCGAAGCCTTCATGAGCCCGGGCTCTGTGACGGAGAAGCTGCATTTCTTCGTCGCCGAATATGATTCCTCGATGCGGGTCGGCGACGGCGGCGGCCTTGCCCATGAGGGCGAAGACATCGAGGTGCTGGAGCTGCCACTCGATGAAGCGCTGGCGATGATCAGAGACGGCCGCATCGTCGATGCCAAGACCATCATGCTCGTGCAATACGCCGCGCTGAATATTTTCCGGTGACTACTTGCGTCATGTCTTTCCCTTCTCCCCTTGTGGGAGAAGGTGGCGCGCATGAAATGCGCGACGGATGAGGGGTTCTCTCCACAACCGATGGTGCGCGTGGAGACAACCCCTCACCCTAGGGAGTCCGTGGCGACCGTCCGAGCAGCCCTCTCCCACAAGGGGAGAGGGCGCAACAAGCCACATCGCGCAAGGATGATGGGCACGTACGCTTTGCCCACCCGTCAGAACAAACTCCCCTGCCCGTCGTCTTCCACCGGCGACGATGGCTTGCGCGGTGTCGCCCGCTTCGGCTTCTGTGGCTCGGCAGCGCGCTCCTCGTCCGTGATCGGCAGCAGCAATTGCGCATCGTCATTGGCGGCGTGGTTGACCCGCGTCGAGACCTCATGCCAGACGAATTCGCCGACCGCCGGGCCCTTCAAGAGCGGCATCGCCAGCGAGACCTCGTCGTTGCGGCAATCGAGCCAGCGCTCGAAGGCGTCGGGCGAAATCGTCACGGGCACGCGGTGATGCAATCTCGCCAGATCCGCGCTGGCCGGCGCGGTGATGATCGCGACCGTATCGACCTCCTCGCCGTTCGGGCCGATCCAGGTTTCCGCCAGCGCGGCGAAGCCGACCGGCTGCTGGTCGCGGCGATGGATGAAATAGGGCCGCTTGCGGCCGCCCTCGTCGTGCCATTCATAATAGCCGTCAGCCGGGATCAGCGAGCGGCGGCGCCGGATCGCGTTCTTGAAGGCGGGCTTCTGCAGCACCGTCTCCGAGCGGGCGTTGAACAAGAGCCCGACCTGACGGGGATCCTTGACCCAGGCGGGTACCAGCCCCCAGCGCATCAGCCGGAAATGCCGGCCGCCGTTCTCCAGGATCACCACGGGAACGGGTTGGGTCGGCGCAATATTGTGCCGCGGGGGGAAGTTGGGCTGCTCGGCATAGCCGAAGAGCAGCCTGATCGCCTCCGGCGGCGAGGTGATAACGAAGCGTCCGCACATAATCCGGGAAAAATAAGTACTCGTTCAGGACCTTTTAACCGCCCCTGTCAAACACTGGGCATGATGAACGCCATGGGCTCAACGGCAGCACAATCCGATCGCCCGACACCGCGACCGGCGGGCCCGGACGAGGCCCGGGCTGCGCAATTGCGCGCCGCCAACATCAATCCGCGCACCGGGCTTGCCACCGATTACCTCAATCACTTCAACGAAGCCATCATGCTGCTCGAGCTGATTCCGGATATGCCGGAATGCGCCGAGGATTTCATGAGCTGGCACCCGCTGACCTATGCCGAGCATTTCACGGCCTCCAACTTCAGGGCGCGCGACCTCGCAATCGAAGCCTACGAATCGGCCGATCCCACGACCCGCGCCGAATTCGACAACATCACGAACACGATGACCTCGATATTGACGGCGGTAAGCGCCGCGATGGGCAAGGTGCGCCAGGACAAGACCCGTGCCAAGCTAGCCGAACAGGCCACGATCTGGGTCAAGCCGCTGGTCGCCCTCGCCGGCGGCATCATCAACGGCGGCACTGAAGCCGACATCGAACGGATCATGGCGAGCGAGTAGCTGAACCGGGTACAAATATCACTCTCGCCGTCATGGCCGGGCTTGTCCCGGCCATCCACGTCCTTCCAGCCACGAAGGAAGGCGTGGATGCCCGGGTCAAGCCCGGGCATGACGAACTCTACGGTTAGACCTCTCGTTCCCAATCGGGCATGATCTGGTCGGTTTCCCCGGTTCTGGATCGCCTCTTGACTTCCCCCGCCCAGCCTGCCCGTCCACAGCTTGCCGTTTCCGGCGCGATTTTTCGCGACGGCAAGGTGCTTCTGGTCCGCCGCGCCCGCTCGCCGGGCAAGGGCTTCTACTCGCTGCCGGGCGGCCGGGTCGAATTCGGCGAATCCCTGCATACGGCGCTGCACCGGGAGGTCGACGAGGAGACAGGGCTCAAGATCGACATCGTGGCGTTGGCCGGCTGGCGCGAGGTGCTGCCCGGGGCGGCCGGCGGCGGACACTATCTGATCATGTCGTTCGCGGCGCGATGGATGGCGGGGGAACCCCACCTGAATGACGAACATGATGATTTCAAATGGCTCGAGCCCGATGCGATCGGCGATCTCAAGGTCACCGGTGGCCTGCAGGAGGTGATTCAGGCCGCCCGGCGGCTGATTTGAAGCCCTCTGGCGCGAGATCCCGCGCCTTGCCTGCAGCACAATCCACAGGCATATGACGCGGCCATGTCGAAAGTTCTCCTGGCCGCCCTCATCCTCGTCACGGCGTGCAACCTCTCGCCTGCGCGGGCGGAGGATGCCGCGGCGCCGTTTGACGGCGACCTGCAGCGGCTCGCCGAGATCCTCGGCACCCTGCATTATCTGCGCGGCATCTGCGGCAGCAACGAAGGCGCCAAATGGCGCAACGAGATGCAGGCGCTGATCGACGCCGAAACCCCCTCCGGCGACCGCCGCGCCCGCATGATCGCGGGCTTCAACCGCGGCTATAACGGCTTCCAGCAGACCTACCGAAGCTGCACGCCGGCAGCGGTCGTGGCGATCCGCCGCTATGTCGAGGAAGGTTCGAAGATCTCGCGCGACCTGACCGCGCGCTATGCTAACTGATTGAACGAATAGACGATCGGTTTACCTTGGGCGGCGCCATTAACCCTTCCTAAAGATGTGGCCTAGGCGTGCCCAATCTGCATGCTACAGCTTTGTGCATGACGTGATTCGCCGTGAATCGCGCCGACATTGCCTGTGAGTTTCATGCGCATTCCAGCGTTCTCGATTGCCCGCGATCCCCTGCCTGACCACGAGCAGAAGCAGGCCGCGCTCTCCTACCTTAACGAGGCCTGGGCCGAAGCGCGTCATGACGGCATCGACGGCGACTGCCTCGCGCAGGCGAGCCTGTTCGCCGCGCTGGCCGAGCTGGTCGGCACCTATGGCGAAGAGGCGGTGGCGAAGTTCGTCGAGGGACTGCCGGCGCGCGTGCGCAACGGCGAATTCTCGCTGATACTGGCGCGGCAGTAGGTCTCCACGCGCTCAGTCGTCATCACCCGCTTGTTCTGCCGTCATTGCGAGCGAAGCGAAGCAATCCATTGTCACCCCGATTCGCGGCGGCAATGGATTGCTTCGCTTCGCTCGCAATGACGGAGAACTACACCCTCAACGTCTCCAAAAACCGCACCGGCTCGCCCAGCGACGGCGTCACAACCTCGCCCTGCCACATCACCCGCTTGCCACGGATGAACGTGCCGACCGGCCAGCCGGTGACGCGCATCCCGTCATAGGGCGTCCAGCCCGCGCGCGAGGCGATCCACCGGTTGGTGATGGTCTCGCTGCGCTTGAGATCGACGACGGTGAAATCGGCGTCATAGCCGGCCGCGATGCGGCCCTTGCAGGCGATGTTGAACAGCCGCGCCGGGCCCGCGCTGGTGAGGTCGACGAAACGCGCCAGCGACAGCCGGCCGGCGTTGATGTGATCGAGCATCAGGGGCACCAGCGTCTGCACGCCGGTCATGCCGGAGGGCGAGGCCGGATAGGTCTTCGCCTTCTCTTCCAGCGTATGCGGGGCGTGGTCGGAGCCGAGCACGTCGATGATGCCCTGCTCGACGCCGTACCAGATCCGCTCGCGATGGTCGGCCGAACGCACCGGCGGATTCATCTGCGCGTGGGTGCCGAGCCGCTCGTAGCATTCCGGCGCCGCCATGGTGAGGTGATGCGGCGTCGCCTCGCAGGAGGCGACGTCCTTGTGGTCGCGCAGGAAATCGATCTCCTGCTTGGTCGAGATGTGCAGCACGTGGATGCGCTTGCCGGTCTCATGCGCGAGCTTGACCAGCCGCTGCGTTGCCATCAGCGCCGCGACCTCATCGCGCCAGACCGGATGCGAACGCGGATCGCCCTCGATCCTGAGCGATTTGCGGTCGTTGAGGCGATATTCGTCCTCGGCATGGAACGCAGCGCGGCGGCGGATCACGTTGAAGATGCGGCGCAGGCTCTCATCGTCCTCGACCAGCAGCGTGCCGGTGGAGGAGCCGATGAACACCTTGACGCCGGCGCAGCCCGGCGCACGTTCGAGTTCCGGCAAATCCTGCACATTCTCCCGGGTGCCGCCGATGAAGAAGGCGAAATCGCAGTGCATGCGGTGATGGGCGCGCTTCACCTTGTCGGTGAAGGCCGCTTCCGTCACCGTCAGCGGGTCGGTGTTCGGCATCTCGAACACGGCGGTGACGCCGCCCAGCACAGCGCTGCGCGATCCGGTCTCGAGATCTTCCTTGTGGATCGGCCCGGGCTCGCGGAAATGCACCTGGGTGTCCATCACCCCGGGTAGGACGTGCAGGCCCCTGCAGTCGATCACCTCGTCGGCGGAATCGCAGTTGAGACCGCCGATCTCGGCAATACGGCCATTCCTGATGCCGATGTCGCGGACGCCCTCGCCATCCTGATTGACCACGGTGCCGGATTTTAGAATGGTATCAAAACGCTGATTCATCGCTCCTCATGCCGGTCTTCAAGCCGCCGCCCGGGCCTTGTTCGGCACAGTTTAGCGCCTTAACTTGGCAGGGGATATCCGCTAGCTCCGTTTCCCAAAGGAACCTTGGAAAAGGGCCGAACAAGCCGCATGAAAGCAGCATTTCTACCCGATCGGGGCGTGGTCAAGGTGACGGGCGAGGACGCCCGCAACTTCCTCAACGGCCTCGTCACATCAGACCTGACCGATCTTGCGCCGGGCATGGGCCGGTTCGGCGCGCTGCTGACCCCGCAGGGCAAGATCATCGTGGATTTCCTGATCACGGAGGCGCCCGCGGGCCATGGCGGCGGCTTCCTGATCGATGTGCCGCGCGCGCTCGCGCCAGCACTGACCGACAAGCTGCGCTTCTACAAGCTGCGCGCAAAGGTCGCGGTCGAGAATCTGTCCGACGGGCTCGGCGTACTGGCCGCCTGGGACGGCGAGCCGGCGATGAAGCCCGATCTCTGCTTCGCCGATCCGCGCAGCGACGCGATGGGTTTCCGCATCGTGGTGCCCGAAGATTTGAAAGCCAAGGTCGCAGGTCTCATCGGCGCCGATCTCGTCGACAGCGCCGCCTATGAGGCGCATCGCATTGTGAGCGGCATCCCGCGCGGCGGGCTCGACTTCAGCTATGGCGACGCGTTCCCGCACGAGACCAACATGGACCGGCTGAGCGGCGTCGATTTCGACAAGGGCTGCTATGTCGGCCAGGAAGTCGTGTCGCGGATGCAGCATCGCGGCACCGCGCGCACGCGCACCGTCAAGATCATCCTGGACGATCTGGCGCCCGAACCGGGCGCCACCATCGTCGCCGGCGACAAGCAGGTCGGCACCATGGGCTCGGCCGCGGGACAGAACGGCCTGGCGCTGATCCGCACCGACCGCGTCGCTGATGCGCTCGATGCCGGACTTTCGCTCTCCGCCGGCGGCCTTGGTCTGAAGCTTGCCGAGCCTGATGTTGTGCGCGCCGCACCGAAAAAGACCGTCGCATGAGCCGCACTGCGCAACTGCATCCCGACGGCAAGATTCGCTGTCCGTGGCCGGGCGAAGACCCGTTTTACGTCGCCTACCACGACGAGGAATGGGGTGTGCCGGAATATGACGACCGCGCGCTTTACGAAAAGCTGATTCTCGACGGCTTCCAGGCCGGCCTCTCCTGGATCACGATCCTGCGCAAGCGCGAGAATTTCCGTAAAGCCTTCGACGATTTCCAGCCCGAGAAGATCGCGCGCTACAACGACAAGAAGGTTCATGCGCTGATGAACGATGCCGGCATCGTGCGCAACCGCGCCAAGATCGAGGGCACGATCGCAAGCGCGAAGTCCTATCTGAAGATCATGGAGGAAGGGCCGGGCTTCTCGAAATTCCTATGGGATTTCGTCGACGGCCGTCCTAAGGTCAACGAGTTCAAGACCACGGCGAGCGTGCCGGCCTCGACACCGCTGTCGATCAAGGTCTCGAAAGAACTGGCCTCGCGCGGCTTCAAGTTCGTCGGCCCGACCATCGTCTACGCCTTCATGCAGGCGACCGGCATCGTCAACGATCATCTCGTGACCTGCTTCTGCCACGAGGCTTGCGGCGGCAAGCATCGCAGCCCGCGCTTCAAAGTGAAATGACCGGAAGATCACCGGCGCCGAAGCAGGACGCGCGGGCCTGGCAGCGCATGCTGTCCGGGCGGCGGCTCGACCTGCTCGACCCGTCGCCGCTCGACATCGAGATCGCCGACATCGCCCACGGGCTCGCCCGCGTCGCCCGCTGGAACGGGCAGACCAGCGGCGCGCACATCTTCTCGGTTGCCCAGCATACGCTCCTGGTCGAGGCGGTGATGCGCCAGCAGATGCCGCGCGTCGATGTCAGCGTGCGGCGCGCGGCGCTGCTGCATGATGCGCCGGAATATGTCATCGGCGACATGATCTCGCCGTTCAAGGCGGTGCTCGGCGGCGACTACAAGACGGTGGAGAAGCGCCTGCTCTCCGCGATCCACATCCGCTTCGGCCTGCCGCCGGCGCTGGCCGACGAGATCACGCAGCAGATCAAGGCTGCCGACCGCGGCGCCGCCTATCTCGAAGCAACGCGTCTGGCGGGATTTTCGGAAGCCGAAGCCAAGCGCCTGTTCGGCCGCGATCCCGCGCTGCCCGCGGCGACCGAGCGCGACTATCTCACGCCCTGGACCGCAGCAAAGGCCGAGAAACGGTTCCTCGAACGCTTCCAGGCGGTGGCGGCGTGATCTCTTCCCTTCTCGCCTTGTGGGAGAGGTGGCGCGAAGCGCCGGATGAGGGGTTGCCTCCACGGGCGATCGTGCGCGTGGAGAGACCCCCTCACCCAAGCGAGTTCGTGGCCATGCCGGAGCGGCCCTCTCCCACAAGGGGCGAGGGCGCGATAACTGGCATCGCGAAGGGCGGCTTTGCCCACCCTGCGGCAGCGGCTATAATTGAGGCCAGTCACGTCGCCGAAGGACCATGATGCTTCACGTCTGCTCGCTTGCCCTGCTTCCCGAAACCGTAAGACTGACCGGCGCCAGCCACATCCTCACCGTGATGGCCAATATCGCCCAGGTGCAGCGCCCGGCCTCCGTGCTCGAGGTCAACCATCTGCGCGTGCAGGTCGACGACATCACCGAAGTGATGGACGGCTTCATCGCACCGTCGGCACGGCACATCGAGCAGGTCCTGAACTTCGTGCGGAGCTGGGACCGCAGCGCGCCGATGGTGGTACACTGCTACGCCGGCATCAGCCGCTCGACCGCGAGCGCCTTCGCTGCCGCCTGTGCGCTCAATCCGCATCGCGACGAGGCCGAGATCGCGCGCCAGATTCGCGCCGCCTCCCCGATCGCGTCGCCGAACCGGCTGATGGTGAGCCTCGCCGACAAGGCGCTCGGGCGGGAGGGCCGGATGGTTCGCGCACTCGACGAGATCGGCCCCGGCGCGATGAGCGTCGAAAACCAGCCTTTTCGGGTCGACCTCGAGTGAGCCGCGCGGAAATGCCACTTTGATGATTGAACTTTTTGCGGGGCAACCTCCACTCAATGGATTGCGACGACCGCGGACGTGATTGGTTACGCCCCTCGCGCGCCGGCCCGGAGGCCTGATGCTGGAGTTCATTGTTTTTGTCATTGCGATCGTCGCATTTGCTTTTGCGCTGAAATCAATGAACGAAGTGGCCGCATTGCGCATGCGGCTGGAGGCCCTCGAAGGTGCGAATGCTGCGGCAATACGGCCGGCATCGCCGCCGCCACTCGTCCCCGAGCACGAGCCTGAGCCGACGCGTGCGACCTCGCCGCCGGCTGCGGCCACGCCTCCACCATTGCCGCCCGAGGCCATCCAGGCCGCACCTGCCAAGACCGAGCAGGCTGCAGAACCGGACGCGCCAACCGGCGCGCCGCCTGCGCCTCCGCCACCGACACAACCCGGCTTCGAAGAGACCATCGGCACCCGATGGGTGGTGTGGCTCGGCGGCCTGACGCTGGCGCTCGGCGGTTTCTTCATGGTGCGCTATTCGATCGAAGCCGGGCTGCTCGGGCCCGGCGTGCGCACCATGCTCGGCGGCCTGTTCGCATTGGCGCTGCTCGGCGCCGGCGAATGGACGCGGCGCAAGGAAAGCATTTCCACGATCGCGACGCTGCCGATTGCCAATATCCCAGCGATCCTCACTGCCGCCGGAACGGCTGTGGCATTCGCGACCGTCTACGCAGCCTACGCGCTCTACGACTTCCTCGCGCCGGCCACCGCCTTCGTGCTGCTCGGACTGGTCGCGCTCGGCACGCTCGCTGCGGCGCTGCTGCACGGGCCGGCGCTGGCCGGGCTTGGCGTCGTCGGCGCCTTCGCCACGCCGATCCTCGTGTCATCCGAAAAGCCGGATTTCTGGGCGCTCTACATCTATCTGGCGATCGTCACCGCAGCATCGTTCGGCCTCGCCCGCATCCGGCTGTGGCGCTGGCTTGCCGTTACCACGGTGGTGTTCGCGCTGCTCTGGACCTTCCCCTGCCTGCAATGCGGGCCGTCGATGATCGGGCCGCATGCCTTCCATGTCGTCGCGGGATTCATCCTCGCCGCGCTCTTGGTCGTCTGCGGCTTCATGTTCGGTCCGGAGGCGGAAGGCGAACAGGTCGAGTCGATCTCATCAAGCTCGCTGATCGCCTATCTGTTCGGCGCGCTGCTGATCGTGCTGAACAGCTTTCACGCCGACCCCGCGATGATCACCTTCGGCCTCCTGGTCGCCGGCAGCCTCCTCGTTGCTTGGCGGACGCCGGCGGCCACTGCCGCGATCGGCGCCGCCGCGCTGTTTGTGTTCGTCGTGTTCGCCGAATGGGCGGTGCGCGGCAATCCGGACATGCTGGTGCTGCCCGGCGGCCCCCTGCCCGGCATCGGGCCGAACGCCACCGACGGCTCGGTCTCGCTGCACCTGACCACGGCGACGATCTTCGCCGGCATGTTCGGCATGAGCGGCTTCCTCGCGCAGCGCCGCTTCGCAACGGCTGCAATCACCGTGCAGTGGGCGGCGGCCGCCACCTTCACACCGCTGGCGCTGTTGATCGCGCTCTACGCCCGGATCGCGCAGCTCGACCGCTCGATTCCGTTCGCAATTCTCGCCGTACCGCTCGCCGCGGCCTTCGCCGCCGCCACCGAATTCCTGACCAGGCGCGAGGACCGGCCCGGACACTCCGCCTCGATCGCGCTGTTTGCGACCGGCACGCTCGCCGCACTGGCGCTCGCGCTCACATTCGCGCTGGAAAAGGGTTGGCTCACGATTGCGCTGGCGCTGATGTCGCTTGGCACCGCCTGGATTTCCCTGCAGCGGCCGATCGCCTTCCTGCGCACGCTTGCTGCGATCCTCGCCGGCATCGTGGTGCTGCGCATCGGCTATGAACCGCGTATCGTCGGCGATGCCGTCGGCAGCACGCCGATCTTCAACTGGCTGTTGTGGGGCTACGGCATTCCCGCGGCCTCGTTCTGGGCAGCCAGCATCTTCCTGCGCCGCCATGGCGACGACGCGCCGCTCCGCGCTGTGGAATCGGCCGCGATCCTGTTCACGGTCCTGCTCGCCTTCATGGAGATCCGTCACGCCATCAACGACGGCGACGTCTACCGCAACAGCGCCGGCCTCACCGAGGTCGCGCTGCAGGTCTGCACGGCGCTGGCGATGGCGATCGGGCTCGAGCGTCTGCGCATCCGCACGGTCAGCATCGTGCACAATATCGGTGCGGTGCTGCTGACCGTGTTCGCCGGTCTTGCCGCGGTCTTCGGTCTGATGCTGCTGGAGACGCCGATCCTGTGGCCGATCGATGTCGGCGGCAGCTTCGTCAACCTGCTCCTGCTCGGCTATGCCCTGCCCGCGGTGCTGGCGCTGCTGTTGTCCTATGCGGTTGCGGGACGGCGCCCGGCCGCCTACGGCAACACGCTCGCGGCCGGCGCGCTGATCCTCGCGCTCACCTATGTCAGCTTCGAAATCCGCCGGCTCTACCACGGCCCCGTGCTGTCGCACGGCCCGACCACGGGCGCCGAGCAATACACCTATTCGATTGCCTGGCTGGCGTTCGGCGTCGTGCTGCTCGGGATCGGCATCGTCGTTGGCTCGCAGCGTGCGCGGATGGCCTCTGCCGCCGTCATTGCGCTGACCATCGTCAAGGCGTTCGTAGTCGACATGTCGCAGCTCACGGGCGTCTACCGCGCGCTGTCCTTCATGTGCCTCGGCGTGGTGCTGGTCGCGATCGGCTGGTTCTACCAGCGCATCCTGTTCCGGCGACAAACGGCACCACCCCCGGTCGCTGGCGTGGGATGAGCTTGGCGAAGCTCGTGCCAACGCGTAGATAGGCGGCATGGCAAGACCGCGCAGTTTCGATCCCGATGAAGTGCTGGACGTTGCGCGTGACGTGTTCTGGCAGAAGGGTTTTCAGGGCACGTCGCTCGACGACATCACTGCAGCGACGGGCCTCGCCAAGCCGAGCCTCTATGCCGCCTTCGGCGACAAGAACGCGCTGTTCCTGACCGTGCTCGATCGCTACCACACGCGTATCGTTGCGCATGCCGAAAAGGTGATCAACGAGGGATCATCTGCACGCGAGGCGATCGAGCGCTGGCTCGCAGCCTTTATTCCACGCTGTTCGGGCGCCAAGGGCAGCCGCGGCTGCCTGTCGATCAACGCGTCGGCCGACGGCATTGCCGAACAGAAGGACGTGCGCACCAGGATCGAAGCTTTCAACCGGAAACTCGAGCATTTGCTGCGAGACAGGCTTCGCGCCGATCGCGCGCAGTTTGGCGCCGGTTTCGATCCCGATGCCGCAGCGCACACGATCATGGCGGTCTATATCGGGTTGATGGTCCTGGCGAAGGACAAGCCGAGCGCGGCCAGCGTTCGCGCCACACTCGATCAGATCATGCGCCTCCTTGTTTGACTTTGGCCGCTCATTATGTACTCATAAGTACATAACAGCGGAGACCATTGCCATGAAGGCGATCCAGATCGAAGCATTCGGCAATCCCGCCGATGTTATGAGGCTCGTCGACGTCGCCGATGTCGGCGCTCCCGGCGACGGCGAAGTCGTGATCGCGCTGGAGGCGTCGCCCATCAACATGAGCGACCTCCTGATGATCTCGGGCCGCTACGGCTACCGCCCGAAGCTGCCGAGCATCGTCGGAACGGAGGGTGTCGGCCGCGTCGTGGCGGTCGGTCGTGGCGTCAAGCATCTGAAGCAGGGCGACCGCACTCTCATCCCCTATCCCTCGCCGGCCTGGGCAGAGCGCATCAAGGCTGACGCCAGCAGGCTGCGGGCGCTTCCCGACGGCGATCCGCTGCAACTGGCGATGCTCGGCATCAATCCCGCAACGGCTTACCTGCTGCTCACCGAGTTCGCCACATTGGCTCCCGGCGCGTGGGTGATCCAGAACGCAGCCAATTCCGGCGTCGGCCGCGCGGTGATCGGGATCGCGAAATCGCTTGGATTGAAGACGGTCAATATCGTCAGACGCGAGGAAGTCGTGGCTGATCTCAAGGCGAGCGGCGGCGACGTCGTGCTGGTCGACGGACCCGACCTCAACAAGCGCGTCGCCGCCGAGACCGCCGGTGCGCCGATCGCGCTCGCCATCGATGGCGTCGCCGATACCGCGACGATGAATCTGATTACGTGCCTGGCGCCGAAGGGCGTGCTGGTGTTCTACAGCGCAATCAGCGACAAGCCCTTCGTCGGTCCGGCACAGCCCTTCATCTTCCGCGACATCGCGATGCGCGGCTTCTGGCTCGCCAACTGGTTCAACAGCGCCACCGCCGCGCACGTCAGCGCGATGTACGAACACCTGGCGCCGCTGGTGGCCTCGGGCGCGATCAGCGCGCCGGTCGAAGGTACCTACCGTTTTTCGCAAATCCCCGAAGCCGTGTCGGCGGCGCAGAGGAATCGCGGCAAGGCGCTGTTCACGCCGGACTGACCGAGGGCAGACGGGATAAATCGGCAGGTTCTTTATCACGCCCGCGCGCCTGCCTCGGGGCGTGCCTGACATCACGCCCCTGTGACGCGACTTTGTGCATGACTTTGTGCATGACGAGTTGTCGCGTCGGCTCGCGCCATTGCACTGCACCCGGGCAGACATTTTCTAGACATAGTGTGCGCTTCAAAGAGCTATATTGCAGCGACTGACCATTTTAAGAGGGGAGCGTTTTGCACCGAGACATTGCGGGAGCGCTCGCGCGGCTGGCGAGCTTGGCGATCATCTGCGCAACACTTGCGATCCAGCCTGCGGCAGCGCAGACGATGGCCGCGACTTGTCCATCGCAGGCGGGCGCGCGAGGAACGCAGATCCTGGTCTGCCACGACGGCCTCATCATCGTCGCCGAGGACGGCGCGAGGTTTACGCTGCAAGGCCACGATGGCAGCGCCATGGCAGTCGATCTGCAGAGCAAGGCACTGCTGCTCGACGATGCCAAAATGCGCGGCAAGAATCGCTTTCGCGTCAACACGCCACAAGCGATTGCCGCCGTGCGCGGGACCAAATGGGCGGTCGATGTGCAGGAGGCGAGGACATCAGTGCTCGTGCTGCAGGGCCGGGTCGCGGTGCGCCGGCCACGGGGCGGAAACCAGGTGGTGCTTGGTCCGGGCGAAGGCGTCGACGTCGATCCGGGAAACGAGCCGCTGACGGTCAAGCGCTGGGGGCAGCCGCGCGTCGATGCGCTGCTCGCGCGCCTCGGGCAATGATCCTTGGTGAGCGGCCGGATCCCTCAAACATCGATCGCGCTTCTGCTCTCACTCGTCTGGGCGGCCGCGCTGGGAATAGGCTACTGGAACGGTGACGTTCAATTCCTCGATCGCGCCGAAGGCGCGCTGACCGACCTGCGCCTATCGGCACGCGGTGAGCGCGCGGCGCCCGATCTCGTCACGATCGTTGCCATCGACGATGAGACAGTCGCCAAGCGAGGCGGCTATCCGCTGCCGCGCGCCGACCTCGCCGCGATCATCGAGAAGGTTGGGAGCTACGCACCGCGCGCGATCGCAGTCGATCTCTTGCTCCTTGACCAGGGCAAGGACGGCGGCGATGCGGCGCTGGCGCAAGCGCTCGCAAAGCGCCCTTCCGCCATTGCCGCTGCCGCCGTGTTTCCCGATGCGATCCAGATGCTGGAGGCGGATGACGAGAGCCCGCTCGCGCGGCTGCCGCGGGCGGAGAGATTCCTGCGCCCACTGCCAGCGTTCGCTGAACATGCTGTTGTCGGCGTCGTCAACCTGACCACCGACAAATCGGGCACGCCGCGCGGCATTCCCTTGCTGGTCCGCACCAGCGACAAAGTCGAGCTGGCGTTTCCGCTGCGCGTCGTAGCGCTGGCCGCAGGCCACGATCCGGTGATCGAGCCGGACAGCGTTCGCCTCGCGGGTCAGAGCATTCCGACTGACATCGATCATGTGCTGCCGCTCGCCTATTACGGCCCTCGCGGCACGGTACCGACGGTGAGTGCCGCATCGGTACTCGACGGCGAGGTCGCGCAACCGGCTATCCGCGACCGCGTCGTCGTCATTGGTGCGACCGTGACGGGCGGCGGCGACGTGTTTCCGACGCCGTTCGATCCCGTGATGCCTGGTGTCGAGATCGTCGCGACCGCGATCGATCACCTGATGACCGGCGGCGGCATCCTGCGCAATCGGTCGATACGCCTGGCCGACGCAATCCTGGCGGTGGCGCTCACGCTTGCGATCGTTGGCTTGCTGGCGTGGCGGCGCAGCGCAGCCGGCCTGCTCTCGATCGCGGCGCTCGTGGCGATCTGGGCTGTCATGAACTACGTCGCATTTTCGCGCGGCATCTGGCTCAGCGCCGCATTGCCGATTGCCGCCGCCGCGCCGCCGGCGATCCTGTTCGGCTCGATCCAGCTTTGGCTGAACCGCAGGCAGGCGCAATATTTTGCGATGAAGAATGACCTGTTGCAGCAATTCCAGGCGCCGGCGCTCAACAAATGGCTGACCGGCAATCCGGCGTTCCTGCTGGAGCCGCGGCACCAGGATGCGGCGGTGATCTTCATCGACCTCTCGGGCTTCACGGCATTGAGCGAGACGCTCGATATCGACGCGGGGCTTGCGCTGCTGAAAGATTTTCACACCCTCGTCGACGAGGAGGTCGAGTCGCACAGCGGGATCATCACGAGCTTCCTCGGCGACGGCGCCATGATCCTGT
Organism: Bradyrhizobium sp. Leo78; assembly: GCF_059512425.1. Classification (NCBI taxonomy): domain Bacteria; kingdom Pseudomonadati; phylum Pseudomonadota; class Alphaproteobacteria; order Hyphomicrobiales; family Nitrobacteraceae; genus Bradyrhizobium; species Bradyrhizobium sp. Leo78. The sequence goes on from NZ_JCAMOT010000006.1 coordinate 277,771, forward strand.
TCGGCCTGCCGGAAGCGACCGAAGACGATGCGCGCAAGGCCGCGCACTGTGCAGTCACGCTCTGCAACCGCATCGCGCAATGGATCAATTCGTTGCCGGGAACGATGGCGCCCCGGATCGGCTTCAAGGTGGGCGCGCATTACGGGCCGATCGTCGCCTCGCGGCTCGGCGGCAGCTATCAGCACATCACCGCGACCGGCGATACCGTGAACGTGGCGAGCCGTCTGATGGAGGTTGCCGCCAAGGAAGGCACGCCACTCGCGCTCAGCGACGACCTCTTGCAACGGACCGGCCCCGCCTCCGCCTTGTTCGAGAGCGGCACGCTCACCGGCCCACGCGAGACGCTCATCCGCGGACGCACCCGCCCGCTCTCAGTCTGGCTATGGCGCAACGATTCGCGCGGCCAAGCTAAAGTGCGATGAGATCAGATCGGAAGTACCTTACCTCTCCCCATCGGGGAGAGGTCGGATCGCATGCAGCGCAGCGGAATGCGATCCGGGTGAGGGGGAAGAGCCCCGTCGAGAGACTATAACCCCTCACCCGGCGCTGCGCCGTAGCCGAAGCTACGCTTCGGCGTGTCTTAGTAACGGCCGCCGAAGGCGGCCTATGCCTCTCCCTATGGGAGAGGTGAACACCGCGGCCGCACCGAATCAAGCAAAAGTCAGTTCTAACCAATCGACTCCGCGATCAGGCGGATTCTGAACACGGGCTTCTTGCTCTCGTCGATCAGCTCCATCTGCCACTCGGCGTCCTGCTTGAGGCTGCGTGCGATGCTGCCGAGAAGATTGCCGCTGACCTTGGTCATCTCGGCCCATGCGGCCTCACGGCTTTCGAATTCCGACCCCTGATCGGACGCGCCCGCGAAGCGACCATGGCTGATCCTGAAGAAATATTGCGGCATGTGGAACTCGGTTGTTGCGCCCACCCCCGGCCGTCCTGGTGGAGATTAGGAGATTAGACGCTACCAAGCCATGAATTCGCGAGCCCGTATCATTACGGGTCTTCGCCGCCACGTTGTCGCCTCGATCAAACCAAGTCGGCGGGACGGTGATTCCAGCTAATCGGTCGAACGGCGCAATTCCGCCGCGCCTTCCGGTTGCGCCGATTCTGGCTTCACCGGCTCGAGCCTGGTGCGCTCGACAGGCGGCGTCTCGACGCGCGCGGACGCTTCGGCGCGGGAGGCGTCGGCCGAGCGGGTCGCACGCAGCGAGCGCGGGCGCGCCACCGCGCGCGCCAGCAGCATCTGCTTGCCGCCCTGGTGATGGAAGTCGCAATAGGCAAAGCCCATGCCCGACACCGAGCCGCGGAACGAGCGATCGTCGCGCTTGTCGAGGTTGAAGCAGGGCTCGAACGGAAGGCCTTTCAGCGAGGCACAGACGGCCTGACCGCGAACCTGCAGCGTGTTGCCCGGCAACCTGACATGGCGAATCGGGCCGGAGCCGGAGAACTGGATCGAGCCGGCGGCGCCCATGTCGTCGAGGATACGCCCCGCGCCGCGGGTGCCGTCAAAGCAGGTGAAGGCGAATACCTTGCCGGCGACAAATCGCCTGGCCTCTTCGGCGCTCATCGATCCCGCCAACGCAGGCGCGGCCATCGCGCCGGCCACGACCGTCCCCAATACCAGACGCGCAAGCATGAGCCACTCCACTTACCCAGCGCGGGCACACCGCCTTTACCCGCTGCTTACCATACCAACCAAGGCAACATTGGAGCAGCTTGGTTGGTAAATTCTGAACGCCGTCAGACTATTTTTACCACGATCCGGCCGCGGACCTCGCCCGCGAGGATTTTCGGGCCAAAGGAGATCGCTTCGTCCAGGCCGATTTCATGAGTTATATCAGCGAGTTTTGCTTTGTCCAAATCGCTGGCGAGGCGGCTCCAGGCGCGCTTGCGCCGTTCGATTGGGCACATCACCGAATCGATGCCGATAAGGCACACTCCCCGCAAAATGAACGGAGCGACCGAGGAAGGCAGGTCCATGCCTGCCGCAAGCCCGCACGCGGCGACAGCGCCGCCGTACTTGGTCATCGAGAGCATGTTGGCGAGCGTAGTTGAACCGACGCTGTCGACGCCGCCGGCCCAGCGCTCTTTCGCCAGCGGCTTGACCGGGACGGTCAATTCGCTGCGGTCGATCACCTCGGCGGCGCCGAGGCCCTTGAGGTAGGCCGCCTCCGCTTGCCGCCCGGTGGAGGCGATCACGTGATAGCCGAGCTTGGACAGCACGGCTGTCGCGACCGAGCCGACCCCGCCGGCGGCCCCCGTCACCACGATCGGGCCGCTCTTGGGTGTCACCCCGTGGTCCTCCAGCGCCAGAACCGAGAGCATTGCGGTATAGCCCGCGGTGCCGATCGCCATGGCGTCGCGCGCCGAGATCCCGTCAGGCAGCCGCACCAGCCAGTCGCCCTTGACGCGCGCCTTTTCGGCATAGGCGCCGAGATGGGTCTCGCCCATGCCCCAGCCGTTGCAGACGACCTTGTCGCCGGCCTTCCAGTCGGGATGCGAGGACTGCTCGACAGTGCCGGCGAGATCGATGCCGGCGATCATCGGGAAGCGCCGCACCACCGGCGCCTTGCCGGTCAGCGCCAGGCCGTCCTTGTAGTTCAGCGTCGACCATTCGACGCGGACGGTGACGTCGCCATCCATCAATTCCGCGTCGTCGAATTGCGTGAGCGCGGCGGTCGTTCCCTTGTCCGCCTTGTCGATCCTGATCGCCTTGAACGTCGCCATGATGGACCCTCCCGTACTTGCGTTGATCATGTCTCCCGTCATGGCCGGGCTTGACCCGGCCATCCACGCGCTTGGCTCTCGCTCGACCTTAAAGACGTGGATGCCCGGGACAAGCCCGGGCACGACGACGAATTTTTGCGGGATTCTGTTTATCGCATCAGGCCGGCTGCGCAACCGGGCGCGATACTGGGGCCTCCACGATCGGCAGGTTGATCAGCGCCGACAGCACACCGAACAGGATCGAGAGCCACCAGATCGGCGTGTAGGAACCATACTGCTCGAACACGATACCGCCGAGCCAGACGCCCAGGAACCCGCCGACCTGATGGCTGACGAAGGCGAAGCCATAGAGCGTGGCGAACCAGCGCGTGCCGAACATCAGCGCTACCAGCGCCGAGGTCGGCGGCACCGTCGACAGCCAAGTCAGGCCAGAGACCGCGCCGAAGGCGACCGCGGAAAAGGTCGTGATCGGGAACGAGATGAAGGCAATCGTCGCCAGCGCCCGGGTGAAGTAGATCACTGAGAGGATGTAGCGCTTGGGAAAAAAGTTCTGCAGCCAGCCGACGCCGAGCGAGCCCATGATGTTGAACAGGCCGATCGCCGCGATCACCCAGCCGCCGGTCGAGGTCGGAATGCCGCGGTCGACGAGATAGGCCGGCAGGTGCACGGTGATGAAGGCGAGTTGGAAACCGCAGGTGAAGAAGCCGAGCACCAGCAGCACATAGGAGCGATGGCCGAATGCTTCCGCCAGCGCCGTCTTGAACGACTGCTGGTCGGCGGCCGGCGCGTTGGTCGTCTCCGCTGGCGGCGTTGCGATCGCAAGCGACAGCGGCAGGATCAAAAGCATCAGCGCGGCGAACACAGTCAGCGCAGTCTGCCAGCCGAAATTGTCGATCATCGCCACGCCGAAGGGCGCGAACAGGAACTGACCGAACGAGCCCGCCGCGGTGCCGGCGCCGAGCGCGAGGCCGCGCTTTTCCGGCGGCAGCAATTTGCTGAACGCCGACAGCACCAGGTTGAACGAGGAGCCGGACAGGCCGAAGCCGATCAGGACGCCGGCGCCGATGTCGAGCGACAGCGACGTTGTCGAATAACGCATCATGTAGAGGCCGGCGGCATAGAGCAGCGCGCCCACGATCATCACGCGCATGATGCCGAAGCGATCCGCGATCGCGCCCGCGATCGGCTGGCCCAGTCCCCACAGCAGGTTCTGCAGCGCCAGCGCGAGGCCGAAGACGTCGCGGCCCCAGGAGAATTCACGGCTCATCGGCTGCACGAAAAACCCGAGCGCCGAGCGCGGCCCAAAGCTGAGCAGCGCGATGGCGCAGCCGCAGATGATGATGATCAGCGGCGTGCGCCAACTATCGGCGCCGGAGGAAGGCCGAAGGTCGCCGGTGGTCACAGCCATCAATTCCCCCTGCATGCTGCGTTACTGGCGGCCCGACCCGCCGGACGAAAGGTTACGGGGAGTTAATGCATCTGCATGAAAAGCCCAAGGGGGCCGGAGAAAAAAAATTCAACGCAGGGCAGCCCTGCAAAATGATGCGAACTCTCTCCCCCGTCATTGCGAGCGAAGCGAAGCAATCCATAGTGCCGCGCGGGAGGCATGGATTGCTTCGCTCCGCTCGCAATGACGACTTCGTCGTCTCGGCGCAGGACCTATCGCTCGGGAAGCTAGCGCTTCGCGCTGGCCTGCTCGGCGGAGCTTCGCGCGGCCTCGGCGAGTTCTGCCGAGATCTCCGCGGTCTCGGCCGGGTTTCCCCAGCTCGGCGCGTCGCTGCCATCGCCCCAGGCGCGCGGGCGATAGAAGGTGTGGACGCCGAACTTGTACGTCTTCTTCATCTCGCTGACCCAGGACGGGCGCACCCAATAGGCGTGATAGTGCGTCGACTTGTCGACCTCGGGCAGCCAGAGCCGGCCATCGAGCATCGCCTTGGCGATCTTTTTCGCGCGATCCCACATGTCAGGCTCGCGGATCACGTCGCGGACGTTGTCGCAGGCGAAGGTGAACTGGCAGGCGAGGTGGCGATACTTGTTCTGGTAGACCACCCCGCAGACGGTGGTCGGATATTTGCCGGAGAAGGCGCGGTTCAACACCACCTGCGCCACCGCGATCTGGCCACGCACCGCCTCGCCTCTCGCTTCGAAATAGACGGCTTCGGCGAGACACTTTTCGGATTTGGCGCGCGATTTCTCGTCGAACAGGCCGAGCCGCTCGGCCGGCGTCTTGGCGTGCTGGTCATCGGCATTGACCTCGCCCTTCGGCGCGATGCTCTCGCCCATGTCGCCGGCGCGCACCGGGCCGTCGGCATCGACCGGAAGCGAGGCCATCGCCTTCATGTCCGGATCCAGCGCGGCATCGGGCACGACGATCGTCGGCTCCTCACCCGGCTGCCAGCGCTCCATTGTCTCGGGTGCTCCGAGCGACGAGCCGAAGAACAGGCTCGAAGTCTGGAGCGAGAACGCATCGCGCGCCGGAGGCGCCGTCTCGGGAGCGGCCGTCGGTGCCGACTGCTGCGACGGCGCATATTGCGGCAATGGCGGCGCGTTCAGCGCGTCCTGCAATTCCGGATCGAGCTCGGCGGGCGCGCGCGCAGCGGTCTTCATGCCCCGGACGGAGGAGTTCGAGGTCGATGGATCTTCGCTTGCCGGCACGGACTCGCTGGGCGCAGCTTCAGCCGGCGGCGCGACGGCGAGGCGATCGCCCTTCAGCGTGCGATCGACCTTGGGGAAATCGGAGGCGACATAGCGCGGCGGCTGCGCGACGATCGGATTGCGGGTGATGGAACCGGTGAGATCGCCGCCCTGGCTGTCGAGCCGCGCCAGCCGATAGGTCGCGACTTGCGGCGAGGACGTTCCGATCGGTCGGCCGAAACTGTAGGCGGCGACCTGGATCGTGCCCATGGCGGAGAACGTGCGCGTCTGCCAGCGCTCGGCGACCCCGGGCTGGCGGGCAAGCAGTGACGCGATGTCCTGATATCCGATCTCGGCCGGCATCAATGCGAAGATGCTAAGACCGAGTCCGAAGAGCGCGAACCGTGCGCCCTTCGGATGGTTACGCAACACTAACATCGATACGCTCACGCAACGCTTACAACGACCGAACGCAGTGCTTCCGTGCAATTCGACCAAATTTGTTGGTATCGAATTTAGGTTGCCGCCGAGTTAATCGACGTGGCTTGTCCGCTACACACAAGAGATCGCAGAGATTTTGCGCGCCGCATCGCATGCATTGGTAAATGCCTTGCGGACGAAAATGGTAAACGTGAGGTCAACGAAGAAAGTGAATAAAGTCTTCGCGCGTGAAGATGCGCACCTTCCCGATTGCCCTCACCGCTTCTTCAACCGACTACGTTGAGGCGACCGGCGACATTCGCACGTGCAGCGACGAGCCTATGCGACGCGTTGAGACCCAGACCAATAACGCGGCCGCGCTGAAAGCCGCTCCCAATATCGAGACGCCGATCCATCCCGCATGGGCGTTGGCGGTCGTCGCGGCGATGGCACCGATAGCGCTGCCGATCGAATAGAACACCATATAGCCGCCGACCAGGCGGCTGGGCGCCTCCGGGTGAAGGGAGAAGATGATGCTTTGATTGGTCACGTGGATCGCCTGAACGGCAAGGTCGAGCAGCAGCACGCCGACGACGAGCGCGAGAATCGAAACCGGCAACAGTGCGATCAGTCCCCATGATGCAATCAGCAGCATCAGCGACAGGCCTGTTGTCCATTGACCGAGACCGCGATCGGCCAGCTTGCCCGCACTGCCAGCTGCGGCGGCGCCAGCCACGCCGACGAGACCGAAAAGACCGATCTGGGCATGGGAGAGCGAGAACGGAGGAGCACTGAGCGGCAGCACCAGCGCCGTCCAGAACGTACTGAACGCCGCGAATATGAAGAGTGCGAGGATGCCGCGAACGAGCAGGATTGGCTCGCGCAGGAAAAGCATCGGAATGGAACGCAGCGTGACGAAATAGCTGTCGGAACTTTGCGGCGGAAGATGTTTCGGCAGGATGCGGAAAAGGATGACGGCCATAGCCAATGTCAGCGCCGCCGAGGTCAGATAGACCGTGCGCCAGCCGCCCAGATCGGCGAGGATTCCGGCAACGAAGCGCGCAGCCAGGATGCCGATCACGACGCCGCTGGTCACCATTCCGACCGCCTTGCCACGTTTGGAAGGCAAGGCCAGCGTGGCGGCAAAAGCGACGAGCACTTGGACCACGACCGCCACGAGGCCGACCACCGCCATGCCGGCGAATAACACACCTTCGGTCCTTGCTGTCGCGACAGCCACAAGAGCGGCCGCCGATAGGATGCCCTGGACCACAACCAGACGGCGACGATCGAGGAGATCGCCAAGCGGCACGATGAAGATCAACCCCATCGCGTAGCCGATCTGCGTGAGCGTCACGACGAGGCCGATCGCTGCCGGCGGAATCCCGAAATCATCTGCCAACGCATCAAGCAGCGGCTGGGCATAGTAGATGTTCGCGACGCTGAGACCTGCCGCGATGGCGAAGAGCAGCGTCGTGGTTCTCGACAGCCCGTCATGTGGTTGGTCCGAAGTTTCATTGCGCCCCATGTCTCGGCTCCTCTTGGCAGATAATTGGTCTTATCTTAAGACTACTTGCGATACACAAATCTAGTTCTATTTTAGAACCAGATTCGGATGCGTGCGGGCGCAAGGGAGAGCGGTGGCCATGGTAAAACGTGTCAGCCTGTCGGGAGCCGATTGCCCGGTGGCGCGGTCGCTCGATGTGATCGGCGACTGGTGGTCGCTGCTGATTATCCGGGATGCGTTCGAGGGCGTGCGGCGTTTCAGCGAGTTTCAGACGGGACTCGGTATCGCCAAGGGGATGCTGGCGACGCGTCTGCGCGATCTCACTGAGAGGGGCGTGCTCGAGACCGCGCCGGCCTCCGACGGGAGCGCCTACAAGGAATACATCCTGACCGAGAGGGGACGCGGACTTTTCCTCGCGATCGTCGCGCTCCGCCAATGGGGCGAGGACCATCTCTACCGTGCCGGCGAACGGCATTCGGTGTTGGTTGATCAGGTAAAGGGCGAACCGGTCGCCCGTCTTAAACTGCGGGCGTCGGACGGACGCGCGCTCGCCTGGGATGAGACGCAGGTTAGGAAGGCGCAATGAAGCTTAGTCGAAATGGCTCCGCGATAGATGCTGCGTACAGCAATCTAACGAAATCACATGGCGCCACTAGTCTTCATGCAGCAGCGTCTGCAGGCGCCGCGCCAGGTCGGCGACATGGAAGGGTTTCTCGATGATTGGAAACTCGTCCACGGCGTGATGCCGTTCCAATGCATCGCCGGCATAACCGGAGGTGAGCAGGATCTTGATGTCCTTGCACAGCCGCTTCGCTTCGCGCGCCAGCTCGATGCCATTCATGCCGCTCGGCATCACGATGTCGCTGAACAGGAGCGCGAAGTGCCCGTCGCTCCTCAACGTCTTCAGGGCCTCAAGCCCGTTGCGGGCGCAGACAACTTCGTAGCCGAACGAGTTCAACATCGCCGCGGTGACCTCGAGCAGATCCTCATTGTCGTCGACGACGAGGATCCGCTCCGAACCTCCCGGTATGGCTCGCGGCTTCCGTTCCTGCACCGGCGCCTCCGGCGCCTTCTCGGCCTTAGGCAGGTACAGCGCGACCGTAGTCCCTGCTCCCGGCGTGCTTTCGACAGTGACGTGCCCGCCGGACTGTCGAACGAAGCCGTAGACCATGCTGAGGCCGAGCCCGGTCCCCTTGCCGACTTCCTTGGTCGTGAAGAAAGGCTCGAAGATCCTTTCGCGCACTTCGGGCGGCATCCCGCAGCCGGAATCCGTGACCGCCAGCCTGACATACTGTCCGGCCCGACACTCGTCCACGGCCCCCTGCTCCAGTTCGACATTCCGCGTCTCGATCTCGAGCACGCCGCCGTCCGGCATCGCGTCGCGCCCATTCAGTGCAAGATTGAGGAGAGCGGTTTCCAGCGATGAAGGATCGACATGGCACAGCCACAATTGCTCGTCGGTCCGCAGCCTGACCTCGCAGCCTCCCCCGACCGCTTGCTGGATCAGCCCCTGGAATTCGGCAATGAGTTGGTTCGCGTTGACCAGTTTTGGATTCAGTATCTGCCGCCGCGAGAAGGCGAGAAGCTGCGACGTCAACTTCTCGCCTCGCTGGGTGGCGCGACGCGCCGCCGCGGCATACTGCCGGACCTTGCCGATGTCGGCGGCATCCTCGATGAGGTCGAGGCTGTTCGCGACCACCGTGAGCAGATTGTTGAAGTCGTGCGCGATACCGCCGGTGAGCTGACCGACCGACTCCATCTTCTGGCTCTGGTGGAATTGCTCCTCGATCAGCCGGCGCGCCTCCACCGCATGCTTGTGATCGGTGATGTCGCGGAGAAAGATCGCAAGACCCTGGCTGGAGGGAAACGCATTGACCGCGTACCAGACTTGTCGACGCGTGCAGAACACTTCGAGGAATGCCGGTCGCTGCGTCGACGTCACCTCCAGGATCTGGTTGGTGATATCGAGGTCGTCGGCGTCCGGAAATGCTTCCGACAACGTCAGGCCCCTGACATCCTGCCCTTCCGCAAGGTCTGTCCAGGCGGGTCCGTTGAGATAGGTGAGGCGCCAGTCCTGATCGATGATCAGCACGCTGTCGGTGGTGCTCTCGAAGATCATCGTGATCCGGGCCGCGGCTTCCTCCGCTTTCTTCCTCGCGTCGGACAATTCCTGCTCGCGGTGTTCCAGCGCATCGGCCATGGTGTTGAATGCATCGGCGACCCGCGCGATTTCGGAAGTGCCATGGATATCGACCCGCCGGGTAAAATCGCCGAGCCGCCATCGGTTGGCAGCGTCGACCAATTGCCCAAGCGGGCGACGGATGAACCGACGGGCGCCCAAGGATGTCAGGATCAGCACCAGCGCCGTACTCAGGATGATCAGGAAGACGCCGCGCTGCGTGCCGTGCTGGATTGCGGTGAATGCCCGGTCCTTGTCCAGGCCGAAGCTGATGAGAAGGCCTCCGGAACTATCCGGCAGGGCTGCATAACCGACGATCCGCTCCACGCCGTCCAGCTCAGTGATGTCGGCCGCCCCCGATTTCTCAAGGTGCGGTTCATGCCCTTCGCTCAGGGTCCGCCCGACAAAGTGCGCGTTGTCGGGATAGCGGGCAAGATACCTCCCATTGCGGTCCATGATTCCGAGCGCAGCTCCCGCCGGAGCGCCCTTTCGCGCAATGTAGTCGGCAAGCCAATCCAGGCTGAGGGTTGCGATGATGGCCCCCCCCATCTGCCCGTCCTGTTCGTAGAAAGGCAACGCAAACTGGATGGCCTTTCGACCGGATGACAGGCCCAGCGAGAACTCGCCGACGGAGAATGCGCCGGTTTTCCGCAAGTTTGCGAAATAGGCCCTGCCCGAGACATCGACCGGCTTGCGATTATTGTTGGGAGTGCAGAACGTGACGCCGTTCAAATCGGTGACGACAAGGGTGAGAAAAGCCGGGAATCGCTGCTTGATAGCGCCCATATAGGCATTGCAGGACTCGCTGTCCTTCGCCCTGATCGACGGAAGCTCCGACAGCGTGATCAGGACCTGATGAATTCCCTGAACGATCTGCCGTTGCTCCGCGGCGGCAAGTTCAGCCAGATTGAGCGCCTGGTTCTGCACCTCGATTTGGCGCGCGCGACGCAGGTCGAATTCATTATACGCTTGGATCGCTATTGCCGGCAGCAGAGCGACAGCCACCAGCACAAGCAGCCGGGATAGAAGGGTCACTTCCCATCAGGCCCCAATCCTGACGCTCGCCCGCCATCGCGCCGTCGCTGCGCTGATCTCAATTGAATACGCACAAACAATCTGAAGCGTCCCATACCAACCTCACTCTACTGGCACAGGATTGTGAGCGCGGGTTACGGTTCGATTTCAGCACGCGGAAAGTTGGGTTACGCCTGTAATGCGTTTTCCCTTGGCAGCGCGCGTTGCCGCGCTCCATTCCCGCGACCGTCGTCATGGCCGGGCCTGTCCCGGCCATCCAGGTCCTTCTGCGCGTCCAAAACGTGGATGCCCGGGACAGGCCCGGGCATGACGAGATGCTCTTAGTTGTCAGCGGCGCTAAGCGTCACGCCTGGCTCGCGATCGCCTTGCCGAGCGCCGCTTGCGCTGCGGCCAGACGCGCGATCGGCACGCGATAGGGCGAGCACGAGACATAGTCGAGCCCGACCTCGTGGCAGAACGCGACGGAAGCGGGATCGCCGCCGTGCTCGCCGCAGATGCCGACCTTCAGGTTGGGACGCGTCTTGCGGCCGCGCTCCACGCCGATCCTGACCAGCTCGCCGACGCCGTCGCGATCGACCGAGATGAAGGGATCGATCTCGAGGATACCCTTGGCGATGTAGGTGCCGAGGAAGCTCGCGGCGTCATCGCGACTGATGCCGTAAGTGGTCTGGGTCAGGTCGTTGGTGCCGAAGGAGAAGAACTCGGCGGTCTCGGCGACCTTGCCGGCCATCAGGCAGGCGCGCGGCAGCTCGATCATGGTGCCGACCTGGTAGGTCAGCTTGGCGCCGGTCTCCTTCGTCACCGCATGCGCGGTGGCGTCGATCCGCGCCTTCACCAGGTCGAACTCGGCCTTGGTGGCGATCAGCGGCACCATCACCTCGAGCCCGACGGCCTTGCCGGTGCGCTTGCCGGCTTCGACCGCGGCCTCGAAGATCGCGCGCGCCTGCATCTCGGCGATTTCAGGATAGGCGATCGCAAGACGGCAGCCGCGGAAGCCGAGCATCGGGTTGAACTCGGCGAGTTCGCGGGCGCGATCGGCGAGCCGGCGCGGATCGGTGTTCATCGCGCGCGCGACTTCCTCGATCTCGGCCTGGGTGTGCGGCAGGAACTCGTGCAGCGGCGGATCGAGCAGGCGGATCGTGACGGGGAGGCCCTTCATGATCTCGAACAGCTCGACGAAGTCGGCGCGCTGCATCGGCAACAGCTTCGACAGCGCGGCGCGGCGCGATTGCTCGTCTTCCGACAAGATCATCTCGCGCACCGTGCGGATGCGCGTCTCCTCGAAGAACATGTGCTCGGTGCGGCAGAGGCCGATGCCCTCGGCGCCGAACTTCACCGCGGTGCGAGCATCATCAGGGGTGTCGCCGTTGACGCGAACGCCGAGCTTGCGGACGGCATCGGCCCAACCCATCAGCGTGCCGAACTCGCCCGACAGCTCCGGCTCGATCATCGGCATGCGCCCGGCCAGCACCTGGCCGATGCCGCCATCGATGGTAATGACGTCGCCCGCCTTGAAGGTGCGCGAGCCCACGCTCATCGTGCCGCGGCCGTAATCGACGCGGATGGCGCCGCAGCCGGAGACGCAGGGCTTGCCCATGCCGCGCGCCACCACCGCGGCATGCGAGGTCATGCCGCCGCGGGTGGTCAGGATGCCCTCGGCGGCGTGCATACCGTGGATGTCTTCCGGGCTGGTCTCGACACGGACGAGAATGACCTTACGGCCGTCAGCCTGCAGCTTGGCAGCTTCGTCGGAGGAGAACACGATCTCGCCGGACGCCGCACCGGGCGAAGCCGGCAGGCCGGTGCAGATGATATCGCGCGTCGCCGCCGGATCGATGGTCGGGTGCAGCAATTGATCGAGCGAGGCCGGATCGATCCGCGTCACCGCATCTTCTTTCGAGATCAGCCCCTCATTGGCGAGCTCGACGGCGATGCGCAGCGCCGCCTTCGCGGTGCGCTTGCCGCCGCGGGTCTGCAGCATCCACAGCTTGCCCTCTTCGACCGTGAACTCCATGTCCTGCATGTCGCGGTAGTGCTTTTCGAGCAGCGTGTAGATCCGCGTCAGCTCCTTGAAAGCGTCGGGCATCGCGGTTTCCATCGAGGGCTTGTCGGAGCCGCTCTCCTGACGCGCGTACTCGGTGATGTCCTGCGGCGTGCGGATGCCGGCCACGACGTCCTCGCCCTGCGCGTTGATCAGGAATTCGCCGTAGAGCTTGCTCTCGCCGGTCGAGGGATTGCGGGTGAAGGCGACGCCGGTCGCCGACGTCTCGCCCATATTGCCAAACACCATCGCCTGCACATTGACGGCAGTACCCCAGGACTCCGGAATGTCGTGCAGCTTGCGGTAGGTGACCGCGCGCGCGTTCATCCACGAGGAGAACACCGCGCCGATCGCGCCCCATAGCTGGTCGTGCGGATCCTGCGGGAACGGATGGCCGGTCTCGCGCTCCACCGCTTCCTTGTACTTGCCGACCAGCTCGACCCAGTCGTCGCCGGTGAGGTCGGTGTCCAGCGAATAGCCCTGGCTGTCCTTGAAGGTGTCGAGGATGTCTTCGAAGTGATGGTGCTCGAAGCCGAGCACCACGTCCGAATACATCGTGATGAAGCGGCGGTAGCTGTCATAGGCAAAGCGGCGGTCGCCCGAGAGATCGGCCAGCGCCTCCACGGTCTGGTCGTTCAACCCGAGATTGAGTACGGTGTCCATCATGCCCGGCATCGAGGCCCGCGCGCCGGAACGGACCGAGACCAAAAGCGGGTTCTTGGCGTCGCCGAAGATCTTGCCAGTCAGCTTGCCGACATAATCGAGCGCCTTCTCGACCTGCGTCTTCAGCTCCTTCGGATAGGTCTTCTCGTGTTCGTAGAAATAGGTGCAGACCGAGGTCGGGATCGTGAAGCCGGGCGGCACCGGCAGGCCCAGATTGGCCATCTCGGCGAGGTTGGCGCCCTTGCCGCCGAGCAGATTACGCATCTCGGCTTTGCCCTCGGCCTTGCCGTCGCCGAAGGTGAAGACCCATTTGTTGGACTTGATCGCCGCCGCGACCGGCTTTGACGCCGGCGCTTTCGTCACGGATTTTGCCACCGGCTTGGCGGGGGCCTTAGCAGCAGCCTTAACAGGAGCCTTGGCAACAGGAGCCTTGGCGCGAGCTTTTGCCGCCACCTTTGGCGCGCTCTTCTTCAGCGCCTTTCGCGCCGCCGGGGCGGCCTTGCGGGCCGGGGCGGATGGCTTTGATTTCGCTGCGCTTTTCTCTGCTGCTTTCTTGGACTTGGCGACGGCTTTGGCCATGGCTTTCAACAATCCGGAGTGAGGGGCAAGAAGATGGGCGCCTTACACCACTTTGGTGTGTCGGGCGCAAGCTGCGAACGGCGTTTCGATCCTACAAATGCAGCCAGCGTAAAAGCCCCATGCCGACCAGGCCCACGAAGATCAGGTAGATCGCGACGATGACGTTCAGCAGCCGCGGCATGACCAGGATCAAAATGCCTGCGATCAGGGCCACGATGGCAGGAACATGCGCAGCGGTGATGACCATTTGAGGAAGCTCCAGCGGATTTGTTCGGAAAGGAAATCGAATCGAGGCGGGTATTGTACTGGCATCGCGTTTTCGAGCGAAGTGTTACCGGTTTCGCATGAAGGAAACGCGTCAAACCTAGGATCCGCCCCACCCGCCAGCACGGCCAGCTATTTGAGACGTTCGACGCTTCAATCGGTTCCGCTATCCACGAAAATTGCTCAAAATTGCCGCGGATATGGCCGCGTTTTTTGCGGAACATCGACGCTCGCGATGCATTGGCCTCACATTGTGCATCGGCAAAAAGCCAGCACTCGCGGCGTCTCGAAAGGAGACCCGCCTTAACGCAAAATCGTCGCGAAGGAGTGAGCCATGCGAAACCGATTCCTTGCCGTTGCAGCGATGGCGTGCGCGATCAGTGCACCGGTCGCGGCGCAGGCGCAGAGCAGGACCACCACCACCGGCGTCGTCGGCGGCAACACCGTCGTAGTCGAAGAAGGTGGCGGGATCACGGTCGACCAGCGGCCGGCATTCCGTGAATATGTCGTCCGCGAACGCGTGCCGGACTATACGATTTCCGATCGCGTGGCAGTCGGCACCGTGCTGCCGGAAACCGGCGTGACAGTCTACGACGTACCGCAGCGCTTCGGCTCAACCCCGTTCCGCTACACGGTCGTGAATGGCGAGACCGTACTGGTCGAGCCGCGCTCGCGCCGTATCGTTCAGGTGATCGACTAGCGATCAACCAGCTTTCGCCCTGAGCGAGTAGTCCGGGCGCCGTGCAAGCGGATGTGCGCGACAGCGACCGGACCCAAGAGCCCCGCCTGGCCCTCCCCTCCAGGCGGGGCTTTGCTTTGTGCTTAGAGCGTTTTCGAGCGAAGTGGACACCGGTTCGCGTGAAGAAAACGCGTCAAAACAAGAATCTAGCTAGAGCTTCGGTTCTGATTCTAGCGACTACGATCGCAGCATCGAGAGCAGCGTCGATGTCGACTTGTAGTTCTTGATCGCGGCATCCTGGAATTCGGGCGTCCAATTCGCGGCCTGCCGCTCTTCGGTGCTCATCGAGGAATAGGCTTTCAGGATGCCTAGGCTGAGCTGGCGCGGATCGCCGGTCGATTGGCTCTGCTTCAGCGCGTCGAGGATCGAGGCGCGGGTCCGCGCATTCAATTCCTGCTTGGCCGCATAGACCTCCTCGCCGGAAAAGCGATTGCCCTGATTCAGGGTGATTGCCGACAGCGAGCGGTTGTCGAGCGGGGACAGATCGGCCAATTGCCCGGTCTTGCGCCCGGGATCATAGACCAGCTCCTTGCCGTTGCTCGCTGCCTCGCTCTTCTGGCGATCGAGAAACCCGCGCACGTCGCTGGCGATATCGCCGAAGTTGCGGCTCTGGCCCGTCGCGGGCTTGACCGTGCCGGCAAGCGCCGCCGCGATCGGATCGCCGGCAATTCCCGTTGGGGCCACCGTCGGGTCCGTCTGCGTCGCCTGATAGCCCTTGAACACCGCGGCGCGCTGGGCGGCCCAGGTCGCCGTCGCCTTCTCTTCGGGGCTCGCGCCATCGAGATAATCCAGCGCTGCCTTGTAGCTGACATTGTAGTCGCCGGTCAGACGCGTGGTCGCCAGCGACGGCGCAAGCGCGGCATCGAAGCGCTGCTTCAACGCGCCGGCCGCCACCGCCTGCTCATCGGGGCTGAACTTGCCGCCATTGTTGGTCGAGATCGCAAACAGCGAGCGCCGATCCAGGCTCGAGAGATCGATCGTGGTCTTGCCGTCGACCAGCGGTCCCTTCACGCCGGCTGCCGCATAGAGCCGGTCGAGCGTCGCGCGTGCGTCGTTCGTAACTATCGTGAAGTCGAGCGGCGCCCCTTTTGCGAGCTGTGCGCGGGCCGCTTCCGACAAGGTCAGGTTGGTCGCGCTGTTGGACGCGAGCGGATCGTTGGTCGCGCTGTCATTGGACAGCGTCGATGCCAGCGACGGCGTCGCCGCCGCCCGCGCATAGGCCGAACCATATTGGGCGTAAGGATTGAGCGCCGTGCCGATGGAGGTCATCGGGAAATTCCTGCATTTGCGCGCGGGCGATTTCTTAAGAAACCGTTCACCCGGTGCGACCTTCGCAGGACGTGGTTAATGAGGGGTAAATGTTGCGGGATATTTCTGGTACCCGCACGCCGTCATTCCGGGGCGTCCGAAGGACGAGCCCGGAATCCATCGGGCGGCAGAGTACGCGGCGAAATGGATTCCGGGCTCGCGCTTCGCGCGCCCCGGAATGACAGCGTCAGGATCAATCCTGGATCTTCGAGAAATCCGCCACCGCGCGCGTCGCGGCACGGATCTCATTCAGCAGCTTCAGCCGGTTCTCGCGCACCTGCGGGTCGTCGTCATTGACCTTGACCTTGTCGAAGAACGCATCGACCGCCGGCCGCAGCGTCGCCATCACGCTCATCGCACCGGCAAAGTCCTCACGAGCTACCGCGCTACTTGCCTCACGCTTGACCTGATCGATCGCCTGCGCCAGCGCCTTCTCCTCGTCCTGCCGATAGAGCGACGGATCGGGCGCGCCGTCGAACGTGCGCTTGTCCCGCTTCTCCTCGATCGCAAGGATGTTGCCCGCGCGCTTGGTGCCCGCGAGCAGGTTCTTGCCGTCATCAGTGTCGAGGAATTTGCCGAGCGCCTCGACACGACGGACCACGAGCAGGAGATCATCCTGTCCGCCGAGCGAGAACACGGCGTCGACGAGATCGTGCCGCGCGCCCTGGTCGCGAAGCTGGACCTTCAGGCGATCGGCGAAGAAGACCAACAGCGACGGCGCGATAGCAATCGGACTCTCGGAGGCCTTTACAGCATCACTCTCAAGCAACGTGCTGACAAAGGTCGTGATCGTCTTGATGAGGCTGGTACGAATATTGTTCTCGAGGATAAGCCTGATCACCCCGAGCGCCGCGCGCCTTAGCGCATACGGGTCCTTGCTCCCCGTCGGCTTCTCATCGATCGCCCAGAAGCCAACCAGCGTATCGATCTTGTCCGCCAGCGCGACCGCGACGCTCACGGGATCAGTCGGCACACGATCTGCCGGCCCCTGCGGCTTGTAATGCTCCTCGCTCGCTGCAGCGACCGACGCATCTTCGCCTTGCGCCAGTGCGTAGTACTTGCCCATCAGCCCCTGCAGCTCGGGGAATTCGCCGACGACTTCCGTCAGCAAATCCGCCTTCGCGAGATGCGCGGCGCGCTTGGTCTTCTCGACATCGGCGCCGACCAGCGGCGCGATCTCGGCGGCCAACCGCTCGATCCGCTTGATGCGCTCGCCCTGCGTGCCCAGCTTCTCGTGGAACACGATCTGGTCGAACTTCGGCAGCCGGTCCTCGAGCTTTGTCCTCAGATCCGTCTCGTAGAAGAACTTCGCATCCGAGAGCCGCGCGCGGATCACCCGTTCGTTGCCGGCGACGATGGCCTTGCCGCCGTCGGTGGCCTCGATGTTGGCGGTGAGGATGAACTTGTTGGTCAGCTTGCCCGTATTGGGATCGCTGACCACAAAGCATTTCTGGTTGTTGCGGATGGTGGCGCGGATCACCTCGTCCGGGATCGACAGGAATTCCTTGTCGAACGCGCCCATCAGCGCGACCGGCCATTCGACGAGGCCGGCGACCTCATCCAGCAGCCCCTGGTCCTCGACCAATTCAAAGTTCTGTGCCTGCGCCAGCGTCTTTGCATCCGCCAGGATCACGTCCTTGCGCGCCTGCGGATCGAGCACGACCTTGGCCGCCTGCAGCTTGGCTTCGTAGTCATGGAAATGGCGCACGGAGATCGCAGCCGGGGCCATGAAGCGGTGGCCAAACGTCGTCTGCCCCGCCTCGATGCCATCGACCGAGAAATTCACCACATCCGGCTCCTCGGTCTCCGGACCGAAGGTGGCGGTGATCGCGTGCAGCGGACGCACCCAGGTCAGCGCGCCGGGCCGCGCCGAACGCGCGCCCCAGCGCATCGATTTCGGCCAAGGGAAGGTTCTGACGATGACCGGCAGGATCTCGGCGAGCACGTCGAGCGCGGGCCGGCCCGGCTTCTCGATCAGCGCGATGTAGAAATCGCCCTTCTTGTCGCTCTGGATTTTTGCATCGTCGATTGAGGCAAGACCCGTGGCCTTCAAGAATCCCTGGATCGCGGGCTCAGGCCCGCCGACGCGGGGGCCGCGGCGCTCTTCCTTCAAGTCCGGCTGCCGCGCCGGAATGCCGTGCACGGTCAGCGCCAGCCGCCGCGGCGTCGCGAACGCGCGGGCGCCTTCGTAGACCAATCCCTCGGCGACGAGCTTGTCGGTCACCATGCGGCGCAGATCGTCCGCCGCCTTCGCCTGCATGCGCGCGGGGATTTCCTCGGAAAACAGTTCGAGCAGAAGATCAGGCATCAGGCGGCCCTGCCGGCTTCGGTGTGGATCCAGGCTTCGCCGCAGGCCTTCGCCAGTTCGCGCACCCGCAGGATGTAGCTCTGCCGCTCCGTCACCGAGATCACGCCGCGCGCGTCGAGCAGGTTGAACACGTGGCTTGCCTTGATGCACTGGTCATAGGCCGGCAGCGCCATCAGGTGCTCGCGCTGGTTGCCGCCCTCGCGCCAGCCGGCTGCGAGATATTTCTTGCAGGCTTCCTCGGCCATCCTGAACTGCTCGAACAGCATCGCGGTATCGGCAATCTCGAAATTGTGCCGCGAATATTCCTGCTCGGCCTGCAGGAACACGTCGCCATAGCTCACCTTCTCGGCGCCCTCGCGGCCGTTGAAGTTCAGGTCGTAGACGCGGTCGACGCCCTGCACATACATCGCCAGCCGCTCGAGCCCGTAGGTGAGCTCACCCGCGACAGGCGCGCATTCGACGCCAGCGACCTGCTGGAAATAGGTGAACTGCGACACTTCCATGCCGTCGCACCAGCATTCCCAGCCCAGCCCCCAGGCCCCGAGCGTCGGGCTCTCCCAATCGTCCTCGACAAAGCGGATGTCGTGCAACGCCGAATCGACGCCGATCGCAGCCAGCGATTTCAGATAAAGCTCCTGGATGTCAGGCGGCGACGGCTTCAGGATCACCTGGAACTGGTAATAGTGCTGGAGCCGGTTGGGGTTCTCGCCATAGCGGCCGTCCTTCGGCCGGCGCGAGGGCTGCACATAGGCCGCGTTCCAGCGCTTGGGGCCGAGCGCGCGCAGCGTCGTGGCGGGATGGAACGTGCCGGCGCCGACCTCCATGTCGTAGGGCTGCAGGATCACGCAGCCGTAATCCGCCCAGTAGCGCTGCAGCGTCAGGATCAGTCCCTGGAACGAACGTTCCGGGCGCATATGGGCAGGCAGGGAATCCATCGTCGGCATCGGTCTCGCGATGAGGGGTTTGAAAGCGCGCGGACCGTATCGGCGCGAAGACGGGGAATCAAGGCGAACGCGCCTGCCGACTGCGCGAAAGACGCGTCCCACGTGCTCCGTCATGGCCGGGCTTGTCCCGGCCATCCACGTCTTGGCACCAGCAGGAAGGAAGGCGTGGATGCCCGGAGCAAGCCCGGGCATGACGAGTATGTGAGTCCTCAGCCCGGCCGGTAGGCGCCGGTGACGGGGTCGCGGCGCAGGGTCGGAATCTCGTTGCGGCTGACGGCCTCGGCCATGTGGGCGCGACGCGCCTCTTCCAGTTCCTCGTTGATCCGCACGGCCGTGCGATAGGCCCAGCGGACCACGGCGAGCCCTCCCAAAACGCCCGCAAATGCGATCATGGCTGGCATCGGTCGATCCTTGTCGTTCACCTCTCAGGCCCCCAATAGCTGGTATTTTCGCTTAAGCTGGGGCGGCCCGCAATCAACCTTTTGGTATCGGGTGCGGCAAACGGCAGCAGCTTCAAAGCGTTTTCGAGCGAAGTGGACACCGGTTCGCGTGAAGAAAACGCGTCAAAATAAAGAATCTGGACCTTCGGTTCTGATTCCAATCAGAACCGAAGGTCTAGAACCCGAATTTTGCCCAGATCGCCCGCGTTTCCAGCGCCGAGATCAAATCGTCCGGCAGTCCTCCGAGCGGGTCCAGCGCCGCCAGCGAACCCGCGCCCGGCGCCCGCCTGCCCAGGAGCCCCGACAACAGCCCGCTCGCGGGCGCGATCACCGGCGTCAGCACCTTTTCGCCGTAGCGGGCGCGGAGCGTCGAGCGGAGGTCTCCGATCCCGTCCGCTAGGCCGAGGGTGATAGAGGATTCGCCCGCCCAATATTCGCCGGTGAAGAGCACATCGTCGGCGCCTTTCAGCCGCGCGCCGCGGCTCTGCTTGACCAGCGCGATGAAAATCTCGTGGATCTCGCGCTGGATCGACTTCAGCCGCGCCACCTCCTCGGGCTTCTCGGGCAGGAACGGATCGAGCATCGCCTTGTGTTCGCCGGCGGTATAGAGCCGCCGCTCGACGCCGATCTTCCGGATCAGTTCCTGGAAGCCGAAGCTGCCGCCGACCACCCCGATCGAACCGAGGATGGAGGACGGATCGCAGAAGATCTCGTCGCCGGCACAGGCGATCATGTAGCCGCCGGAGGCCGCGACATCCTCGACGAACACCAGGACCGGCAGCTTCTTCTCGGCAGCGAGCTGCCGGATCCGCAAATAGATCTGGCGTGACTGCACCGGCGAGCCGCCGGGCGAATTGATCACCAGCGCCACCGCCTTGGCGTTGCGGATCGCGAACGCGCGTTCGAGCGTCTTCGCGACGCCGGCGAGCGTCATGCCAGGCCGCAGCGGCGTCACCGCGCCGATCACGCCCGACAGTCGCACCACCGGTACCACAGCCATGCCACGCCGCAGCCGCGCCGGCAGCCAGCCCTCGAGCCTCTCGAGGAAGCCCGGCAGCCCGGGGCGATCAATTCTTTGTTCACTCATTCCCGTTACCTCGAATTAACCGTTTTTTATCGCACCACTGTCATCCAGTGATGGAACGCCCCTTGCATCGTGGTGTTCTAGCTGCAATCGCGCAGCGGAGAGCAAGATGAAAATCTATCTGCTGATTTTGCTGATCGGTACCCTGCTCGCGGCGGTTCACTTTACCGCAGCACCCGAACGGCAATCGGACAGGCTCCCGCAGCAGTAACACGACACGTCCGCGGTCCGGCATCTTCATCCGGCGAGCGGCAATATCCCCTTCCCCATCAAGCTCTCCTGTACCTCTTTATTAGGCACGCCCGACTCGTCATTGAGCACGAGAGCGGCGTGGAGGCGCGTCGGCGCGCGGCCACCTTTGACCGCGCGAAGCAGGATGCGGCCCGCCGCCGCGGTCACATCGGCGTGAACGGGCAGGATTTCAAGGCTGCCGAATCCGCGATCGAGCGCGGCCAATACCTCGGCAATGCCATCGGCGCGCCAGATCAGCGTCAATTCTCCCCCGGATTTCAGGATGCGCCGCGCGGCATGGATCCAGCCCGGCAGGGTTGTCGCCGACGCGATGTGCGCGACCTCGCGCGCCCGGTCCGGCGAAGCGCGGTGGCGCCTGGAATCATTGAAAGGCGGATTCATCAGCACGACATCGACGCTATCGGGCGGCAGGCCGGCGGCGGCAAAGGCCTCCGCTGACGATTCGACGTCGAGCACGATCACCTCAGCGGCAATCGCATTGGCGGCGGCGTTCGCGCGCGCCAGTGCCGCAAGCTGCGCGTCGATCTCGACCAGCACCAGACCGATGCCGGCAACGCGTTTGGCCAGCGCAAGGCCGGCGGCGCCGACGCCCGCGCCGAGGTCGACCACGCAATCGCCGTGACGCGCGCGCGTCGCGGCGGCGAGCAGCATGGCGTCATGCCCGGCGCGGTGACCCGACTTGAGCTGTCGCAGCAGCAATCGTCCGCCGAGAAAGGCGTCCTCGCTGACGTCGTCACCGTGCTCGGTGACGTCTTCACTCATCGGCGCGCAATTCATGCGCGAAACCCGCATCGGCCAACAACTCGCGCGCGGCGCGGTTGTCGTCCTCATGGACCAGGATCCGCCGCGGCAGGATGCCGAGCGATCCCTCGATGACGCTCATGTTCTGGTCCAGCACCAGATGATGGATATTGGCGCTGTCGAGCAATGCTGTGATCGCAGACACCAGCACCATGTCATTGGTTCGGACCAATTCCCGCAAGTGTTCGTTCTCCATGTTTCATGCCCAGCGCAGACCATGCGACAGATGTCAACAGCTTCGTACTATTGCCGCCCCAGCGCGCAGTTTCTATTGTAGCCTTCAGGCGCGGTGATCGAGTTGCCGGATCACGCCCTAGGATAGTGTGAATTCGGCAAATTTGGAGACCAGCGTGGCGGTTATTGTCCCCTTTGAAAACCCGTCGAACGCTTCGATAGACCCGCTGGTCACCCTGGTCGCCGCCGACATGGAACGCGTCAATGCGACCATCCTGACGCGGACCGGCTCCGAGGTCACCATGATCCCGGAGGTCGCCAACCACCTGATCTCCTCCGGGGGAAAACGCCTGCGGCCGATGCTGACATTGGCGATGGCCCAGCTCTCCGGCTATTCCGGGGACGGCCATATCAAGCTCGCCGCCGCCGTCGAGTTCATGCATACCGCAACCCTGCTGCATGACGACGTGGTCGACGAAAGCGAGCTCCGGCGCGGCAAATTGTCGGCACGGATGCTCTGGGGCAACGAGGCCAGCGTCCTGGTCGGCGACTTCCTGCTCGGCCAGGCCTTCCGCATGATGGTCGAGGTCGGCTCGCTGCGCGCGCTCGACATCCTCTCCTCCGCCGCTGCCACCATCGCCGAGGGCGAGGTGATGCAGCTTGCCGCCGCCAAGAACACCGCGACCACCGAGGATGAATATCTCGCCGTGATCCGCGGCAAGACCGCGGAATTGTTCGCCGCCGCCTGCGAGGTCGGCCCCGTCATCGCCAACCGGCCGAAGGCGGAGCAGACCGCCTGCCGCTCGGTCGGCATGAATCTCGGCATCGCCTTCCAGCTCGTCGACGACGTGCTCGACTATGGCGGCAAGTCCGCCAAACTCGGCAAGAATGTCGGCGACGATTTTCGCGAGGGCAAGATCACGCTGCCGGTGGTGCTGGCCTTCCGCCGCGGCAATGACAGCGAACGCGAGTTCTGGGTCCGGGCGCTGGAGCAAGGCGAAATCCGCGGCGGCGATCTCGACCACGCCATCGGCTTGATGACCAAGCACCGCGCGCTCGAGGACACGCTGACCCGCGCCCACCACTACGGCGCCATGGCCGTCGACGCGCTGGCGCTGTTTCCGCCCTCCCCGATGAAGACCGCCCTGGAGCAGGTCGTGGCCTTCTGCCTGGCGCGCTCGCATTGAACTTGTTCGGTCGTGTAGGGTGGGCAAAGCGCAGCGTGCCCACTATCAAGCACTCCGCAAGGAATGGTGGGCACGCTTCGCTTTGCCGACCCTACCGCTCTCAGCCGTCATTGCGAGCGAAGCGAAGCAATCCATCTCACCGCATGGAGAGATTATGGATTGCTTCGTCGCTTCGCTCCTCGCAATGACGGCGGACTAGCTCAGCACGCCCGAATGCACCCACCAGATGGGGTGCTGGCGGCGCAGCTTCTCGGCGGCGCGCTGGGCGTCGGCGGTGTTCTCGTAGATCGCAAAGCATGTGGCGCCGGAGCCGGACATCCGCGCGAGCCAGGCGCCATCGGTGGCGTTGAGCGCGGCGATCACCTCGCCGATCACCGGCTGGATGCGCACCGCCGGCGCTTCCAGGTCGTTCGAGCTGCCGGCAAGGGCCTCGACCCATTCTTCGAGCGAGCCGCCCTGCTCCGGCCAGGACGGCGCCTGCAGCATCACGTCGGTGGCGCCGACCAGGAGGTCGCCGGGGCGCAAGCCAAGCTCCGCGAACACGTCCTTGGTGGCCACGGGGATCCGCGGATTGACCATGACGCACGGCAGCTTCGGCAGGTTGAGCGGCATCAGCGTCTCGCCGACCCCGGTCATGTCGCAGGCATGCGAGGCGACGCAGACCGGCACGTCGGCACCGGTTTTCAGCGCAACGTCGCGCAGACGCTCGTCATCGAGGGCGAGATCGTTCAGTCGCGCGAGCAGCCGCAGCGCCGCCGCGGCATCGGCCGAACCGCCGCCGATCCCGGCGGCCACCGGCAACACTTTCTCCAGCACAAAGCTGCCGGCCTTCAGGCCGGGAACGCGCTCGCCGAGCAGGCGCGCTGCCTTCAGCACGAGATTATCAGCGGTCTCGCCGCAGGCCTCCGCCATCGGCCCTGACGTCGTGAGCGTGAGTTCTTCGCCCGGCGTCAGTGTCAGGCGATCGGCACAATCGGCGAACGCCACCACGCTTTCCAGGTCGTGATAGCCGTCGACGCGCCGCCCGATCACCCGCAGGGTCAGGTTGACCTTGGCACGTGCGTCCTCAATCAGCGCCAGCATCGACAAACCGCCCCCATAATAGCTTTGGATCAGCCGCCCTTGCCGTCTTCTTTCTTCTTCTCGACGGCGGCGGCGTTGTTAGAGGCGTCCTCCGGCAGGCCGTTCTCGATCTTGGCTTCGATCTTCGGCAGTTCGTCGGCCTCCGGCTTGAGGTCGCGCGCATGCGCCCACTGGAACTTGGCTTCGAGCGTGCGGCCGACCCGCCAATAGGCATCGCCGAGATGGTCGTTGATGGTCGGATCTTCCGGCTTGAGGTCGATGGCGCGCTCGAGCTGCTTCACTGCCTCATCGTAATTGCCGATGCGGTAATAGGCCCAGCCGAGCGAATCCACGATGTAGCCGTCGTCGGGGCGCTGCTCGACGGCACGCTTGATCATCTTCATGCCTTCGTCGAGATTGATGCCCTGATCGATCCAGGAATAGCCGAGATAATTCAGCACGTGCGGCTGCTCGGGCTGCATCTCCAGCGCCTTGCGCATGTCAGCTTCGGCCTTGGTCCACTGCTTGGAGCGCTCCTCGCAGATGCCGCGGTAGTAGTAGGTAACCCAGGCGTTCTTGTCGCCAGCCGTCGGCATGGCATCGATCGCCTGCGTGTAGGTGCCGGCGCAATCGGCGAACTTCTTGCGGCCACGCTCGATATTGCCGAGCGCCATGATGGCCTCGACGTCCTTCGGCGATTCGGCGGTGAGCTCCTTCAGGATTTTGATCGCCTCGTCGCTGCGGTCGGCGGCGTCGAGATCGGTCGCAAGCTGGATCTGCGCGTTGCGCTTCAGCGGCGATGAGGCCGGCATCCGCTCATAGATCTTGATCGCCATCTGCGGTTTCTTGACGCTCTCATAGAGGTCAGCGAGCGAAAGCAGCGCCAGCGGATGATTGGGCTGCAGGTACAGCGCAAGCTGCAGATAGACCAGCGCCAGATCCTCGCCGCCGCGGCGCGTCAGCGTCGCGCCGATGCCGTAGAGCGCTTCGGCCGCACCGGACTGCGCCGAATCGACCAGCGGCGATAGCTTCTTGCCGGCCTTGGCCTCGCGGATGCCCTCCTGCACCAGCGGATGGCGCGGCAACTTCTTGTCGAAGGCCTCATAGAGGGACGTAGCGGCAGCCGCATCCTTGTTGCGCGACGACCAGCGCGCATATTCGTCCACGATCCGCAACATGGAATCATCGAGCTTGTAGGCGCGCTCGAAGCGGGTGCCCGCGTCCTTCTCCTTGCCGGAAAGCTCCAGGATCATGCCGGCGTGGAGATCCTTGAACAGCGGATACCATTCCGGACCGGTGAGCTTGTCGATGTTGGCGACCGCCACCTTGGCATCGCCCGCGCCATAGCTCGCCCAGGCTGCCAGCAGCGTCGCGACCAGGTCGGTAATCGGTCCGCGGATCGACTGGTTGACGTTGACCTGCGCGGCCGCGTACTTCTTCAGCTTCAGGTCGCGCACGCCGACGACGAGCCGCGCGACGCGGTTCGACTTGTCCTGCGCGAGGATGCGGTCGGCAAGCTTGACGGCCTCGTCGATGTCGCCTTCGGCCAGCGAGGAGATGAAGGCGCGGTCGAGCAGTTCGTTGTTCTTCGGATCGGTGCGGAGTGCCGAGCGGTAAAATGCCGCAGCGGAGGCCGCATCGCGCTCGACGCTGGCGTGGCGGGCGGCGAGATAGCTGCCGGCCGTGGTCAGCGATTTCAGGTCGTTCTTGGTCGGAAACTGCGCCGCGTTGTCGGCAGGATGATCCGGCGTCTGCGCATAGAGCGCGCCAGGTGCGGCGAGCACGGCCAGGCTGAGAGCAGCAATCGTCCAGCGGTTAAAGCGTGTAGAAAGCATCACGGTTCGCCTTGCTCCAAGGGATTTACGGCGGGATTAACGGCGGCGATCTCTCAGGATCAGTGTCGAATGCAAACCCAAGCGGCGGCATCCCGGCCAGCGACAATGCCGTTTTTGGCCTTCAACCGCAAGGACACGGGTGGCGAATCGATTGGCAGATTGGCCTTCGAAGCCGCCGATTTAGCCAACAACACCGGAAAACGCTTCCAGTGTGGCGGTATCGTGGCCGGCGCGGCCCGATTATCGGAGCATCCACTCACGCAATTGTGGTCACCCCGGCTTTATATCGCTGCTTGCACCACCACGGTCACATCGCCTCGTAGTTGGGCCCGCCACCGCCCTCGGGAGGAACCCAGGTGATGTTACCGTTCGGGTCCTTCACGTCGCAGGTTTTGCAGTGGACGCAGTTCTGCGCGTTGATCTGGAAACGCGGACCCGAGGCTTCCTCGACCCATTCATAAACACCGGCCGGGCAATAGCGGTTGGACGGGCCGGCATAGACGTCGTGCTCCGACATCTTCTGCAGGTTCATGTCGGCGACCTTGAGATGGACCGGCTGGTCCTCCTCATGGTTGGTGTTGGAGAGGAACACCGAGGACAATTTGTCGAACGAGATCTTGCCGTCCGGTTTCGGATAGGCGATCGGCGCGTGCTGTTTCGCCGGGTCCAGCGTCTTGCGGTCGGGCTTTGCGTGCGACTGGGTTCCGAACAGCGAGAAGCCCAGCGTGTTGCACCACATGTCGAAGCCGCCGAGTGCCACGCCGAGGATGGTGCCGAACTTCGACCACAGCGGCTTGACGTTCCTGACACGATGGAGGTCCTTGCCGATGGCGGACTCGCGCCAGGCGTTTTCATACTCCACGAGCTCGTCATTGGCGCGGCCGGCGCCGATCGCCGCCGCCACATGCTCGGCGGCGAGCATGCCGCTGCCCATCGCGTTGTGGACGCCCTTGATGCGCGGCACGTTGACGAAGCCGGCCGCGCAGCCGATCAGCGCGCCGCCCGGGAAGGTCAGCCGCGGCACCGACTGGTAGCCGCCTTCGGTGATGGCTCGCGCGCCATAACCGAGCCGCTTGCCGCCTTCGAGCACGGCGCGGATCGAGGGATGTGTTTTGAAGCGCTGGAATTCGTCGAACGGCGACAGATACGGATCGTCGTAGTTGAGATGCACGACGAAGCCGATGGCGACGCGATTGTCGTCGTAGTGATAGAGGAACGAGCCGCCGCCGGTGGAATTGTTGAGCGGCCAGCCGAAGGAATGCTGGATCAGGCCCTTCTGGTGCTTGGCGGGATCGATCTGCCACACCTCTTTCAAGCCGATGCCGAATTTCGGCGGCTCGCTCTTGGCATCGAGCTGATACTTCGCGATGAGCTGCTTCGACAGGCTGCCGCGCGCGCCTTCGGCGAACAGCGTGTATTTGCCGACGAGCTCCATGCCGCGGGTGTAGGAGTCCTTGTGCGAGCCGTCCCTGGCGATGCCCATGTCGCCCGTGGCGATGCCGCGCACATTGCCATTGTCGTCATAGAGCACTTCGGCGGCAGCAAAGCCCGGATAGATTTCGACGCCCAGCGCTTCCGCCTTCGGCGCCAGCCAGCGGCAGACATTGCCGAGCGAGCCGATGTAGCAGTGATGATTGTTCATCAGCGGCGGCATCATGAAGTTCGGCAGCCGGATCGCGCCGGCAGCCGTCATCCAGTAGAAGCGGTCGTCCTTCACCTGGGTCTTCAGCGGACAGTCGGCATCCTCGCGCCAGTCCGGAATCAATTTGTCGAGCGCCGCCGGATCGATCACCGCGCCGGAGAGGATATGCGCGCCGACCTCGGAACCCTTCTCCACCACGACGATGCTGAGATCGGGATTGAGCTGTTTCAGCCGGATCGCAGCCGAGAGGCCCGACGGTCCGGCGCCGACGATCACGACGTCGAATTCCATGGATTCGCGGGGCGGTAATTCTTCGGTGCTCATGGTCTCTTCTCAGCCCGGTTGAGAACGCTTCTAATTCGTTAGGCTGCGTTGTTTCCGATTTTTGTCGCGAGGACAACCATTGAAATGCATTTCGCGACGGCGCGATGCATCCTAAATTGCGGGCGGAGGACTTGTATCCCACCATGACGCCCGAGCCTGCCCCTACCTTAAAGCAATTGCTGGCCTTTTACCTGGAGGCCGGGGTCGATTGCGCGCTTGTTGACGAGCCGATCAACCGGCTTGCGGAGGCCGAGCCTGTTCCCGCCGCACCGCCGCGCGAGGGGGCGTCGCCGCGTCCTCAGCGCGAGATGCCGCCTGCGGCGCCGGCAGTTCCGCGCAGCGAAATCACCATCGCGCCGGATGCGGCGGTTGCGTCTGCACGCGAGGCGGCACGGACCGCGCCGACGCTGGACGCGCTGCGGACGCTGCTGGCGAATTTCGACGGCTGCGCGCTGAAGCATACCGCGACCAAGCTTGTGTTCGCCGACGGCAATCCGGCGGCACGGGTGATGTTCGTGGGCGAAGCGCCCGGGCGTGACGAGGACATCGAGGGCCTGCCCTTTGTCGGCCGCTCCGGCAAGCTCCTGGACCGGATGATCGCGGCGATCGGGCTCGACCGCAGCAAGGCCTATATCGCCAACGTGATTGCGTGGCGGCCGCCCGGCAACCGCACGCCGACGCCGCAGGAGACGCAGGTGTGCCTGCCCTTCATTCAGCGCCAGATCGAATTGGTGAATCCCGACGTGCTGGTCACGCTCGGCAATCCCTCGACACAGGCGCTGATCGGCACGCGCGAGGGCATCATGCGCACCCGCGGCAAATGGTTCGAGTACGACACCGGTACCCGGACGATCCGCGCCATCGCCACCTTCCACCCCGCCTATCTGTTGCGCTCGCCCTCCTACAAGCGGATGTCATGGCAAGACCTCCGCGCCATCGCGAAGGCGCTGGGGCAGCAGAGTTCGTCCTCATCCTGAGAGACCGTAGGATAGGCACGCTGCGCTTTGCCCACCCCACGCTTTCCCCTCATCCTGAGGAGCCTGCGCAGCAGGCGTCTCGAAGGATGGGCCACGGGCGAGACTGTGGCCTCATGGTTCGAGACGCGCGAAGACGCGCTCCTCACCATGAGGGGCTGACGGCGAGAAACAGGCCTACGGCCCCTTCGGCCGCACGATGGCCCAGCCGATCCTGAGCAGCGGCTGCCGGCCGTTGACCAGCCATTCGAACGATCGCGGCACTTCCGGCACCAGGTCCGGGAAGCGTTGCGCGATCTCGGGCGGCGGCATGCCCGACGTATCGGAGGCGCGCCAGACGATCAAGCCGCCGGTCTCATTAAGCTTCGCCGGCGAGAGCCAGGGCGTCCGCGGCCTTCCGTCGAGCAACAGATGCGGGCGCTGCGGGTCCATCGCGATCAGGCGCGCCAGTTCGGGATCGCCGGCCACCGCGCGCAACCGCTGGTTGGTGCGCCGCTCAAAACTATCGGCGAAGAAATGCCCGATCGAGGCCGCCGGCATGGAAGTCCTCACTTCGGCTGTGCCTGTCCAGGGCACGAACAGCGTCGCAGCGACGACGGCCAAGGCCGGCGCGGCAATCGCCGCCGCCCAGGCCGAGCGCAACAGCCGCTGGCGGTAGAGGTGGATAAGATCGCCGGCGTTGACGATCACGGCCAGCCCTGACAGCAGCAACGCGACGCCGGCGCCGCCGACCACGTGGTCGAGACGGAACAGGCCGGCGAGCAGGCTGCCAATCAGCGCCGGCGCGAAGGCGAAGAAATAGACGAACTGCCGTCCCAGGGGATCGAGCGGCGGCCGGCCGATGATCGGCGCCTGCTCCGGCTTGCGGGCGAACCAGGGAGAATTGACGACGAGGAGCAGCGCGATGCCGGCCATCGACACCACCAAGCCGCCGAGCAGGACCCCGGAGCGCGTCACCCGCGCGCGCAAATCCGCGACATCAGGCAGCGGTGGCAGCGTCACAACATCCGAGCGCATCAGCCAGATCAAGTAAGGCAGCGCGAGCACGATCACCACGAGCAGCGCAAACAGCGGATCAAGCGAGGCCAGCGTGCGGCGTCCGCGCGCAGTCGCCAGCGCAAAGGCCAGGACCAGCAGGATCATCCCGATCGCCACCGGTGTCGTCAGCAGCAACAGGCCGCAATCGATCGACCACGCGAACCAGGCGCTGCGCCGGTTCTGGCCGAACAATTGCCAGGAATGCAGCAGCAACAGCGCCCAGAGCGGCCGCGCCAGCACCAGCGGGCCGAACTCGAGGCCGGGCGAAGAGAACGCAGTGACCGTCATCGTGAGCAGCACGGCGAGGACCGCCTGCTGTCCGCCGATGATGGCGCGGCCAAGGTGATAGAGGCTCACGAAGGTCGCGATTGCGCAAATCTGCGCCAACAGATAGATGCCGAAGACGTGATTGCCGGCGGCGCGGAACGCGATGTCGGCGAGCCAGAAGGCGAGCGGCGGGCCGAGATCGGTGCCGACCTGGTATTCGCGGCCGAAGGCGAGCACGGTCGCGACATCGCCGGGCGGGCTGCGATAGATCAACAGCGGCACCAGCAGCCACAGCGCGGCCTGCGCCAGCACCACGATCCAGACCACGAGCCGCGGCCGGGCGCGGATCAGTTCGACGACCAGGGAGGTGAAACGCATGCGCCCAAAATGCCCAGAACCAGCCTCGAATGCGGCTTCAATCGATCCGGAGGTTTGATAAAGGGCCGCAGCGATGGAGGCAACGGGGCTAGGCAGCCGTCGCCTCGGCCTCGATGGTCGGGTCCACCGTGAAGAGATCGGGCTCGATCGTTTCCGGAAAATGCTTCTGCCGCGCGGCGATCACGGGCGCGAAGAAGCTGCGGTGATGCGCGCTCGGGCCCAGGCGATCCAGCGCCTGCAGATGTTCCGGCACCGCATAGCCCTTGTGCTGTTCAAAGCCATAACCGGGACAATCCAGCGCCAGCGCGCACATCAGCCGATCCCGCGTCACCTTGGCGATGATGGAAGCGGCTGCGATCGACATCACGATGCCGTCACCGCCGATCACGGCCTCACAGTCGCAAGTCACGGCGACCTTGTCGCGGCCGTCGACGAAGACATGCTTGGGTGCCTCCGGCAGCGCCTGCACGGCGCGCGCCAACGCCCAGAGCGAGGCGCGCAGGATATTGTCGCGATCGATTCGCGCCGGCGAAGCGAAAGCCACCGCAAACGCCGACGTCGCGCAGATCTGCTCAAACAGCTCTTCGCGCCGTTCTGCCGTCAGCCGCTTCGAATCGTCGATGCCTTTCGGGATCCGCTTCGGGTCGAGCACCACGGCCGCGGCCACCACGGGACCTGCCAGCGGGCCACGTCCGGCCTCGTCGCAGCCGGCAATCGGCCACACCCCGCGCTTGATCAGCGCGCGCTCGCGCCGAAAGCTCGGCGGCGTCACCGCGATCACGCCCTTTGCCGGTTTGACCGGCTTTTTCTTCTCAGACTTGTCCCGACTCATGGGCGCGACTGTGCTGAAGCAGCCGCCGCCGCGCAACCGGGAACCCGGCCCTCGTCCCCATTATTCAATGGAGGTGTTCAGAATAGGCTCAATTGCTCGCCGCTCTGCTTGGGCTTGACGAAATGGTCGGTCGTCAGCTTCGAGCGGCGCTTGTTCAGGCCGAGCTTCTCGCAGGCGATCTCGAACCTGCGGCCGATCATCCAGGCCATCGGCCCGGTGCCCTTCATCCGCGTCCCCCACTGCGAGTCGTAGTCGCGCCCGCCGCGCATATCGCGGATCAGGGTGAAGACGTGACGGTAGCGATCCGGGTAGTTCGCGAGCAGCCATTCCCGGAACAGGTCGCGCACTTCCAGCGGCAGCCGCAGCAGCACGTAACTTGCTTCCTTGGCGCCGGCATGCGCCGCCGCATCGAGGATGCGCTCGATCTCCGAATCGTTCAGCGCGGGGATCACGGGCGCCACCATTACGGTGGTGGGGATGCCGGCATCCGAAAGTCGCTTGATCGCCTCCAGCCGCTTCGGCGGCGTCGAGGCGCGGGGCTCCATGGTGCGCGCCAATTTGGCATCGAGCGTCGTCACCGACAGCGCGACCTTGACCAGGTTGCGCTTCGCCATCCGCTGCAGGATGTCGATGTCGCGCACGACCAGCGCCGATTTGGTGACGATGCCGACCGGATGGCCGGCGCGCTCCAGGGTTTCGAGGATGCCGCGCATGATCTTGTGTTCGCGCTCGATCGGCTGGTACGGATCGGTGTTGGTACCGATCGCGATCATGCGCGGCTCATAGCCCGGCGCGGCGAGCTCCTTCTCGAGCAGCGCCGGCGCATCAGGTTTTGCCAAAAGCTTCGATTCGAAATCCAGTCCTGGCGACAGGCCGAGATAGGCATGGGTTGGCCGCGCGAAGCAGTAGACGCAGCCATGCTCGCAACCTCGGTACGGATTGATCGAGCGGTCGAAGCCGATATCGGGCGAGTCGTTGCGCGCGATCACCTTGCGCGAGGTGTCGAGCGAGACAGTGGTCTTGAACGGCGGCAGGTCTTCCAGGCTCTGCCAGCCGTCGTCGAACGTAACGCGCGCCTCGGCCTCGTAACGGCCGCTGGCATTGGATTGCGCGCCGCGGCCGCGCCGCCGTTCGCGCTCGATCGCGACCGCGAGTTCGGGAAACGCGGAGGGCGCACCCGCCGGTGTGGAGGGCGCCGTCACCGGCGGGTGCTTGAGGGCATGAGAGGATGCTCGGCTCATGCTCTGAAGCTAGCACGTCGTAAGAACAAATCAAGAACACATTCGCGAAATTCCACAGAGGCGCTGCCGCAAAAAACTGCACCCTTACGGCTGTTTTGATTGTGACAAGGTGATAACAATTTTGAGCTTTCCACCTGTTTTGAGCCAACGAAGCCGCTGTTGATGCTGAGCGTGATTATTCCGACTGAAGGCGACGAGCGGACCGCGGTCGCGACTCTTGCGGCGCTGGTTCCGGGCGCCGCGGCCGGGGTCGTGAAAGAGGTACTGCTGGTCGATCGCGCCAAGGACGGCGCCAAGACCGACGTGATCGAGCGCGTCGCCGATGTCGCCGGCTGCCGCTTCATGGCCTTCGACGGCAGTCGCGCCGCAGCGCTGGCGGCCGGCGCCCGTCAGGCGCGCTCGCCCTGGCTGATGTTCCTGCATGCCGGCGCCGTACTCGACAGCGGCTGGATCGAGGAGACCGCCCAGTTCATCCAGGGCGTCGCGATGAGCGGCCGGCCGCGCGCCGGCATCTTCCGCTACGCCCGCTCGCCCTATGCCGACGCACGCCTGCGCGACAGCTTCAAGTTCGTCGCCCGCATGCTGACCGGCCCGACTGCCGAACAGGGCCTCCTGATCGCGCGCGATCACTATGAGCAGCTCGGCGGCTACCGCCCGGATGCCCCCCGCTCCGAGGCGCGACTATTGCGGCAGCTCGGCCGCTCCTCCCGCACCATGCTGCGCAGCCGGATCATCGTGGCGTAGTTCCTTACGCTTCCCTAGTCATTCCGGGATGCGCCAAAGGCGCAGGCCCGGGATCCATCGGGCCGCAAGCCAAGTGGGTAAATGGATTCTCTGATGTGCAATTGCACATCAGAGCTCGCGCTTCGCGCGCCGGAACGACAGCGCCTGATACTTGCCAAAGTCAAATAATTATTTGACAATGGCAACTATTGAGGTGCCCCTATGTCAGAGCCGGATTCCGAAACCCAAATCGCCGCGGTGCGGGCGTTCAATCGCTTCTACACCCGCAAGCTCGGCGTCCTCGACCAGCATTTATTGAAAAGCCCGTTCTCGCTCAGCGAGGCGCGGGTGCTTTATGAGCTGGCCCATCGCGAGGAGATATCGGCAAAGGAGATCGGGACCGAGCTCGGGCTCGATCCCGGCTATCTCAGCCGCATCCTGCAGAAATTCGACGAGGACGGGCTTTTGACCCGACGCCCGCTCGCCTCCGACCGCCGGCAATACCAGCTCGGCCTCACCGCAAAGGGGCGGCAGACCTTTACCAGGATCAACCGCACCTCGCATGACGAGGTGGCGGCGATGCTGACACGGCTTCAGCCGGACGATCGCGTCCGCCTGACCGGAGCAATGGGCACGATCGAGCGGCTGCTCGGCGAGACCCAGCCGTCGCGCGCGGTGCTGCGCGATCCGCGGCCAGGCGATATGGGCTGGGTGGCGCAGAGCCATGGCGCGCTCTACGCCAGCGAATACGGCTTCGATTCATCCTTCGAGGCGCTGGTCGCCGAGATCGTCGCAAAATTCCTGACCTCGTTCGACGCCTCGCGCGAACGCTGCTGGATCGCCGATCTCGAAGGTGCGCCGGTCGGCTCGGTGTTCCTGGTCAGGCATTCCGACGACATCGCCAAGCTCAGGCTGCTCTTGATCGACCCTGCCGGACGCGGCCAGGGGCTCGGCAAGCGGCTGGTTGGCGAATGCATCAGCTTCGCCAGGGCCTGCGGCTACCGCAAGATCACACTCTGGACCCAGAGCATCCTGATCGCCGCGCGAAAGATCTACCAGGACGCAGGCTTCGTGCTGGTGAAAAGCGAGCCGCATCGCAGCTTTGGGCAGGACCTCGTCGGCGAAACCTGGGAGCGGGCGCTGTGAAGTTGACGCGCCGCGATCCCGCGCGGCGCATCACGCCGGAGCTGCTTGCCTTCTATATCAAGCGAGCGCACGCGCTTCGTGCCGAGGCTTATCGCGATATGATGCGCGCGTCGTGGGATTGGCTGATGAAGGTCATTCACAAGCGTTGATGTTGCCACCAGCGTCATTCCGGGGCGCGCGTCAGCGCGAACCCGGAATCCATTTTGCCGCCTGCGCAACCGGCTCAATGGATTCTCTGATGTGCAATTGCACATCATAGCTCGCGACTTCGTCGCGCCCCGGAATGACGGCCGTGGTGAACCTAAACAGTTGCGCCTTGCGCCTTCGGCCGGCGCAAATGCTCATCCAGCCGCGGCATGATCTCGACGAAATTGCAGGGGCGCGTGCGGTAGTCGAGCTGCGCCGCCAGAATCCCGTCCCAGCCATCGCGGCAGGCGCCGGGCGAGCCGGGCAGGCAGAAGATGTAGGTCGCGCCCGCAACGCCTGCGGTGGCGCGGCTCTGGATCGTCGAGACGCCGATCTTGGCGTGGCTCAGCATGTGGAAGGCGATCGAGAAACCGTCCATCCGTTTCTCGAACAGCGGCTCGATCGCTTCCGGCGTCACATCCCGGCCGGTGAAGCCGGTGCCGCCAGTGGTGATGATCGCATCGACGCCGGCGTCAGCGATCCAGCGCGCCACGACCGTGCGGATCGCCTCGACGTCGTCGGTGACGATCTCGCGCGCCGCAAGCTTGTGGCCGGCGGCCGTGATGCGATCGGCCAGAGTCGTTCCGGACTTGTCGTCGGCGAGCGTCCTTGTGTCCGATATCGTCAGCACCGCGATGTTGAGCGGAATGAACGGCTTTGTTTCATCTGTGGAGGCCATGACAATCGCTATCCAAATCTCACAGCGCCCCTTGGCCAAAGGTGTTGCAGGCCGACACCGTGCCTTGCTGGTAGCCGGTCATGAACCATTGCCGCCGCTGCTGCGCCGAGCCGTGGGTGAAGGAGTCCGGCACCACCCTGCCCGTCGCCTGGCGCTGCAGCGTATCGTCGCCGATCGCGGTTGCCGTCTTGAGCGCCGCGTCGATGTCGCCGGCTTCGAGGAAGCCCGGCCGCTTCTTCTCCTCGCGGTTGACCCAGACGCCGGAGAGGCAGTCGGCCTGCAGCTCGACCTTCACCTGCAGCGCATTGGCCTCGGCCTTGCTGTCGGCTGCCTGTTGCAGCCGCGTCACGCGTGGGATGATGCCGAGCAGGTTCTGCACGTGATGGCCCGCCTCATGGGCGATGATATAGGCCGCGGTGAACTGGCAGGCGCTGCCCGAGCAGCCACGGAACCGCGTCTCGACCTCGCGGAAGAAGGCGGTGTCGAGATAGATGGTCTTATCCGGCGGGCAGTAGAACGGTCCCATCGCCGACTGCGCCATGCCGCAGCGGCCGCCATTGGTGGCGTTGCGGAACAAGACGATCTTCGGACCGGTGAAGGTCTGGCCATTGGCCTGGAAGATCTCGGTCCAGCGATCGTCGATCTCGCCCAGGATGCCGGAGATCATGCTGCCCATTTCGTCGGTCGGCGCGCCGGTCTTGCCGGACGCCGTCCGGCGATCGGTCTGGTAGGTCGGCGCCTGTCCGCCGCCGGTCAGGATTTCGGCGCCGCCGATCAGGATGCGCGGGTCGATGCCGAAGGCGTAGCCGAGCAGGCCGAGCACGATGATGGTGCCGATGCCGAGCCCGCCGCCGCCCATGGGGATGCCGAAGCCGCCGCCGCCGCCTCCGCCGCCACCCTGGTCGCGACGATCCTCGATGTCGTCGCTGCGACGGAAATCATCGTAACGCATGGCGGTTTTCCCTTAAGTCCTAACCTGTGTAAACGCGGAACAGACGTAAAATTTCCGTTCCGTTAATCAATAGCCTGCCCGGCAATTATTGCCTAGTGCGACGGCACGCCATCCGCGCATGGCTGATGCGGCCAACGTCGTCACGAATCGCATGAGCTTG
Organism: Bradyrhizobium sp. Leo78; assembly: GCF_059512425.1. Lineage (NCBI taxonomy): Bacteria > Pseudomonadati > Pseudomonadota > Alphaproteobacteria > Hyphomicrobiales > Nitrobacteraceae > Bradyrhizobium > Bradyrhizobium sp. Leo78. The sequence continues at coordinate 314,496 of NZ_JCAMOT010000006.1, forward strand.
CCTGCAACGAACTCGATGTCCGATTCCGCCGTCGCTGGCGCAATTCGCATAACGCATGCTGCGAGGCAGCACTCGATTTCAAATCCGAAAACGCACGATCGAAATGCGCAGAACTTGTCGCGTGGCATTTTCGATTAAGTCGATTTTTACTTTGGCGGATCATGGTGTCGCCAGTCGGTTGTTTAGTCCCGCGTCGCCGACAGCGTCGCCTGAGTCAGAGTTATGAGTCATGGTTGAGTCGCGTCGCGGGGCGTCTGCAAGGGCGCCCCGCACTAAATTTGAATCCACGTCTCCGAGTCGAATCGTCATAGGCGATTGCGTCGCCGAGATGTCGAAGCTTGCAGCCGGTTCTGTCGACGTCGTGTTCGCAGACCCACCCTACAATCTGCAGCTCAAGGGCGACCTCAAACGCCCCGACGAATCCCATGTCGATGCCGTCAATGACGACTGGGACAAGTTCTCCTCCTTTGCCGCCTATGACGACTTCACGCGCGCCTGGCTGCTCGCCGCCCGCCGCGTCATGAAGCCGTCGGCGACGATCTGGGTGATCGGCTCCTATCACAATATCTTCCGCGTCGGCGCCATCATGCAGGACCTCGGCTTCTGGCTCCTGAACGATATCGTCTGGCGCAAGTCGAACCCGATGCCGAATTTCCGCGGCCGCCGCTTCACCAATGCGCACGAGACCATGATCTGGGCCGCGCGTGACGAGAAGGCCAAGGGCTATACCTTCAATTACGAAGTGCTGAAGGCAGCGAACGAGGACGTGCAGGCGCGTTCCGACTGGCTGATCCCGCTCTGCACCGGCGAAGAGCGCCTCAAGGGCAAGGACGGCAAGAAGGTGCATCCGACGCAGAAGCCCGAACAGCTTCTCGCGCGCGTGCTGCTCTCCTCCTCGAAGCCCGGCGACCTCGTGCTCGATCCCTTCAACGGCACCGGCACCACCGGCGCCGTGGCAAAACGTCTCGGCCGCCGCTATCTCGGCATCGAGCGCGACGCAGCCTATGCCGCCGCCGCCGAAGCGCGCATCGCCGCCATCGAGCCGCTGCCGCAGGAAACGCTCGCGCCGTTCATGACTGCGCGCGAGGCGCCGCGCGTCGCCTTCTCCGAACTGATCGAGCGCGGCATGATCATGCCGGGCGCGAAACTCGTCGACGCCAAGAAGCGGGTCGGTGCCCTCGTGCGCGCCGACGGCGCCATCATGCTAGGGGACAAGGTCGGCTCGATCCACCGCATCGGCGCGGTCGCCCAAGGCTCGGGTGCCTGCAACGGCTGGACCTTCTGGCACGTCGAGACCAAGAACGGCCTCAGGCTGATCGACGAACTGCGCGCCGAAATCCGCTCCGGGATGGCGGTGGGCTGAGCCTCCTCAATATCCTCCGTCATTCCGGGGCTCGCGAAGCGAGAACCCGGAATCCATTTCACCACCTGCGCCTGAGGCACAATGGATTCCGGGCCTGCACCTGACGGCGCATCCCGGAATGACGAAAGAAGTTCTGTTCACTTCTTTGCTTCCGGGCCAACAAGCTAAGCTGCACAGCAAGCCACGATGACGCCGTGTTGAACGCTCTTGCCTTGATTCGGCGCGAACAAAGGGCCTAGCATCCAACAACTGGTCGCTGTTTCGATTGGATTGCCCGATGCGCAGACAATCCGAGACGTTGCTGCTTGTGCCGCTGTTGCCGATATTCTTTGTCGGCATGTTCCCGATATTGCTTTTTGGCCTGCTCGGCTTTTTCGGCCTCGGCATCTTCGGCGTCCTTCTCGTCTCCGTCGGACTGACGAGCGCGTTGGAGGCGCATGGCCAGTTCACCGAGGACATCATTACGCACGGCTATGGGCGCAGCGCCGAGCGTGCCGCCCACGCCACCGATCTGCAAACCGCGACGCGCTTCGCCGCGCTGTTGGACGCAGCAGGGATCGCGCTGATCGTCGCCAGCGCGGTTGGCTTTATGTACTTCGGCTGATCGCCAAGCCGCCCGAGGCGCTTTCACAAATTCATCGCTTGCGCGCTCCGCCCGATGTGGCGCATGAGTGCGGCCCGCGGCCCATGCGGCTCGCGTCCCGATATGGTCGGCAACAAAACAAACGGAGCCTTTGAGATGCTCAAATTCTACTTCAACGGAGCACCGAACCCGAACAAGGTCGCACTGTTCCTGGAAGAGTCCGGCCTCGCCTTCGAGGCAATACCGGTCGACACCCGCAAGGGCGAGCAGTTCAAGCCGGAATTTTTGAAGGTCAACCCGAACGCCAAGGTGCCGGCGATCGACGATGACGGCGTGTTCGTGTTCGATTCCAACGCGATCCTGCTCTACCTTGCCGAGAAGACCGGAAAATTCCTGCCCACCAACACGCCGGCGAGCCGCGCCGGGATGCTGTCCTGGCTGATGTTCATCGCCACCGGCCTCGGCCCCTATTCGGGTCAGGCGGTGCATTTCAAGACGGTGGCGCCAAAGGAGCTGGAATACGCACATAACCGCTACCAGTACGAGGCGAACCGCCACTACAAGATTCTTGACGACCACCTCGCCAAGAGCCGCTACATGGTCGGCGACACCTACACCATCGTCGACATGGCGCTCTGGGGCTGGGCGCGGCTGGGGTCGTTCGTGCTCGGCGAGGAAGCTTACGCCAAGTACCCGAACGTCAAGCGCCTGGTCGACGAGATCTCCGCGCGGCCGGCGGCCACCCGCGCGATCGCATTGAAGGACAAGTTCACCTTCAAGGCCGAGCTGGACGAGGAAGCGAAGAACTTCATGTTCGGCCACCTCAAAACCAAGGTGGCTTAACCGCCCTTCCGGCGCGCCGGCGTATGCCGGCGCGCGAGGTCGGCCAGGTGGACAGGCGTGCGGGAGCAAGGAAACCGCGCGCCGTGCCCACCTGATTCCGTCAGATCATCAGATCGTGCATCCCGTGGGTGATCGCGGCGCTCCCGACAAGCTCGGAAGCCGGGCCATAATGATCGGCCGTGTGTTGTCCATGCAGCAACGCCTCGATTGCTTGTGCTGCCTCCGGTCCGTGGATTGCTGCAGCGTCTTCCGGATGACTGCTCGATGCCGGGCCGTGGCCCACATTTCCGAGGTCGAAGCCATTCGAAGCTCCAGGATCGTAGCTCGTCTCCTTGAAGTGGAACGAATCTGCAAGGGGGCCGCCATGCTTGGCGAAGGCACCCCCATTCGCATTCAGGCTCGCGGCCGTTGGCCCATTCGCCTCCGATGCTTTCGCGACTCCCGAGGGCCCGCCGGTTGAGCCGCCATCGATTGCATCGCCATGAGTCGCGGCGGCATTAGAAGAGCCGCCGTTCGTCGGTAGCTCCTTGTCGGTTTTGTCATTCAATGCAACGGTGGAACTCGGTGCAGCCTCGATCTTCCCCGTGGCCAAATGATCGAAATCCCTGAGGTCTGCGTCGTTGGCGCCTTTGATGGTGATCGTCACCACCTGCGCGGTGCCATCTATGGTCTTCACCGTGAAGGTGTCGGTCAGGTGGTCGCAGGCGTCGAGCGCCTGCACCGTGCAGTTGCTATTGTCGAGCGTGTAGGTCCACACGCCGGCCGCCGTCATCGTGAAGGTGCCATAGCCGCCATCGCTCTTCATCGGCGAGCACACCGCGGTGAAGGTATTCGCCGGATTATCAACGTCGGTATCGGTAAGCGCGCCGGTCGCGGTTGGCGTGCCGGGCGTATCGCAGCCAGCTTCCGTCACCGTCCCGGTCGTCGTGCCCGAAACCACGGCCGCGTCATTGGTGCCGTGGATGGTAATCGTCACCACTTGTGCGCTGCCGTCGATGCTGGTCACCGTGAAGCTGTCGGTCAGGTGGTCGCAGACGTTGAGCGCCTGCACCGCGCCGTTGGCGTTGTCGAGCGTGTAGGTCCACACGCCGGCCGCCGTCATCGTGAAGGTGCCGTAGCCGCCATGACTTGCCGTCGGCGAGCTGACCGCCGTGAAAAGATCGGCCGGATTGTCGACGTCGGTGGCGGCGAGCGCGCCGGTCGCGGTCGGCAGGCCCGGCTTGGCATTGGCGACGCCCCCGGCCTCGATCACGCAGCCGGTGGTGGCGCCGGAAATGACGGCCGCGTCGTTGGTGCCATTGATGGTGATCGTCACCACTTGCGCGGTGCCGTCCGCGGTGGTCACCGTGAAGGTGTCGGTCAGGTGGTCGCCGACATTGAGCGCCTGCACCGCGCGGTTGGCGTCGTTGAGCGTATAGGTCCAGACACCGGCCGCGGTCATCGTGAAAGTGCCGTAGCCGCCATGACTTGCTGTCGGCGAAGTGACCGCCGTGAAGGTGTTGGGCGCATTGTCGACGTCGCTATCGGTGAGCGTGCCGGTCGCGGTCAACTTGCCGGGCACGGCACCGCTCGCCTCGATCACCGAGCCGGTCGCCGCGCCGGAGATGATGGCCGCGTCATTGGTGCCGTTGATGGTGATCGTCACCACCTGAGGGGTGCCATCCACGGTGGTCACGATGAAGGTGTCGGTCAGATGGTCGCCAACATTGAGCGCCTGCACCGCGTGGTTGGCCTCGTTGACCGTGTAGGTCCACACGCCGGCCGCCGTCACCGTGAAGGTGCCGTAGCCGCCGGCGCTCGCCTTCGAGCTGACCACCGTGAAGGTATTCGGCGGATTGTCGACGTCAACGTCGGTAAGCGTGCCGGTTGCGGCAGGCATACCGGACCCAGCGCTGCCCGTCTCGATCACCGCGCCGGTCGTGGAGCCCGAAATGATGGCCGCGTCGTTGACGCCATCGATGGCGATCGTGAAGACCTGATTGGACGAGAGTGTGCCGTCTGACACCGTGATAATGAAGCTTTCGGTCGTCGGCGCAGTCAGCGCATTGATCGCGCCGCTGTCCGGAACGAACGTGTAGGCGCCCGTCGCGCTGTTGAGGTAGAGCCTGCCATAGGGACCGGCGCTGGATACATCGTATGTCACCCCTCCCAGCACCGTGCTGCCGGCGATTCCGCCACTGATGCCGAAGGTCAGTGCGGCGCCGCTGTTGGAGCTGCTGGCAACGAAAGCTCCGCTCGTTGCGGCAAAGTGGTCAAACACCGATGTATCGATCTCCGTCGGTCCCGCCGCGAGGGTGAACACCGGCGGCGAACGCAGGACAAACAGATCAGGAACTACCGTCGACGATGGCAGCGGCGGGAGCGAATTATGGATCTGGAGAATGTCGGTCTGAATAAAATTGATCGGCTGCACCGGCAGCACATTGATCGTCGATGGAGGCGTGCTCGACCCGGGCGCCACCTGTTCCTTCGCGAAATTGGCCAGCACGTCCTGCTGGGCGGCATGCAACTCCTCCATGCGAGTCGCACTATTCGCGGTCTGGTTGACGCTGACCGAGGACCCTCTCCTGCTCAGGATGGTCGTCTCTCCGGGATCCTCGACAATGATGTGTCGCGGGATCGGCTCTTTGGTCACGAGTTCGAATACGCCATGCTCGAGATCCTTGTATGCGATACTGTCGTCATCGAGATATGTGACGTCCGGCTCTGCAGCATGGACTACTTCGTTCATGACGGCGAAGGCCAGCGCCGCGAGCGTCAACGTGCCGATCCCGCCGCCATGAGCGCGGCCCCGAATGCTTCCAACAGGCGTATCAACCGTGAGGCAACCGGTCGTTGCCACCCGTCCGGCAACGAAAGCGAAAGTGCCTCTGGTCACGCCAAACAGGGCCGAGCGCGAGGTGCCGTCGGCATTACAGATCAATTCGTTCAAGACCAGACGAGTGCCGGGAGAGAGGTTGAACACGGTGCCGTCGATAAAGCGAAGTCCGACCTGAGCGTCGTCCGCCGTCTCGATCACGTCTCCCTGATAAACGGGATCGCCAGCCGTGAGTTGAACGGCGATGCCGGCCGCACGGCTGAGGGTGCAGCGACCGATCGCGATCTGAACATGGCCTATGATCTGGGGAGGCTGGGCGACAATGGCGTTGCAGTCGCCCCCGGACTCGACGCAAGACGCAACGAACATGGCTTCGACCTCGCCTGCTGAGTACTTTCAGGCCCAGCGTGGTGCCGCACTTTTCTTGCTCTGGCTTTGCCTACGCCATCAAGTCAAAACAATCCTCGCGTCGGCAACCCTAGGCTAGCCCGCCGCAACTTCCTGATCCAAATTTAATCAAACCTATCCGTAACATCCGACGCATTCAATGCACGAATTAAATCGCCCGCACAGGAATTAAATCACTTTTTCCTGGAGCGGGTCGCTTCCCTCTCTGGATTGCCGCAATTGCGGCCCCCTCGAGATGCAACGTTTTGGTAGCATTGAACCGGCTCCGGGATTAATGTGACAAAAAATAAACGGGGTGGCCGCTCATGGCCGCCCTGGCGTTGCGCGTACTGCATAATTACGGCGACCTGACTGATCCATTGGGTCAGTGAGCTGTCACGCGGCAAGAAAGATCTTCTCAGGAAGGGGATCATGTGCACGCACACGATTATCGCGTCGGTGGCGGGTTTGGTTCTGGCACTCGCCAGCCTTTTGTTTGATGCAGCCGATGCGCAGACCAATCCTCCCGCGCCCGCTGTTCAGGATCTCGCATCAGCAAAACCCATCGGAACAGTTGTAACCACGACCGGCTCGGTAACGATCGAGCATGCGGGTGCGATGGTCATTCAGGCAAATGTCGCCGGCCAAATCGTCGAGACGAAGGTGGGTGATATCGTTTACCTCGGCGATGTGGTCCGGACCGGAGCCGATGGCCGGGTCGGTATCAACTTTGCCGACGGCAGTTCGTTCAAACTATCGAGTAACGCCCGCATGACGTTGGACGAATTCGTGTACGACCCGAATGGGAAATCCAACTCGACCTTGTTCAATCTGACCAACGGAACACTTACGTTTGTCGCCGGCAATATCGCGAAGTCCGGCGACATGAAGGTCGATACCCCCGTCGCAACGATGGGTATTCGGGGCACGACTCCACATGTCGAAATTTCGGATGACGGGACAGTCAAGTTTTCAACCCTTATCGAAGAGGGCAAGAACAAGCTTACGAAAAAGTCCGGCCCATCTGCAGCGCAGCAGTCCGAACAGAAAGCCAATCGCAAGTCCAATCTGAATATCTGCCGAGGGTGCTAGACCGATTTATTCCGAAGTCAGTCTCAGCGCAGGGCCCCAGCAGGACGTGACGCCTTTCCGCGGAAAACTGATGACCGCGGATTCCTCAATTTCCAAAATCAGGAAGCCTGATATGGACGCCAGTACGAGGGGAGGCATCGTTGACGGCGTCGCATGCATGCTCATCCTGCTGCTGCTCGGCTCACCCGCGGCGGCGCAGGAGGATGCGAAGAAGAGCAACTATCTGACCGACATTGCGTTGTGCAACGGCACGGATCAAGCCTCGCTTGAAGCCCGTGTCAATGGCTGCACGGCGCTCATCGCTTCCGGTCACGGCAAGACAGCTGCCTTGGCAATCGCCTACAACAATCGTGGCAACGCTTATGCGGCAAAGGGAGACTACGACCGCGCCATCCAGGATTTCGATCAATCGATCCAGCTCAATCCAACCTACGTCAAGGCCTTCAACAATCGCGGCGCGGCTTATTTGAAGAAAGGCGAGTACGACCTCGCCATCAAAGCTCTCGATGGCGCGATCCAGCTCAATCCCAGCTACGGCAGCGCTTTCGCCAACCGTGCCAGAGCCTACCTGAAAAAGCACGAGTACGATCGCGCGGCGCGGGACTATGACGAGGCAATTCGTCTCGAACCCGATTTGGAAGCCGTGTGGAGCGGACGCTGTTGGACGCAGGCCATCCTCGGCGCGCTGGAGGCGGCACTGCAGGACTGCAACAAGGCGCTTCAATTGGCGTCGAACAACGCCGCGACATATGACTCACGCGGGCTGATCTACCTCAAAATGGGCAAATTCGACGCGGCTATCGATGATTACAGCTCCGCGCTGCAACTCGATCCGAAGCTGGCGAGCGCACTCTATGGGCGCGGGCTTGCCAGGCTGAAGACCGGCGACAAAGCGGGCAGCAACGCCGATATCGCATCGGCAAAGACGATCCAGGTCAAGATCGGCAGCGACTTCACGCGCTATGGTGTGCGGTAGGCACCAGCGACGGTTAGAAGCGCGAAGCGTTCCTGGCGGCGAGACATGTCGCCGTCGTGATCCGCGGCCAGAACGAGGACCTGATCGATGGCTGGCTGCGCTCCAAGGGCATTGAGCGGCGCAGCGCTCTTGTCGTGCCCGGCTATATCGAGGCGCTGAAAATGTAGGTCTGCGTCAGGGAACGCAGCGAGGTCACGACCCTCCGTCATTCCGGGGCGCGCCCCTTGGCGCGAACCCGGAATCCATCGGGCCACAGACGCAAGCGGCGAAATGGATTCCGGGCTCGCGCTTCGCGCGCCCCGGAATGACAGATGCAGTCGGCGCGATTTTCCTCAATCCGATCAACCTGATTTGGCCTGTCTACCCCTCGCGCGAAAAACATTCCGCTTCCGCCGTCGGGCAAATCAGTGATTTAACTCCGCGCGTCTCATCCGAATGAGGGGCGGCTCGCGATCGTCACGAACGTTGCGGTGAGATGCGGTGGACGCGATGCGTGCGACTGACGAGCGCAGGTAACGCGGACG